>DMJQ01000077.1 GCA_003457065.1 Clostridiales bacterium
CCCAGGCGGTTCTTTTATGCATGAATGGGAGTTTAATCATCCTGTGGCGAAGTATCTCGAAGCGGAATTAAAAAGGTGGTTTTAACACAATCATGCTATCTGATACCGAAGAGGATACACCTTTACAGCACAGAACCGACCTATGCAACAAAGCAAGTGCTGATTTCTGTGTGTCGATACACTACAATGCAGTTACAGGTACATGGCAGGCTATAGCTGCCGGCACGGAAACATACAGTTACCCCGGGAATGTTGCTGACGCAAAATATGCAAGTATAATTCATCCATATGTGGTACAAGCTACAGGTCTTAAGGATAGAGGCTGCCGGCAAGNNAAATTTCCACATGGTAAGAGAACCTAAATGTCCGGCCATACTGGTTGAATTCGGTTTTATGGATAACCGTACTGACGCCGATTTGGCTTTGCAGGATAGTTTTAGGAAAAGATGTACCGTTGGATTGGCAAAGGGAATATGTGCTGCATTTGGGGTTGAATATGTAGCGAAAAAGGAGGACAAAGATATGACAGTACAAGAAGCTATAAACATTGTACAAGAAAAAACTGGCGTTGACGAAAACACAATACAGTACTTGCTGTATTACAAATACGGTGATGCGTTGCTGCTGAAATTGGCGGGGGCTATGAATAAATAACCTGCGGAGATTACTCCATTTCCCCTACCATGTAACAAGCATTGTGTACAAGCATAATATAAGACAGTAGCGTGTAGCTACTATGATGGTTTTTCACCTCCTTTATACCCCGGACATTACGTTCGGGGTATTGTTATTGTCCTTTCCCTGCGAGGATAAGGAGCATTAAACGGTATACGAGTCATGTTTACAATAAAATCTGTAGTTATATTTGGGAATACCTGAATGTTATATATTAAAATAGGGTAGTAGCCTTCATGCAGCACTCTTATATTGTAATCTGTATAGGGATAATTAGGGTTCATCTCTGTAACTTCAGGATTATACGCTACAGGTATTTTTAATATAGGCGCGTTGCCATTTTCATCTGTTGTAACGGTTTCAATTGGCACCAACTCATTTAACGAAGCATAAATCGTTACTGTAGAGCCCTCTAAAGGAATGGCTCCAAGTTCTGTTATTACGCGTACTTTTATAAAACCCGATTCGCTGATCGGGGTTATTAAGTTGTTTGCATATTTGATAATCATAAGATAATAAACATCCTCCTTTGTAATATATTTTATGTAAGCGCAGCTAATTCTTTACAAATATTTTGAAATAGAAATTCAGGGTAGCCAGACCATCATTAAGGTGTGTCAAGGGCTGCCCTGTTTAATAACTTGGCTTGTTTTATTATATGCTTGTACAGAAGATGTGTTACTGTATACCTGGTAAAAGTATAAATTCCGTAGTCAATTAAATTGATAGCGAATACAGTACCTTTTATCTCGGTATTTTAACTAATTGACAAATTTTGAAAATATGCTAATATTTATATATTAAATAGAGTCAGGGCAGCCGGACCACCTAATGTGCCGTTTGCTACCCTGTGATTGTGTTACATATCCAGCCAGCGTTTTTTACGAGTGGCTATTCTATAATAGTTCGGTCGACGAAATTCGTCCAACGGAGCAATGACCGTATAAAATTGCGCACATTAATTTATAGATAACAATATCCATTTTGATTGCAAAATTAGCAATATTGCTTAAAAGAAAGCAAACTTACCGCAAATATTTTGGGGCAAATCTGGGGCAAATTTGCTATGAAAGTAATGTTTTTTAAATGAATGAATATTAAATTAATAAATAAAAAACGTTGAAATGATGCGATAATTTAATTAAACTAACTCAAATACATAACATTCAAAACTACATCATGATGTATCTTTACTTCGTATAATATATTGAAAATCTAATATTTTTTATAAATGATAATTGAATGGGGCAAATTAGAATGAATTNNTCATTAACTTCTTTAGGATATTTTTTATCCTCTATATCCTTCTCAGATAGCTTTTTTAACAGAAATAATTTTTAGTACAATTTATCCCCGCCATTTCGAATTCGGAAGCAGTATTTATCATCACGACGGTATTCAATACCCATTTGTTTTTTCTCATTTTGTATATATCATCGTTCAAATTGAATGGTGTTAGCTCAACTTGGGATTTCTCACTCTTACATGGTACTTTAATTATTATTTATGATATCGAAAAAGGTCAGAATAAAAAATTTAAATTATAATTTTGTAATATTTAGATGTATAAGTTGACATATCATTAGCATAATATTATAATAGTGGTAAAGAAATGGTTAACTCGTGAAGGATAAGGTTGGGTTCTCGAATTAGAGTAGGTTAATACCAAGAATTCCTTTGCCCATGGGGTTAACTTATTTTTTTACCCTTGTTTTTATAGATTCTATTATATTTTCAGGATCTTTTTTTATTTCATCAACTATAAAATCAATTGTTTGTATCGAATATTTGTAGTATAAATTTTTGCTGTCTTTGCTTGTCTTGAATGCATAACAATATCGTTGATTTTGTTTTAATCCATAATATTTACAAAAATTTGTGAAATGGTACATATTGAAAGTTGCTTTTTTTTCAGAATTTGTTGAAATCATATTTAATTCTTTCGGCGTTATATTTAATTGTTCCAACTTTTTATTTATTTGTTCTATACAGGCTTTGGCATTGTATGTGTGAGTATTATTAGGGTCTTTTAATTCTTTAATTATTCTTATTCGTCATTTCGGTTATAATTTTGTTATTACCTATTAATTTATTTGCTATTTCATCAGGATACTTAGCACGAACCTCTTGTATATTGAGAGATTTCATGCTTACTGCTAAAGTTAAAAAATTTTGTGGGATTATTTCTGTCATATCTTTATCATGAAAATCTTGCATTTTTTCAATAAAGTTAAAGACACATGATTGAAATAATGGAACGTAGACCATTTCGTATTCTTCAGTTATATAATGAGTGCTTATATTTCTAAGTTCAATAATCTTAACGGATCCTTGTTGTTGGTAAATATTTTTTGAATGCATTTTTCCAAGGTAATTGTTCTATTAGGATTATCCTTGTAATAAATACTGTCGCTACCTGATTTATTTATCATATATGCTTTAAGCATTAACTCCCACGCATTACAAATAAAAAGGCTAAATCCTTCAACACTATATTTTATAGTCGGCTTATTATAAAGTTCAATAGCTAAGGTAAATGCTTCTTTTGATTTTTCTAAAAGTTGAGNNTTGAGATCATCAATTCGTTCTTTTATATATTTATGTTCCACCATATAATCACCTTATGATAATAATACTATATTTGATAAATTATGGTAATGATATTTGTAAGAGCTTTAATTGTCAATGAGTAAAATCTACCGAAATTTCATATGAAACTTATGGCATCCAGACCATGATACTTGTATCAACATGGCAGGCATTTTACTTTTAGGAGAAATAAATATCGGAGAATATAAAACCGTTTAAAACCATAGAAGAGCAAATAGATCTAATAGAATCTCGAAGGTTAATAATAGATGATAGAGGGGATGCAGAAAGAGCACTTATTCATTATTATCGTTTAAGCGGTTATAACAGTGCAGGTCTGACTACGGAGCAATCCGTAGTTTTTTCTTTGTACAAAACCAAAAGCAGCCATTACACACCGAATATTTCAGGCAAGCATTTAAAATATTCGGTGTTTTTATGTTATAAGTATTTGCCGAACCAAGATGCGGCTTCTTCCATCATGTTTGTGGTTACGAAATGATTTAGATTAGGATATTCGATATAATTCAGCTTTTCTTTATCCGTGTACAGCGGTAGAGCGTTTTTATAGAAATTTCTCTGAGCTTTTACAGAAACAATAGTATCCTTATCTCCATGCAGCAGCAAGATCGGTCTGTTTATAAGATTTTCCATATTATTTGAAGGATCATATTTATTTATTTCATCTTCCTCCTGCTTTCCCACATCCACAGATTTTAACTGCTCCATAAATATTTTGTTCGAGCATTCCCAGTCGCATGAACCGTTAAGGACAACAAGAGCTTTTATGTTTTTATTTTTTGCAAATATTCCTGCTGAGGTAAATCCGCCCATGGAGTTTCCAATCAGCCCTATTCTGTCAGGATCAGCGTTGAAGTTATTTGCAGCTTCATCTATTATGTAGTCGGATTCTTCAATATTATTTATTATAACGTTCCAGAAATATTTAATTGCATTTTGCATGTTATTGTGATCTATTGAATTTCTTGTGCCGTGATAGACCGCACAGGGAATTATGACCTGATAACCAAGACTGCACAGTATAAATCCTCTGAATCTTTGCTTTTCCGTATCAGATCCCCAGCCGTGATACAGCAATATTGTAGGATACGGTTTCGAGCCGTCCTTTGGAGTGAGCAATACGGCAGGTATATTTTTTATAAAGATATTTCTTTCAATTATATTATTAAATTTCATAAGCAATTCACCTCTCTGTTTTACTATACATAATATTCAGAAAAATTTCCACCCCTGATTAAAAAAATATCATGGCTCACAGTAAATTATTAAGATTATAAAAAATGTATTGACTGATAGCTGCTAAAGTGGTATTTTTATTATTGAACACTGTTCAATAATAAAACGACGTTCACAAAAGGAGTTGAAATGCAAACAAGAAGAGAAAAAGAAATCAAGGCAATGAAGGAATTAATAATTTCAGCAGCCGGAGAAATTATTTCAGAAGAAGGTTTCGACAATTTGTCAATTCGAAAGATTGCCGGCAGGATAGAATATTCTCCTTCGATCATATACCATTATTTCAAGGATAAGGATGAAATCTTGAACAATGTCATGAGAACCGGTTATATGAAAATAGTCGGTGCGGTTTCTAAAACAGATATTGAAAACTTAACTCCCATGGAAAAGTTAATAAGAATGACACGAAGTTATATAGAAGAAGCATTGAAAATGCACGATGAATTTTTAACGGCTCAGATGAACAAGGACCCTCAGGTTCTCAGATACACATCGTATCTATACAAGGGAGCTTCAAAAGAAAAAACTGCATTGTCAGTTCTTTACAAATGCTTGAAGGAAGTTCATCCTGACATGGATGATGATATTGCAGAATTAAAATCGCAGATAATTGCGGCTTCTGCCATGGGGCTGATTTTCAAAATAATTACTGAAAAGCACATAGATGCAAATCAAAGACAGAGATTAATAAATTGCTTTATTGAAGAAGTTGTAATTAAAATATAGAAGGAGGCATTAATGAAAATATTTAAAATTTTTGGCTTTATAATTCTTTTGTTTGTTATTGTANNTGTAGGTGCGGCAGGAGTGTTTTATTTAAGCCAGGGCCTGGAGGAAGGGCTAAATGTAAGTATTAATCCCGTAGACCTGTCTGAAACTGAGGATGGAGTTTACAACGGTAGGTATGATTTTGGCAGATGGTCAAATGAATTGAATGTAACTGTAGAAAATCATAAAATTATAAAAATAGAAATAGGAGAAGATGTGAAAATCGCAAATGAAGAAGTAAGCAGACAACTGTTTCAGAGAGTTATTAAAAAACAAAATATAACAGTGGATGCCGTGTCGGGAGGAACGGTAACCAGTAAGGCCTATCTTAAGTTATCGAAAATGCATTTAATAAATAATGGAGGAAGTATGAATACTTTAATAGCTTATGCAACAAAGTACGGCTGTGCGAAAAAATGCGCTGTGGAATTATCAAAGGAGCTGAAGGAAGATGTGGAACTTGTCAATTTAAAAGAAAAAAGCAATTTGAACCTTTCGAAATATGACAGAGTAATAATAGGAGGTTCTATCTACATGGGGAAAATCCAAAAAGAAGTTACTGACTTCATATCCGGTAATCTGAACGAATTATTGACCAAGGAAACAGGTTTATTTATCTGCGGCATGCAGGAAGGTGACATGCTTGAAAAAGAAATAAAAGAAAACTTTCCTTCCGAATTAATTAGCAAAGCAAAATTAATAAAATATTTTGGCGGAGAATTTAATTTTAACAGCATGAACTTCATGGAAAAACTAATAGTCAAAAAAGTTGCCAAAATAACATCAAACAAGTCATATATCCGTCATGAGGATATTAAGAAATTTGCGCAGGATTTCAAGTTATGATAAAATTTATTCTAATTTATAATTGATAATGGAAATCATATAATGAACGTACATTATTACGTACACTATTATAATACGAGAAACAAAAAGAAATATAATATTTTTCAGGAAGTGATATAATGGAACATACGATAAGAACAGCAAAATCTGATGAAATTATAAATATTACGGATACTATAAAAGATGATGTGAGAAGCAGTGAGATAAAGGACGGCATAGTTACTGTGTTTGTGCCTCATACAACAGCCGGAGTTACAATGAATGAAAACGCTGACACGGATGTAGTGTATGATATACTGACTACCTTAAGAAAGGTATTTCCGAAAGATCCAAGCCACAGGCATGCGGAAGGAAATTCGCACGCTCACATAAAGGCATCTATCATGGGATCTTCATGTTCCGTAATAATTGAAAATGGAGAACTTAAACTTGGAACATGGCAGGGAATTTATTTCTGCGAATTTGACGGACCGAGAGTGAGAAAATTTTATACTAAAATTATATAAGGAGATATGCATGGAAAGAAAATTTAAGTATGAAGTGATGAAAGAAATAAAGGAAAGGTGGTCACCAAGAGCATTTGATGAAGCTCCTGTCGAAAAGGATGAATTAATGGCTGTACTGGAAGCTGCCAGCTATGCACCATCCTGCTTTAATGAACAGCCGTGGCGTTTTATTGTAGCAGACGACGAGAATAAACTCAAACGATTAAGAGGAATATTGGCACCGTCAAATCAGGAATGGGCCAACCGTGCACCTGTATTGATTTTGATTGCATCAAAGAAGAACTTTGAGCATAATAATAAAAATAACAAATGGCATGAATTTGATGCAGGAACAGCATGGGGATTCATGGCTCTCGAAGCTCAGAGGCGTGGACTGATAACTCATGCAATGGGCGGTTTCGACAAGGAAAAGGCATACAGGGAATTTAATATTTCGGATGAATATGATTTAATTACAGTAGTTGCATTGGGCAGGTACGGAGATAAAAGCAATCTGAGCAAAGAGCTGCAGGAAAGAGAGCAACCGGCAGCCAGAAAAGGTATAGATGAACTGATTTTAAATGTTTAAAGAAAAGTAATCCATAGCGTCTATTCAAGATTATATAGAAATAATCAATTAATGGAATTTTATAATTCCGTTTCAAGGAGGGTTAATGGAGCATTTAGGAACAAAGACGATTGAAACCGCCAGGCTGGTTTTAAGAAAGTTCGAAATGACGGATGTCGAAAATATGTACAACAACTGGGCAAATGACGACGATGTAACCAGATATATAACATGGCCTTCGCACAAAAATATTGAAGAAACAAATAAGGTTGTGTCTGATTTTATTGAAGAGTATGCGAATGCTGACTACTATCAATGGTGCATTGAATATAAGGAAACAAATGAGGCCGTCGGAAGTATCGCTGTGGTTCATATGAACGAAGGCATAGAGGCTGTGGAAGTAGGATACTGTATAGGAAAAGCGTTCTGGAACAAAAGTATTACCACAGAGGCCATGCATGCCGTCATGGAGTTTTTGTTTGAAGAAGTTGGTGTGAACAGGANNAAATCCTGCTTCCGGCAAGGTAATGAGCAAGTGCGGTTTAAGGTTTGAGGGCATCATGAAGCGGGGAGGCAAAAACAATACCGGCATATGCGACACGGCTGTGTATGCCATGTTGAAAGAAGACTGGGATAAGCTTAAGTGATACTGCCTGAAAATAAACGCACGAAGATTAAACAGCAGAAAATTTTCAGAGAAGATTTATAAATGAGGTAGAAACATTGAGTAAAACAGAATGCAAGTTATGTCCACATCATTGCAGGCTTGATGAAAACCAGACAGGTTTATGCAATGCGAGAAGCAATGCCGGAGGTGAGATTGTTCCTGTGAACTACGGCGAGATTACCTGCATTGCTCTTGATCCTGTCGAAAAGAAACCACTCAGGCATTTTTATCCCGGCAGTAAAATTTTATCTGCAGGCAGCTATGGCTGTAACCTGAAATGCTCCTTCTGTCAGAATTATGAAATTTCCGCGGCAGAGAAGAACGATATAAAGACACAGCGCATCATTCCCGAAAATTTAATACAAATCGCAATGGATTTACTGCCTCGAGGGAATATCGGCATCGCTTATACTTACAACGAACCTCTCGTTGGCTATGAATATGTAAGAGATTGTGCGATGCTTGCAGCAAAAAAAGGATTGAAAAATGTAGTAGTGACAAACGGGTGTTTTTGTGAAGATCCTATTGAAGAGATGCTTCCGTTCATTGATGCTTTTAACGTGGATCTTAAAGGTTTTACGGAAAAGTTCTATAATGATGTTGGCGGAAATCTTGAAACGGTTAAAAGATTCATTAAGCTTGTTTCTGAAAACTCCCATGTGGAAGTAACCACTCTTGTAATTCCGGATGAGAATGACAGTGAAGAAGAAATTACAGAATTATCCCGTTTTATAGCTTCTGTAAATAAAGATATACCACTGCATATATCAAGGTTTTTTCCATGCTACAAAATGTCCGGGAAAAGACCGACGGATGTTAAAAAAGTATATAAGCTTGCCGAAACAGCAAGAAAGCAGCTTAATTATGTCTATGAGGGAAATTGTTAGAATATAAAAAAGAATAAGTTTTGAGCTTATTCTTTTTTATATTTCTTCATGCCAGAAACAGCTTGTCAGATTTTATTTTTAGTCCGGGTTGTCTTTGTTGTAATTATCAATTGCTGTGGTATCAGTTAAAAGTTTCCATTGACAATTTGGACAAGTTTTGATATTATATTCAAGGTTACCGTTTTCATAAAGTGGAACAAATTAATCACATCTTAAAAATTAGTTGACTCTAAAATCAGGGTTACATATTGTTTCTACATTAAAATTCAGTGAAAAGGAAAATAATTAATATGAGTATACATATGAAAAAAATCAGGAAAACGATTTTAATTGCGGGTATTTCTTCAATATTGTTATATAGTCCAGCATTTGCGGATGAAGTTGAAGTTGTGGAAGATAATCAGGATGCAGAACAAACTGTTATGGCACAGATTCTGGAAGAACCGTCTATTGAAAAAGGAACTGTAATTGTAGATATTTTAAATGTCAGAAGCGGTCCTTCAACCGATACTGAAAAGATAGGCAGGCTGTCGCTTGGGACAACCTTGGAATTACTGTCCGAAACCGACGGATGGTATGAAATTAATTTTGAATCCAAGACCGCGTATGTATGTGGAGAATACGTAAGAATTAATGACGGTACTGAGACACAGGCTGAAGGAAACGAAATTGTGGAATATGCCAAGACGTTTTTGGGAGTTCCGTATGTAAGTGGCGGAAACACACCGAGCGGATTTGACTGCTCCGGATTTGTCCAGTATGTAATGGCTAATTTCGGAATTCAGATGCCAAGATCTTCAACAGATCAGTATTCAATCGGAGTAAGAGTAGACAAGTCCCAGTTAATGCCGGGCGATTTGGTTTATTTCAAATATTCAGCAAGTTCATCAGGTCTGAATCATGTGGGAATTTATGTTGGTGACGGTAATTTTATTCATTCTACCATACCGGGACGAACTGTCAGCATTGATACACTTACACATGGATATTTTTCCAATTACTATTACGGAGCAACAAGAGTCATAAAATAAAACATGAGGCGGTTAAGATAACTTAACTGCTTTTTTTATGCCCGCAGCAGGCTGTACGGCTTTGCGTATGATTAAGAGAAAAAGCAGTGCTGCATTATCACAAACAGTAAATGTAAAAAATACCCTCATATAACACACAATGGATAAAAATAAATTGAAAAAAATATTGTAAAATGTCGAACAATTTGTTATATTTAAGTAAATTAATTCGTCCTCTCATATATCTTCGATAATATGGTTCGAAAGTTTCTACGGGATAACCGGAAATTATCCCGCTATGAGTTGAATGACAGATGCGCAGTCAATTAATGAATGACTGTTTGTTTTGTTGAATCTGAAATTCTCCTCATATGGAAATTCAGATTTTTTTGTTTTTCCATATATACAGAGGGCAATACTTAGGAGGGAATAATGGATTTATTAAAAGATTTACTTGCAGCATTAAGTGTTGTTCTTAATGGATTGCCACAAGGATTACTTGCTTTATCATTCGGTTTTGCATCTGTGCCTACGGCTTTTGCATTTGTTGTGGGGGCTGTGGGATGTTTAGCTCTCGGTGTTGTTGCACCTGTTTCATTCCAGGCCGAAACTATTACACTGGCCGGAACGATGGGGAAAGATATGAGAGAAAGGACATCCATGATTGTTGTTGCTGCCGTGGGAATGACTTTGATAGGATTGTTCGGACTTTTGGAAAGGATAGTGGGTTTTATAGGACCTGCCATTACAAACGGCATGATGGCGGGTGTAGGTATTATGCTTGCCAATGTGGCATTGGGTATGGCTAAAAAAAATAAAACAATAGGATTTTTCTCAATAGCCGTCAGCTTTGTAGTCTATATGATTACAAAAGACCTTGTTTATACTGTCACATTATCTGTTGTGGGTTCAAGTTTTCTTGCACTGGCATTAAAACAAAAAACAGACATTAAGGTTACCGAACGAGAAAAACTTGTATTTCAGAAGCCTATTATCAATGCAGGCGTGATACAGGGGGCACTGGCTTTAATCTGCTTAAACATCGGAGCCAATATTGCATTCGGAGAAATTACCGGTTCAATGGCAAATATAAATGTGAACATAGACCATCTGTCGGTTGTAAGTAGTCTGGCTGACCTTGCATCCGCTCTTTTCGGCGGAGGGCCTGTGGAGTCCATAATTTCCGCAACAGGCAGTGCTCCCAATCCGCTGCGTTCTGCGGTATTGATGATGAGCATAATGGCGATAATTCTGTTTGCGGGACTGCTTCCTAAAATCGGAAATTATGTTCCCAGCGAATGAATCGCAGGATTTTTATTTGTGCTTGGTGCTGTTGTTACGGCTCCCAGCAGCGCAATGGCTGCATTAAGTGTGGCTGACATACCAGGAGGTGTCATGGTAGGCGNNCAATGACAGTTACGGCAATTTCCGATCCTTTTTATGGTATGCTGGCAGGAGTGATATTCAGAACAGCTGCCATGATGGTAGGAATGTAAATTACAGGAGGATATAATGAAAACATACAGTATTGAAGTAGCAGGAGTTAAAAGAGAGCTTCCGATTATTCGGATTAACGATGATTTGAGCATAGCAAGCTTTGTTATTTTGGGTGATACTGAAATTGTCTGTGCTTCGGCCGGAGAATTAGCAAAAAAACTGCCTGATGTTGATTATCTGGTGACAGCCGAAGCAAAGGGGATTCCATTGACTTTTGAAATATCAAGATTGCTGAAAATGAAAAAGTACATTGTTGCACGAAAAAGCATCAAGCCCTACATGGATTCACCAATTGTTGACGAAGTAGTATCTATAACAACACAAAAAAAGCAGGTTCTGGTTCTGGACGAACAGGATGCTTTGGAAATTAAGGGTAAGCGTGTTGCGATAATAGATGATGTTATAAGTACCGGAGAATCGCTGTCGGCTATCGAAAGGCTGGTGGAAGCTGNNAAATTGCTGCAAAAGCTGCAATACTTGCAGAAGGTGATGCGGCTAAGAGAAAAGATATAATATTCCTGGAAAAACTGCCGCTTTTTAAATAAAAACAGCTCTTTGGGAGTTGTATCGCCGGACGGCGCATTAATCACAGATGCGGAACAGTTGAAAGGAAAAATTTTAATTGTAGCAAAAGGAACTACTGCCGATACTTTCTTTACGGAAAATTATCCGGAAGTGAATTTGCTTAAATTTGACCAGTACAGTGATGCTTACGGAGCCTTGTTAGATGGCCGAGGAGAAGCATTTCCAACCGACAATACGGAAGTCCTTGCATGGGCAATTGAAAACAAGGGATTTACTGTAGGAATTGAATCATTGGGAAATCTTGATACGATTGCTCCTGCTGTGCAGAAAGGCAATACGGAACTAAAGAATTGGCTGAATGATGAAATTAAGGAGCTTGCCGGGGAAGAATTCTTCCATGCCGATTATACAGAAACACTGGCACCGGTATATGGAGAGGCTGCAAATCCGGAAAATATAGTGGTTGAAGGCGGCATCGCAGAATAAAATATAAAATCAAAGGATTAAATCATAGTATTGATTTAATCCTTTTTTGTGCACCAAGTTGTCGGCAGTTTAATCGTACGGAATGTCAATTTTATTTGGCACAATTAACCGGTATAGGTTACTTTTATTTAGCTATATCAAATATCACTTTTCCGCTGGCAGTAGGCAAATAAGTTTGTGAATTCCACTGAGAAATATTTATATTTAAATTACAGTGATTATTTGATAGAATATATATAATAAAAAGAAGCAGGTGAAATAAATTGAATACAAGCGAAAAGATATTCCAGGAAGATTCATACTTAACAAAACTGGAAGCAGACGTGGTCAGCTGCGTCCAAAAAAACGATTGTTATGAAGTAATATTGAATAAAACAATATTTTATCCTCATATGTCCGGAGGACAGCCTAAAGATGCCGGAACAATAAACGGCATAGAGGTTTTTGATGTACGCGAGCACGGTGATGAAATAATACTTNNTCCATAGACTTTGGCACAAGGTTTGACTATATGCAGCAGCATACGGGCCAGCATATTTTATCGTATGCATTTGCAGAGCTGTTTGATGGCAACACTGTCGGTTTTCATCTGAGCGACAATTATACAACCATTGATTTAGATATAACTCTGACTGATGAAATGACGGAGCAGGCAGAGCAGTTAAGCAATAAAATCATATATGAAAATAAAATTGTGACTGCAAAAGATTATACATATGAGGATGCACTGAAACTTAATTTGAGAAAAGCACCCCTTGATTTGGAAACTTTAAGAATAATCAACATTGAAGGTTACGATGAATGTGCATGTGGTGGAACACATGTTAAATATACGGGAGAAATAGGTATAATAAAAGTAACCAGGACGGAAAGGTACAAGAACGGAACAAGGGTGGAATTTTTGTGCGGTAAGAGGGCATTAAACGATTACACCGCAAAGAACAAAAATTTATCGGAGCTGTCCTCAGCGCTTACATGTAAAGCGGATATGCTTCAGGATAATATTGAAAAAATAGTGAATGAAAACAAGAAACTAAAAAAGGATATCATCGGTTTAAGCAATGAGCTTAATGAATACAGAGCCAGTGAATTGAAAAACAGTACGGTTTTTAAAGACGGCACCGGTTATATCTTTTCAAAATCCAACAATGACGTAAAGGATTTAAGATTTATCTGTTCTAAAATAACTAAAGAAGAAAATTATGTGGCGGTACTTGTTTCCGAGTCCGACAATGAGTGCAGTCTTGTTATCGGACAGGCTAAAAATTTAAGTTTCGATATAAAGGGTATTTTTGAGCAGTGCAGGTCAATGATTAACGGAAAGGGCGGAGGCAACAGTTACATGCTGCAATGCTCGGGAAACGAATTGAAGGGAAGAGAGTGCCTGGAATTAGCCAAAAAAGCTTTGCTGTAATATTAAAGAGTAAATATTTAGAAGGAAGTATCATTAGGATTTAATATCAGTCACAGATACTTGAGAGTAATTATTGCTCTGGGCAATTAATGGTAAAAAGGTAANNGATATTAAAGGATATTATCTGAAGTAACGGATGTATAAAAAATTAATTAGTGAGGTTAAAACATGGTTACATTTGATGATTTTGCAAAGATAGATATCAGAGTAGGAGAGATTATTAAAGCGGAGGTTTTTGAAAAGGCAAGACGTCCCGCATATAAGCTGCTGGTTGACCTTGGAAGTGAAATTGGAATAAAGAAATCTAGCACTCAAATTACGAATTTGTATAAAATCGATGATTTAATCGGAAAGCAGGTGCTTGCTGTAGTAAATTTTCCTCCGAGACAGATTGCGGATTTTATGTCTGAGGTTTTGGTTCTGGGAGCTTACACCAAGGACGGCGTTGTTTTGATTCAGCCGGAGAGAAGCGTTGAAAAGGGCGATAAATTAGGATAATGAAACCATCTTATACAAACGGCAGATTTAGAACAGATTGTTTAAACCGGTCAAAAATCGGATATATAATGAGTATGGCATAGAAATGTTAATATAAAAATATGAAAGAGTGATATTATGAAAAAAATACTGGTACCTGTGGATGGATCAAATGCTTCAATAAGTGCTGTGAAGAAGTCCATTGAGATAGGAAAAAAGTACAATTTAACCATAAAGTTAATATCTGTTGTGAAATCGACAGAATATAAAAGAAAAAACAGGAATGAAAATTTGTGGAGTGCTGTGGATGGCTCAATAATAACCGAAAACGAGGAATTGGAAAAGAAACTTGAAAGCAAGTATGTGGAAAATGTGCAGACATTGCTGGATCAAATAGTTACAAGGCTTGATTTTAACGGAACTAAAGTGGAAAAGGAAGTTTTGGTGGGCGAGCCGTACGAAAAAGTTATTGAGACGGCCAGAAATGGCAACTTTGATTTAATTGCTGACCATAAAATGCTACCCTTGGGTCGAAAAGTCTTAAAATTAACTTCAAGAAAAATTAAAGTTGAAGGGTCACATTATGTAAAAGATGGGTTACTTAACGAGACTGTATCTGAAATTAANNTTCTAAAGTTAAGCGATTTTTTGTGGGATCGGTGACGCAAAGAGTAATTTCAGAGGCACCGTGTCCTGTATTGGTTATTCGAAGCAGCTTCGAATCGTAAAATTAAATTTGTGGATATATCTATATCAGAAACTCTTGCGAGATCGGTCTATTATACAAACCGAGGAGGTAACGGATTGAAGATATCAGTAGTTAAAGAGCAGGATGCAATCGTATCAAGATGGGCGGGCGGCGAAAGCAGCCAATACTATATTTATCCTCAGGAAGCCGATTTTTCGGCAAGGAACTTCTGCTTCAGAGTCAGTAGGGCTGTATCGAATTCGGATGAAAAAGCCGAATACAGCAACTTGAAAAATTATACTCGCCATTTAATAATGCTTGAGGGAACGGCACATATATTTCACAGTGAGCATTACGATATTGTTATGAATCCGTATGAAGAAATTGACGTGTTCGACGGAGGATGGGAGTCATGTGCAGCCGGGAGGGTTAAAGATTTTAACCTGATGGTTTCTAAAGACTTTACAGGAAGTATGTCCGTAATAAACGAGAGCTGTGTGCTTGAATTTAATTCCAAAGAAGAGAGTGTACGAGACTGGGTTATGTTTTTCTGCGGAAGCGGAAATGTTTCTTTCAGCTTGAATTCAGAAGAAAATGTGAATATTTCACAAGGAGATTTAATTGTTTTTGAGAATGCTTCACAAAAGCTTAAAATCAACATAAAATCGGAAAATTCAAAATTAATTAAAATGATTGTAAATGAATGGCAATAAACTTAGGACTATAATTGCTAAATAAAGTATTTAATGGCGTGATTGGATAGTATAATGATTTTTCATATCTTGAAATATTTTTTGTTATAAAGTATACTTAATTAGTTATATAAGTAGTTATATACGTAAGCTTATAAATATAGTGTAAATTAGAGGGGACAAAATTGATATGAAGACTATTATTATAACTGATTCATGCTGTGATCTGCCATATGAATACATACGTGAGAATAATCTGGAAGTAATACCATTCCCATATTCCATAAGCGGAAAAGAATATATGGACGATTTCGGAAAAACATTAAGCTACGAAGGTTTTTATAATGAACTTAGAAACGGAGCCATGCCTTCAACCTCCCAAATTACCGTATACACATTTGAACAGGTATTCAAGAAATATGTGGCAGAAGGAAATGCGGTGATTTATATCGGTTTTTCTTCCGCATTAAGCCAGACATTCAATAACTCAATTGCTGCGAGAAATAATATTTTAGAGAAATTGCCTGAAGCGGATATAACTGTCATTGATTCTAAAAGTGCTTCCGTGGGATTGGGATTAATTGTATTTTATGCAAATGAACTTGTAAAGCAAGGCAGGTCAAAGGATGAAATTATTGAGTGGATTGAAAGCAATAAGCTTAAATCGAATCACTGGTTTATCATAGACAGCCTGGATCACTTGAAAAGAGGCGGAAGGATATCGGCAACGAGTGCTGCGGTGGGAACTATATTGGATGTTAAGCCCATGTTGAACGTTGATAATGACGGAAAACTCAACGTGGTGAAAAAAATAAGAGGTAGAAAAAAAGCGATAAGAGGTTTGCTTGATGAACTGCAAAATATCAAAAACCCTGAAGAGCAGACGCTTTTTATTAATCACGGCGGCTGTATAAAGGATGCTGAACAATTGAAAAAGTTGGTTTTAAACGAAGTGAATGTTAAAAATGTTTTTATAAATTATGTAGGTCCCATAATAGGATCACATACCGGACCGGGAATGCTGTGTCTGGTTTTTATGGGGGACAGCAGATAAAATTATTCCGGGAACGTATCTTTTAAAGGTTCGTTCCCGGAATTTAATTTAAGAGAATCTGTTTGTAGGCTGGGAAATATTTTTCAATGCGTGTTGTGCATTATCCTGCAGTATCGGTTCTACCGAAATGTCTCCCAATGATACCATTCCCACCAGGTTGTTGTTTTCAACAACCGGAAGCCTTCGTATTTGTTTCTTGCCCATAATTCTTGCAGCTTCGTGGACGTCCATGTCAGGTGTCCCGGTAACGGGGTTTTGTGTCATGATATCTCCGACAGACTGGTTTTGTCGGCCGTCTGCAACAGACCTCAGAGCGATGTCCCTGTCAGTTACAATACCTATGACTTTATTTTGGCTGCAAACCGGAACAGAACCGATATTGTGCTGTTTCATCAATTGTGCTGCTTTTTCAATGGAATCATCGGAATTTACATATGCAATTTCATTAGACATTATGTCTTTTATTTTCAAGATGGTCACCTCCAATTATATATTTCCCATAGAACTATATTTTATTACGCGTATAAATTTAAGTACGGAATCGTTTGGATGATGTGAATGATATTTTCTGCTTGATTTTTATTAATTAGTTTGATATCATTATTATTTATAAAAGTTTATATATTACGGAAATTATAAAGCAGTCAGAGGAAAAATTATGGATAAATTAAAGAAAATGATAGTTGAACGCGGAGAAGTTAAAGAAGGAAATGTTCTTAAAGTTGACAGTTTTTTAAATCATCAGCTTGATGTTGAATTTTTATATGAAATGGGAGAAGAGCTTTATAATCTTTTTAAGAAAAGGAATATAACCAAAATACTGACCATAGAAGTGAGCGGTATTGCAATAGCGGCAATGGCTGCACTTTATTTTAAAGTTCCTGTGGTATTTGCAAAAAAATCCGAGAGCTTGAATCTTGATAAAGATGTATATAAAGGTAAAGTATTTTCCTATACTAAAAATAAGGAATATAATATAATGATAAGCAAAAAATATTTGAATGAAAGTGACAGGCTGCTTATATTAGACGATTTTCTTGCAGAAGGCAATGCTATGAAGTGCCTGATCGAACTGGCAGGTCAAAGCGGAGCAACTGTCGAAGGAATCGGAGTTGCGATAGAGAAAGGATTCCAAAAAGGCGGAAACTATCTAAGAAGCCATGGTTATAATTTAAAAAGTCTTGCAATTGTCGACGAAATGAAAAATGGGACAATTATTTTCAGGGAAGATTAACTTTCAACAGTTTCAATTCGAATATTTATTTATATTTTGATTAAACTAATATGGCTCCGGTTGTTTTGCAGGGAGAATACTTAATGCTAAAAAATGAACATGGAGGTAAGGTTTAGTCATGGATAATAACTACAAAATTGCTTATATGAAAGAAAATGATTATGAGTATTTTAAACGTTTTGAAGAACAGCTTAAAATGGAATTAGGCAAAGACATAGTGCTTATTGCCTGGGAAAAGCAAAAATAAAAAGTCACAATCAGCTGCTTTTGAATATGGAAATAAAAATCGAGACCGTTGAAATAAACGGTCTTATTTTATGATGTTTCGCATCTTGCGGCACCATTTCGAATAAATCCTGTTCATTGCCAGATATAATTATTCGTACAGCTGACATGCTTCGTTAATTTTGTTAAGTATGTTCCATGTCCGTCTGTCCAGTACCCCGGTAACCGGCAGGTGGCTGTATTTTTGAAATTGTTTGATTGCTTCTTCCGTCTGCTCGTCGAATATCCCTGTCAAATGAACTTCAGCATAATTTTTGTATTTTCTGCGATAATCTTTTAAAATCAGCTGTAGTATATAAATCAGGCTTCCGGCATCGTCTCTTTTATATTCTGCTATGCTGGCAGGAAAGCAGGAAACGCTGGAAGGTACCCTTATGCAATGGAGGCATTTTTCATGCTCTTTAATAAGTGTATTCCATGTAATTAAGTCAACTTTTCCTGTTGTTGGAATATTAAATTTTTTTTGAAATTCGGTAACTGCCCTTTGAGTTTCAAGGTCGTATGTTCCTGTGGGAAGGATCTTTGGAATATCAGGAAACACTTGTGATAATTCTATTAAATTAAGCTGAATTTCCAATATAGGATTTGCTGCCTTGACAGCGTCCAATTTACTTTTCATTGCTACCTCCTTCTGGGTTTTTAATCTGTGCAGGAATCGGGAGCGTTTCATTTCTGTTTTGTTCTCCTCTCGGAACCGGAGTTAAATTTACATTGAACTGGGTTGTAATATCCGGGAATACCTCTACGTGNNGAACCAGATGATATTCAGTTTGTTCTTCATCGAAAGTTTTGCCTCGGTTAATCAGTACCGGAAGTTCAATAGGAGGTGCCTTGCCGCTTGAATCTGTTACGACAGACTTAATAAGGCTGTATCCTTCTTCTTCGTTCCATGTATATACAGAAACTTCGGCATTGCTGACCGGAAGTGCTCCTAAAGCAGTAAATGTGTTGACAGTGATAAAACCTGTTTCATCTGTTGTTTCTGTTGCATTTATAATCATATTTTTAGCAAAATATGGTTTAATCGAATTATGCATATTACTGACCTCCTACTTCACCGCCTGGGAATTGACCGATATTTCTAATATCCCCAAATCTCAGGCTTCGATATATCATGACTATCCTGTTCCATGTGTACTGATCAACCTTTCCGGTTACATCTATTCCGAAATATTCCTGAAAGTTCCTGACTGCCTCTTCCGTCTCAGGACCGTAAACGCCGTCCGGCTCAGCAGGCGGAAGACCTTCCAGAACAGAAGCGATGTATGACAAATATTGCTGAATAATATATACTCCGGGTCCTTCAGAGCCCAGACTGTAAACGACTCCGGGCCATATAAGGCTTGGGAGAGCTATGGCTGACGGCGGCAGTGTGTCTAATATACCTGCGACACTGTTATACATCGAATTCCATGTCTGTTCGTCTACAATACCTGTAACAGGCAATCCCATAACTTTCTGGAATTCCATTATTGCCTCTCTTGTTTGAGTATTCAATATTCCGTTAATGTCCACGCTGGGAATCGTATTGTAGTAAGCGGACAGCACATTAAGAAAATATTGAACGGTCTGAACTCTGGAAGAAACCTCTCCTTCTATGGGCTCCGGTGTAAATTCTGGTATTTCACTGATGACTATTCCCTGAGAAGTCAGCTCAGCCAGGTCCGTAACGGCCGCATAAATTCTTCTTATTGAGTACCATGTAGATTTGTCAACAATTCCCGTAACGGGCAGGTTGAATATTCTTTGGAACTCTTCAACCGCAGCCTGAGTCGTATCGTCAAAGGTTCCGGTAATACTTGGAATTTTAGGTATTGCGGGATAGTTTGTCGATATTGTGTTTAATGCAAGCTGCGTCACCAATACATATGGGTTGTTATCTCCTAATTTAAGAGGAGTTCCGGGATAAGTCTCATATGTTTCTGCCAGAGGTGTATTTGTTTGCAGACTTATGTCATCGCCGTAATAGTATTGAAGAATCTCATATGGAGTGTATCCTTGATTTGCCAAATCAACCGAACCCCATTGAGACATACCGGGGCATTGAGTTATTCGGCCATCGCAAAATTGTGCAAAGAGCGGCTCTAACTGCCCCTCCCTTGTAATGTAGCTGTCAAATAACTCACCGGTAATGGCGGAGATAGTATCAAAGACACCTCTGTTATTTACAAATGCCTGATCGTATTGAGTAGTGTTCGTTATGTCGAAATTATAACCTCTTGATCTGTACCATTCGGTAAAAATTCTGTTTAACGCAATTGATGTTATTGTATAAATATTGGCTCTGAGCGCACTTTCCGGCCAGGTCGGATACAGTTCGCTTGAAGCGACATTTTTGATATAATCAAGAAAAGATACTGTGACATTTTCAGCAGGCTCATCTGGAGCACCTAAATGTACAGTTATGGCATCGGGTATAACAACTTGTGTAAGTCCCGGTATTTGAATACTCATATAAACACCACCTTAATCGTTTGAAATATCTACTGGACTTGGAGGAACCACAAATGTCATACCGGGTGTTGTGCCTGTGGGACCTGCCGGAACAGGAATCATCTCAATCATGAAACTTGTTGTAGTATCTGGGAAGACACGAAAATCAAGTATGTTGTATGTGTAATAGTTAATTGCCTGCACTCTTAAATTATAAGTGCTGAAATAATATTCGGGACTTTCTAACGGGTCAGATTGATCATATATTGCGGGTAATTCTACGGTAGGAACCTGCCCGTTAAGATCTGATACCAGATGCGATATGACATCTTCCTCACCATTCACATCAAGTGTATATACCGTTATTACAGCGTCCTCTACAGGCAGTGCGCCTGACGCGGTAAAGACACCAACAGTCAAGTATCCGACTTCTTCCGGCACCTCTTCGGGAATTGTTCCGGGTTCTGCAGGAGCGGCTGGTATATTACCTGGCGGAAGTTCCTGTTCGGGAGTCTGCTCTTGCTGTGGTGCAGTTTCCTGAGCATATGTCTGGGCAATGCTGTCAGAAAGCACATTTCGTGCTATGTATGGGCTGTTGTGGTTAAATGTAGTGTCTTTCAAATTTGAATCAGATATAAATGGAAATCCTTTGCTATGCACTTGAATTAGTCA
This sequence comes from Clostridiales bacterium, assembly GCA_003457065.1. Taxonomy (GTDB): domain Bacteria; phylum Bacillota; class Clostridia; order Tissierellales; family Sedimentibacteraceae; genus Sedimentibacter. Next base: position 21,210 of record DMJQ01000077.1, read on the forward strand.
CACCTTTCTCTTAAATTACTGCAGATTATATTTATTATATGCACGGAAAAATAATTTGTTTATTTTATAAATGCAATGGCTTAAATTTAATAGAGAATCAAACATGAAAAAATATCCGGAGAAATAGTAGGATAATTAAAATACATCAGATTAAAAACAGTCATAATGGGTATGTATTAATATATAATAAATTGAGTGGGTATTTTTTATGCGAGTAGTTATTAATCGGTGTTGTAGCGGAATGCCATGTATATTCTCCGCCTTATTTAATACCAAGAGGGGATACGGTTTCTACACCGGCGTAAAACTTCTGGCAGAATTAATAAATAAAAAACCGGGGATATCCCCGGCCATGTAATCAGTGAAGTCTTTCCAGCAGTTTTTTGCCTGTAAATACGGCGACAACAGCCTTTAAGGTATCTCCCGGAATGAACATGAACATTCCCATGTTGAGAACCTGCATTAGATTTAAGTTTTTTATGAGCATTATATTAAGTACATAGTACATGTATGGAATTCCAATTGCATATAAAACCACGGTTCCGACAAGTACGGCTATTATCAGATTTCCTGTTGAAGGTTTTTCTTTTTCGGCAATTTTTCCGACACAATATGCCGTCACTATATATCCGATCAAAAATCCGAAACTGGGTTTCAGCATATGCTGAAGTCCGCCTGAAAAACCGGAGAATATGGGCAATCCGAACAGTCCAAGCAAAACATACGCTATTTGGGAAAATACGGCTTTACGTGAGCCTAAAACAATTCCTGACAATAATACAAAGAAGGATTGAAGCGTAATAGGTACAGGTCCTACGGGTATGGTGATGAATGCTCCTATTGCCGTCAATGCTGTGAACATTCCTATTTGTGTAATATCTTTTGCGGTTAATTTAGTTATTGTCATAGTTGGTCTCCTGTGCTAATTTAGTTTTCTTACTGAAATTTCCCCGGAATGAAGGACTTCCTTGTGCCCGTCATCGTGGAAGACAATCAGGCCCCCGGATTCATCAATGTCCTGAGCATAGCCTTCGTACCATATGCTGTTTTTTGAGTATCTGATTCTTTCTCCGAGTATCATGGAGCGCTCCTTATAAGTTCTTAAGAAGCTTCTGTCTTCGGGGGTTTTGCACATGGATAAGATATTATTTATTATTTCTGCTGCCAGACGGTTTCGCACATAACTGTCTTCGTCGGAGTTAAATACGGAGCCTGCGGTTTCTTTAAGTTCTTTAGGAAAATTTACGGTTTTTACATTAAGACCTATGCCGACAATAATATTGTTAACAGTTCCGCTTTCTATGTCGGTTACCGCTTCCGTCAGAATGCCGCACACTTTTTTATTGCCGATATAAATGTCATTAACCCATTTAATTTTAGGCTCCTGATCCGTAAATTTATCGACAGCAAGACATACGGCAACGGCTGCAGCCGTTGTAATCAGGACTGAATCAGCTATGTTCAGATGAGGCTTAAGTATGAGGCTCATGTAAATTCCGGATTCCGCCGGTGAATAGAAATCCCTTCCCATGCGGCCTCTGCCTCCGGTTTGCTCCTCTGACAAAATTACGGTTCCGTGCCCAGCATCCTGCATTGCCAGAAGCTTCGCCTCCGTGTTGGTAGAACCGATTGTTTTATACACTGCAATGGGGATTTGATTGTATTCATCATTTAAAAACGGTCGTATGCCTTCAGCTGATAAAACATCCGAAGCCTGCGACAGAGAATAGCCTTTATTTGGGACTCCGCTGATTAAATGTCCTTCTACTTTTAGTGAATTTATTGCTTTCCAGACAGATGTCCTTGAAACACCAAGTTTTTCGGCAAGCTCCTGCCCGGATATGCTGTTACCTTTATATTGCTCCAGAATATGCAATACTTCATTCTTAACTGACATATTTCCACCTCAATTCTCTTGTATTATACATACCTTGAATCGTATTGTCAACTGAAATTTATTTTAGGTTAACAATCATTGGTGGTAATATTTTGAAATTGAAAAATTCCGGAACAAAATGAGGGCCTAAATAGTCTAATAATTATAATGAATGTAAACAATATACTTGGGAGGTATGTATGAAAAAAGTAAATATAAAAAAAGCAGCAATTATTGGAATGTGCTGCACAATTATTTCAACAAGCACAGTATTTGCTGTTTCTGATAATTTTAATGTTCACGATAATATAAAAGTACAAATCAATAATGAATGGGTAAAGGAAGGCATAGAGCCTGTCATTGAAAATGACCGTGTGATGGTTCCGTTAAACAAATTTATGGAGAAACTTGGTGCTAAGGTCAAAAGTGATTTGAAGACAGGAATGATAGAAGTTTCCTATGGCGATGTTACAATTCAATTGACTCCGGGAAAGAGCAGCGCAAAAATAATTAAAAATGAAGGTGGCTCATTAAAAGAAGAGGATGTCAATTTGGAAATTTCACCGAGAGTATATGGTGAAAAAGTATTTGTGCCGCTGCGTTTTGCAGCTGAAGCTATGGGATTTGATGTGCAATGGGATAACTCGCTCAGAGCTGTAATCATTAAAACAGAAGGAGATGTAATAGCTGTGGAAAAACCGGTTGAATTTGAAACAGTTGCAAAGAAAGCAATCGAGAGCAATAAGCTTCTGGTAGACCTATATAATAAAAATCATATGAATAAGGGCATATATTCATTAATGGATGATAATTATATTTACGTTCTTGTTTCTGCGGGTGAAAAGCCGACCGGAGGATACAGCATGGAAATTGACAGCATAACTGAGGTGGCTCCGAGAACCGCATATATACATGCTGTTTTAAGCTCACCGTCAGCAGAAAGCTATGTCACACAGGCTTTGACATATCCATGCGCTATGGTTAAATTCAGCAAAGGTGACATTCAGAATATTCAATGGGATTTGTCGGGTGACATACAGCCGGATGAAAATGAAAATAATGAAGTTATAAAATTTATACAAGGTTTTGGACAGCAGCTGAAAATGGTTTCGCTGACTGCTCCAGAGGATGTATTGAAAAGTACAATGGAAAAATATTTCGGTGATTACGTATCTGCCGGGTTAATGGAAAAATGGCTGTCCGATCCAGCAAATGCTCCGGGAAGACTGACATCAAGTCCATGGCCGGGAAGAATTGATGTACTGTCAACAGAAAAGACGGCTGAAAATGAATATGTTGTTAAAGGAACAATAGTTGAATTCACAAGTGTTGAAATGGAAGACGGAGGATTTGCCGCAAAGAAAGCAATAACACTTAAGGTCGAGAAAATCAATGGGAAATGGATAATCACAGGCGTAGAACTTGGTGAATGAACAGCAGAGAATTCAGTTGTATATAAAAATGAAAAATACGGATTTAATTTTGAGCTGCCTGAAAGCTGGAATGGCTACAGCATTAAGAACGACGTTTGGGAAGGCATTTCATTAGGGGACGGAAGCAAGTCTGCGGCAGGACCTGTTATTTACATAAGACATCCGCAGTGGACGAGTGATAACCCAAGACAGGATATTCCCGTAATGATATTTACTGCAAAGCAGTGGGATAGTCTTCAAAACGACGAATTCGGCGTAGGAGCTGCACCGATGGCACCAAGTATGTTAGGTAAAAATTCTGACTATGTGTTTGCACTTCCTGCAAGATACAACTATGCGTTTTTAACAGGCTATGAAGAAGTTGAGGAAATTCTTGAAAGCAATCCGCTGAAAGCATTTGAAATAAAATAAGTCAGGTAAATGGATGCCGCATTTCTCTATGTGGCATCTGTTTTTGATTAATATATTTTTGTGTGGAAAAAGGTTAAATAATGTGCGATAATAACGATGAGGTGAAAATATGAAAAAAATATTGTTTGTAATAATATCAGCAATTTTATTAGTTAATATATTTTCGGTACCGGCCCTTGCAGATACAGCCGCTGATACGGGAAATAAAAGAGAATTCAAAGTAATAGGATATTATTCCGGTGATTTGTTTGATGAGCCGTTGGAAAAACTGCAGACCGGCAAGCTGACACACGTTATCTATGCTTTTTTAATTCCGCAGAAAGACGGATCTCTGGTTGAGTTAAAAAAACCTGAACAGCTTAAAGGATTGGTTACGAAGGCTCACAATGACAGAGCAAAGGTCTTTGTAGCGGTAGGAGGATGGTCCTATGAGGGAAAGCCTCTGCAGCCCGTATTTGAAGAAGTGGCATCATCAGATGAAACGAGGAAGTTATTAGTAGAAAATATCTGTGCTTTTGTCGATGAATACAATTTAGACGGAGTTGAGCTGGATTGGGAGCATCCGAATAAAAACACCATTGCTGACTATGAGAAGTTAACGGTTGAATTGAGCGAGGCCCTGAAACTTAATGGTAAGGAAATGACTGCGGCACTTAACGGCGCATGGTCAAAAACAGCGGGACCGGAGCCTTCAATGGNNATAAATGTCTTGAAAGCTACAGCTTTATTAATGTAATGGCGTATGATACAAATAATGCCGACCACAGTCCTCTCTGGTTTTCTGAAACTTCTATAGAATACTGGCTGAACAGAGGGGTAGCGGCAAAAGATATAGTAATTGGCATGCCCCTGTATGCGAGACCCAGCTGGATGCAATACAGACATCTGGTTGCTTTAAATCCTGAATATGCGTTTGTTGACTATGCTCCCACAACTCCGACGGAATCCTATTATAACGGAATGAATACATTGAGAGAAAAAACAATGATGGCCATGAATAGGGCGGGCGGAGTAATGCTCTTTGACGTCAATGAGGACACCAATGACGAATACAGTATAGTTTCAATGATTGACGGCTTAGTTAAGAAAACCGGTAAATTATCAAAAAATGAATTGAATAAATACATAACTGTTGTATTAAACAACAGAGAATTAGTATTTTTGGAAGAAGAAGGCTTTGGAGTACCATTTGTCAATGCAGATGACAGGACGATGGTTCCTCTTCGAAAACCGTTGGAAGCAATCGGAGCAGATGTAAAATATGATAACAGTAACAGGGTTGTAACGGCAGTTAAAGATGACATTACGGTAAAAGTACCGATAGATAAAAACATTATTTATGTCAATGGCAATGAAGTTGAAGCAGATACTCAGGCAATAATCAAAGATAACAGGACGTATATTCCGTTAAGAGCTGTATTCGAGGCATTTGGTTATAAGCTTGACTGGCACAACAGCAGCAGGACGATTATACTATCTAAATAAATGTGATTATCATATAAATGAAGGGATGCGAGTAAAATTTATAATTACATATATGTTAAAGCAACCACAGGCGGACTTTTCAACGGGAATCAAAATCACAGAGAGTTAATTGACAAGTACAGCAGGGATGGATGGAGGTTCGTTGCAGCCATCCCTACAGAAAGCAACAGCCACGGTGTAATATATGAATTTGATTTGGTTTTTGAAAAGGAAGAACAGCAATAATATTTCCCGGTAAATAAAATTTTTGAGGAGTTGTGCCGCAAGCGGGGGATGTGTAACAACAGNNCCAACAGCCGCTGAATTGATGATATTCATAAAGGCATAATTTAAATCAAATGTCAAACCCTGCGCTGCCGATAAGATTGGTGATGCAGTTGCGATGGCTTAAACATTATGTTGTAAATAATGGCAAAATTAGGACAGGAGATAGAGATGGAAGTATATTTTAACCGAAACTTCTGGAATAGAAGAAGTGAGGGCGGGATTCCCGGCGTTCCCAAACCGGCAGACTGGGAATTTACATATGATGGCTCAAGATACTTTATTCCTAAGATTTATCAATTCCCAGAAGGGGTGACAATAGATATAATAAATATATTAGATAATGAAAAACTTAAATTTTTCTATGATAAATATGCACCCATTGAAGATGAAATGAATGAGGAAGAAAATCTTGTCGCCGAGCAGGAAAGACCGATACCGGAACTGCCTTTGCATGATGTTTATATAAACGACCATCCAACTGAAATCAAAAGCAGTTCTGTCAGTTACATATCTTTTTTGAATAAAAAGTGGTATGAAGAAGTTTTAAGTGAAATAAAAAAAGAATATGGATTAAGTGATGAAGAATCATTTCAGTGCATAAGAGTTCATGTTGAATATTCAAACGAATCTCAAAAAAAAATAAGCCGTATAAAGCTTTTAACATCAAAGACAGATGAGCTCATTCCTGTTAAAAGGCACTTTAAAGTTGAAAATAAAGCTTCCGATAATCAATATGATGTTGTGTTTAGGCATCCTCTGACAGAGGAAGAATATCATTTATATATTGCAGAAGCTGAATTCAAGGATATAAGGCTGGTATTTCCACACTACGACCAAAGTGAACCTTACAACAATGCTATGATTAAATATGAGCTGGTTCCTCCTCTTCCGAAAGATGAACGTATTGCAGTACGGGAAATTAAACAGAAAGATATAAAAGACAGAAATTATGCCGCTGTTATTGGCTATATTTCTAATGGCGAAACAGGAAAGAACGGATATCCCATAGAATATGCCATCAGTAATATGTATTGGAAAGCACTTGAGTTTGCAGAGTTTAGCATAGTTGGAATATATAAGACAAAGTGTACGGAAAAAGAAATAGTAGTATTTGACGAGCAGAACTTTAAATAGCATAAAAGTGGAGCACATTAAACGTTGGGGTTTCCGCATTCATACAGTATGCTGTTTTAAAAGATTTTAGACTAAGTAATTTGACATGGTGCAATTGTGGCGAACATTTGAAAATCATCAGAACAAAATACGAAAAAACGCTAATAAAGAAATATTGAATTAAAGTAAAAGAAACTTTGATATTTGGCACTGAAGGGCGGATGAAGTTGAAAAAGCAAATTTTTAAAAGAATACTGCTTTATATAATCAGGATATCTTTTCTCTGGTTTATCATACATACTTTAATAATTACGGTTGACGGACTAAACGATGAGTTGGGAGTTTCAGATGCAGGCGTCATTTTGGGAAACAAAGTTGAACTGAACGGCGATCCTTCAAAAAGACTGCAAGGCAGACTGGACAAGGCATATGAATTGTACGAGAAAGAGTATTTCAAATATATAATTGTAAGCGGCGGAACAGGAAAAGAAGGGTTTGATGAAGCAGCCGTAATGAGAGATTATTTAATTGGAAAAGGAATCCCAGAAGATAAAATTCTAACAGACAGTGACGGTTACAACACATATATGACAGCGCAGAATACAAAAGCAATAATGGAAGATATGGAGTTTGACAGTGTTATGATAATTACGCAGTTTTATCATATATCCAGAACAAAGCTGGCATTTAGCAGGTCAGGCATAAAAAATGTCTATTCAGCCCATGCGGCATATTTGGATTTCAGAGATGCTTATTCTGTTTTCAGGGAGTTCTTTGCATATTATAAATATATTTTCTTGTAATCATGACTCTTGCTTAATATAATGTCCAAATATATAATATGCAATAAAAAAAGTATTGAGAGGTAATATATGGAAAATAACCAGGATATAAAAAATAAAATACTTGGAAAAAGACTATCAATGAAAAGCACTTTTGATAAGGAAGAACTTGAATCTGATCAAAAAAAACAGCTTCCGCAGCCACCCTTAACCAAAGGTGCAATAACCGATAACATCATAAAACTGACTAAGGATTTCTCTGCGGTTATAAGAGAAGAAAATTATCTGGATTTGCTCAAGGAAAGAAAAAGTAACCGTGTTTATAAAAAAGAAAGCGTTACATTGGATCAGTTGTCATTCTTGCTTTGGACAACTCAGGGCATTAAAGAAATCAGAGGAGACAATTATGCCACTGTGAGATATGTTCCTTCAGGAGGCGCAAGACACGCACTTGAAACATATCTGGCGGTGTTAAGTGTGGAGGGATTGGAAAAGGGCGTATATCATTATCTGCCGATGGATCATTCACTGGANNAGCCGGAAAAGCAGCTGTTGTGTTTTATTACAGCGCTGTTCCGTACAGGAGTGAATGGAGATATCCATTGGAAGCACACAAGCTGGTATTGATTGATGCAGGCCATGCAGTGCAGAATCTTTATTTAAGCTGCGGTGCCATTGGCTGTGGAACATGTGCTATTGCGGCATACAACCAGGAATTGGCTGACAAATTGTTTAGACTTGACGGAGAAGAAGAATTCATAATCTATGCGGCACCTGTAGGCATTGTGTAATTATATTTTAGGAACAATGATATATGTTATATTTAAAAGGTTTGAATTAATTTACGAATAGTTATCATTCGGGAGGTTATATGGCAGCATACAATAAAACTTATAAATTAAGAAACGGAATGGATCTGTTGCTGAGAAGTCCGGAAGAAAGCGATGCCGAGCAGATGATTGGTTATCTTAATACTGTCGGTGGAGAGAGCGACAATCTCACATTTGGAAAGAACGGTTTTCATCTTAATGTAGAGCAGGAAAGAGAGTATCTTAAAAAAGTAAAAGCTGCTCCAAATACACTAATGCTTTTAGGATTTATTGATGGCAATATTGTGAGCATGGCTCACATTGATAGTCCTGAGAAGGCAAGGATAGCCCATAACAGCGAGCTGGCAATATCCGTTAAGAAGGAGTACTGGCACATGGGAATAGGTAGTGTCCAAATGACGGAGCTGATCGGATTTGTCAAAAACAGAGGAACAGTGCGAAATATAAGTCTTGGGGTAAGGGATGGAAATCCCAATGCCATAAAGCTGTATGAAAAATGTGGCTTTGTCAAGGTTGGTGTACATAAGAACTTTTTTAACATAGACGGAAACTTTTTTGACGAAATACTGATGGATTTGTATTTGAATTAATTTTGAGCATGTTGTGTAGCAATTTTATGTTTTGCGATTATTGGTGAAGTTAATGAGTGCTGTGAATGGATTTTTCTTTTGCACACGGAATCTTTTGATGTTTATAGGTTCATGGAAAATGCTTATAATTTTCTGATGGACTCAAGGTTTTTAGCCGATATTTTTTTATACGATCTATTAATATATTTGTTATTTACGTGAATGATAATTAGATATGTATTAAATAAAAATTCAGATAATTGAGAGGAGAATATTATGCCAAAGGCAGCATTCTTAATAGTGGATATGCAGAAAAACTGCAAAGAGGAAACACCTTGCAAGGCATCATTTGAAAAAGCAGTAGAATATATCAATGAAATCAGTCAATATTTCCGCTNNCTGTCGTAATCATACAGGATGTTGAAGCAGGAGGACCTGAGACAGACGGGTTCAAATGTGTGGATGAATTAATAGTTTCAGACAGTGATTTTTTCATACAAAAATCTTTTAGCAACGCATTTTGGGAAACAGAGCTGGATGCTATTCTTAAAAAAGAGGGCGTGGACTGCGTAATCATAGGTGGATTTGCCGCAGAATATTGTGTGCTATTTACATACAACGGAGCTGTTGAAAGAGGGTACAATGCTTTCTTGCTGCAAAAAGGCATAGCCGGATTCAGCGATGACGAAATCAGACGCATTCAGTTGCTGAGATCTGTTGTCAGCTATGATGCTCTTGAATACTTCCTGCAAGAAACTCAGGATAAATCGAAGCATGAATCAATAAAACATATGTGGGAAAATTATCTCGAATCAATAGTAGAAAATTCAAGCAATACAGATAAGAAATACACTGCATGGCACTTCTGCGACAATGAACAGGATGCAAATGAATTGGCAGAGTTGGTGGTTAGTGGCATAAAAAGAGCAACCGCTTCATTGTATCTGTTTTACAGTTGTGACGATGAACTGCCTAAGGAAGGAGATTTAAGCATTATAACCGACTGGAGCGGAGAAGCGCAGTGCATTATAGAAACAACAAACATTGAGATAGTTCCTTATAAGGATGTAACGGAGGAATTTGCCGTCACGGAGGGTGAGGGAGATAAATCTTTGGAATATTGGAAAAGAGCTCACTGGAGTGCTTTCTCAAGAGAGATGAAGGAAATTGGCAAAGAACCGACTGAAGATATGCTGGTTGTGTGTGAAAGATTTGAAGTTGTATTTAAATAAATTTCGGATATGGATAGATTTATATTTGTATTAATTCTCAACCTGATGCCGCACAGATTTTTGGGCGGTATTTTTAAGTGAAAAATCATAGCGACATGCTGTATAATTGAACAATAAAATTTGACTGAAGGTGTAAAAATGAGCGTTTCAATATCAAAGGCAATACTTCATATACTTGACACGGGGCTGGGAATACCGGTGCTTTCGGAAAATCTTATGTCCTTCAATGACGAAATGAGAGAATATACGGAAAAGCATATTATAAAATGCTACAATGATGCGGATTTGAAGAAGACAAAATTTATTAACAATGATGGAGTCTTTTTTAATTCAATACGAGATTATTTAAATAATGATGATTTTATTAAATTTTCAAATGAGATATCGGAGTTTTTTTTCAGGCTGATAACCGAAAATCCCGATATAAAACCATGCGATCTTTTGTTTGTGCAGGCTAATATGTTTAACAAGGATTACATAATAATACTAAAGCTTAATTACAGAAAAGGATACATTCATTTTACGAAGCAGGAGGAAAGCACGAAAAATATAATAATTGAGCAACCATGCTCGCTGCCTGCAGCATCTCAGAAAATTGATGAGTTCATATTTGTGGATTTGAATAGTCTGGATGTATTTGTAAAAGAGAAGAAATGTCAGGTTTATAATGAACCGTGTTATTATATTTCAAAACATATTCTCGAATGCAGGGAAGAAAAATCTGACAAAGAAAAGGTCAAAATCATAACTGATACTACCGACAAAATAATTAAAGAATACTATGATGATGACATGTTCATGAAAAGTCAGGTAAAAAATATAATCAGAGAGAACGTGGAAGAAAAATTAAACATAAATTTAGAGGAAATATCTGAAAAAGTATTTAAGGACAATGATGCGAAAAAAGTCTATAATGAAGAAATTCAGATGAAAGGCATAAGAGAGCCGGAAGTCAAGGTGAATTTCAATTATGCCAATAAAATAAAAACAAAACAAAAGTTCATTACAGATGAGGGAATTGAAATAAATATACCCTATGAAATGTTGAGCGACAAGGATAAGGTTGAGTTTATAACAAATCCCGACGGAACAATTTCAATAATGCTGAAGAATATAGACAATATAACTGATAAGTAGAATAAGCGGCTGCAGCAATTTTAAGTTTTGCCACAGCTGCTTGTTTTTAAGGAATACTTTCTGCAATAAAAAATGCTGGTTATGACATAAAACGTATTATTTTATACAAATAATTTAAGAATCTTTCAAATGTATGCTATAATATTGTTAGTTAAATTTAAAAATAATTACAGGGGGCATCATGGCAGAAGTATTAAGATTAGAGCATGTGCGCAAAAAGTTCGGGCAGAAGGAAGTTTTAAAGGACATAAATTTCAGTGTTAGCAGCGGCGAGATTATAGGCTATATAGGTTCTAACGGAGCCGGAAAAAGCACCACCATTAAAATTATTCTGGGGCTCATTGACGATTATGATGGGAATGTTTATGTGTTCGGAGAAGATGTAAGGGGGAAGACCGATTACAAGAGAAAAATCGGCTATGTTCCTGAAATATCGGATATGTACGATAATTTAACCGCTTATGAATACATAAGCTTTATTGGAATGCTTTACGGCATAGGTTCACAGAATGCGGTTTTAAAAGGAAAGGAAATGATGAGTGTATTCGGAATAGACGATGCAATTGATGGCAGAATTCATACATTTTCAAAAGGAATGAGACAGAAGCTGTCAATAATCACAGGAATGCTTCACAATCCGGATATATTGTTTCTGGACGAACCATTGAGCGGAATAGATGCCAACAGCGTGCTGGTGTTTAAAGAAATAATGCAGGGGCTGAAAAATGCAGGAAAGACTATATTTTATTCATCACATATTTTAGAGGTGGTTGAAAAAATAAGTGACAGAATACTTTTGCTCAATGAAGGCAGCATTGTTATTGACGGCTCAGTTGTGGATGTAATGCAGAAGCAGTCGGATTCATCCCTGGAATCTGTTTTTAATGATGTAACCGGCTTTCATGACCATGAGCAGCTTGCCGAAAGGTTTATATCAGCATTCATGAGCTGATGGAGGTTAGTATGGAATTTATATCTTTAAAAATACTTGATAGATTTAAATGGATATTTGAAAAAGCAGGCATTGATTATGAGCTGCTGAGAACCATCTTAAAAACAAAGCTCATACTGGATACAAGAAGGACGCCTGTCATTGCACAGCAAAATAAGAAAAAAGAATCCGAGAACACATCGCTAATTAAAGGATATTTCTTTCATCTTTTATTCGGTGTGATTATGGCGTTTTTTATTTATTTTATAAAAGACGAAATGATTCGGATGATATATTTTTCCGGCGGATTTTTCTTTATGACAACCATGTACCTGATTTCTGATTTTTCGTTTGTGCTGCTGGATACAAGGGATAAAAATATTTTAATGACAAGGCCTGTGGACAGCAAGGTGGTATCATTGTCAAAGGTATTGCACATTATGATTTACATGTTCCGTCTTAATGCTTTCATAGCCGGACCGTCGCTAATTGCTATTGTGAAGCTGAACGGACCTGTGGCTATTCCTGTATTTCTTTTGGAAATTCTTATGATGGATTTGCTGATATTTCTAATAACGGCTTTTATTTATCTTCTTGTTTTAAGATTTTTCGACGGTGAACTGTTGAGGAATATAATTAATCTCATTCAGATTATGTTGACGATTCTGGTTTCCGTCGGATATCAAATTGCAGTGAGGATGATTGATTTTACAGGACTTCAAGAGCTTACATACAATTTTAAGTTCCATAACTATTTTAATCCGATACTGTGGTTCGGAGCACCGTTTGAAATAATTTTCAACGGCGGTCGGGAAATGTATCTGTATGGATTTACAATTTTATTGGTTGCGGTACCGCTTGTATGCTTTGTGGTTTACTTAAGGCTCAGCAAAAAAATGGAGTCGCTTTTATTGAAATTAGAAGGTGAAGGAAATGAAAGACCTTCGAAGCACAGGATAGAATTACTGGCAGGCAGAGTTTTAATCGGCAATGAAACTGTAAGGCAGTCATTTCATTTTGCCAATGCGGTAATGCGAAGCGACAGGGGCCTGAAACTGAGAATTTATCCTGCGCTGTCCATGGGAATATTGCTGCCGGTACTGATGATATTCAACATGGGCGTGAGAGGAAGCTGCTACGAACCAAGCGGATATGAATATATCTATTTATATTTCAGTTTGCTGGCAATCCCTACAGTGACGGATCTTACAATGTATTCATCCGCATGGAAAGGATCATATGTCTATGCTGCTTCCGGATTTAAATGGATGAAGGAATTATATAAAGGTGTGTTGAAGGCTGTGGAACTGCGGCTTTTAAATCCTCTTTTGCTGTTGAACGGAGCTGTATANNTTTCAGAGAAAAATTCTTAATTGACATATTTATGTTAATACTTGCAAGCAAAGCAGTCCTGCCTATATTTGGAAAGATTTATTTTAATGAGCCGCCTTTTTCAATGCCGCTTGATGAGGCTAATCAAAATAAGAAATTAGATGAATTTTTCAAGGCAATCGGAGTCGTGATCTGTGCGGTAATACTGCATGCAATTTCTCACATTATTCCCATGGGTACGTGGATTTACGCCGGATTGCTGCTCATAGGAATACCGTTAATCAGGAGGTTTATTGTTCCCGCAGAATCAAAGGTACAAATATAAAGTTTATATGAATGATTTGTAAACTTGTTTTCAGTTTACTCTGATGCAATATGATTAATTTTAATAATTTCAAAGGGAGAGAATAATTCGTATGACTGATGATGGTAAAAAACGAAAGTCAATAATTAAAATAATTGTTTTCATCGGGCTGATTCTTTTAATAGTCCTTAAGTTCAATGATGTATTAAATATCTTGAAAAAAATATACGTTGTTTTTGTTCCGCTGTTGCTTGGAGCCGTGATGGCATTTGTTCTTAACATATTAGTCAACACCTATGAAAAAATATATTTTCCGAAGAGCAAAAATAAGGCATTAATTAAGTCAAGAAGAGGAGTGTGTATTTTACTGTCTTTTCTGACAATCATTTTAATAATTGTATTTTTCCTGAATATAATAATACCTCAGATAGCCATGTTTATAAATCTGCTTGTAAGAGGATTCCCGGCAGTTTATGACAAGGGTGTCGAGTGGGCTCTCGAGCATTCTGACGATATGCCTTTAGTTCAGCAGAAGCTGGAAGAACTTGACATGAACGGCAAGGAAGTTTTGACAAGAAGCTTATCACTTTTGGGTAACTGGACATTCGGAACTGTTTCCTTCATCGGTTCAGCATTCGGAGCCCTTGTAGAAATAATTCTGGCAATAACTTTCTGTATTTATATTTTGGCAGGCAAAGAAGATCTGAAATCTAAGTTTGATAAATTATTCAGGGCATATGTAAGGAAAGACAGAAGAAAAAAATTATATGAAGTCCTTAAAACAGCCGATGAAACATTCTCGGGTTACATTACAGGGCAGTGCAAGGAGGCTGTCATACTGGGAACTCTCTGTACAATCGGCATGCTGGTGTTAAAATTCCCCCATGCAAAAATAATCGGACCGGTAATGGGCCTGATGGCACTTGTACCCATGGTTGGAGCATATATGGGTGCAATTTTGGGATTTATATTGATTTTAACTGTTGACTGGCTGAAGGCAGTAATGTTTATTTTGTTTATAGTTGTATTGCAGCAGATTGAGGGAAACCTGATTTATCCGAAAGTTGTGGGCGAGAGTATAGGACTTCCTGGAATCTGGGCTTTGGCCGCGGTGGTGGCAGGCGGCGGATTGATGGGAATACCGGGAATATTGTTCGGCGTTCCGCTGACTGCAACAATTTACAAGCTGCTTAGAAGGTCGGTAAATGAAAGATTGCATGCCGGACGACAAAGTAAATAATTGGAGGATAACATGGAAGAAAAGGGAATAGAAACCATAGATGAATATATTGCAGGATATCCTTCTGAAATCCAGGATATTCTTAAAGAATTAAGGAGTTTCATAAAAAAATATGCTCCGGAAGCAACGGAAAAAATAAGCTGGAGTATGCCTACATTTTATCTTCAGGGGAACTTGATTCATTTTGCGGTTAACAAAGGGTACATCGGATTATATCCCGGTGAATCAGGTGTATCTGTCTTTAAGGATGAACTTAACGGATACAAAACAACAAAGGGCTCAATCCATCTTCCGCTGGATAAGCCGATGCCATATGATTTAATCAAAAAAATAGTTGAGTACAGAGTAGTTGAGAACAAGAAAATGGCAGAAGAAAGATTGCTGAAGAAAAGGCAAAAAAAATAAAATCAAGAGGCCAATTTATCATCCAGGAGGGTCTATTGAAAGAATTGGGGATAGACAACGATGAAATCATTAAGTAATATCAAATAAAAGCGGGTACATCAATTTAATATTATATAATTTCCGGAGTGTTTACATTAAGAAAAGCAAAAATCATGGGCTGCCTTCTTCGAAGGCTTGCCCATGATTTTATTGAAATTATTCATTGTCATATAACAATTCGTATTGATTATTTGAACAGTCCTTGTAAATCCGTTGGATTTCCGGTTCCATGAGAGTTTCAGGATTCTCTCCGAAAATCAGTTTGGCGCATATTCCGCAGCTTGAGCTGAGCTTTCTTGGCACAGGCTGCAATGAACAAGGGATACTCAATTTCCTCATTTTACTGTCAAATTTTATTGCTCCGGATTGAGTGTGAAAAACTATCGTATAATTCATTTAGTTCCTCTTAAAACAAATACATCGTCGTCTTCTTCTATTTCAACTTTGAAGCCGTTGCTTGAAAGATATTTTTTGACATTGGTTTTTGAAGTAGTGTTGTCAGTCAGAACTTCAATTGTGCTGTCTTTCGGATTGTGCTCCAGAGCTTTTTTGGTCATCAGTACAGGCTGTGGGCAAGATGTTCCGCAGGTATCAATTCGCATTTTTCACCTCTTAACTATTTTTTTAATTAAATCAGAATTTGCTATTGAAAGAATTATTAAAAATACGAGACATATTATAACGGCAATCTGACCATTGGCTGTAGGTCCCTTTGCGCTTGAAGCAAGAGAGGAGTTGTGAGCTATGGCAGCGCCTGCAACCATTCCCAATACTGTTACTGCCGAGTCCGAATTTCCTTCTCCTGAAAGTATGAGCTGTCTTAAAGGACAACCGCCCAGCAGCACTGATCCCCAGCCTACCAAAAACATTCCGAGGAAGTTCCACAGCCCGTCCGTATGAGCAACAGGCTGGTCTGCAAATCCAAGATTAAAGCTTCCCAGTGCCATGTTGCCAACAGCTGTTACAACAATGATTGCCACAAATCCAAGCAATAAATAACTTTGTTTAAACATAATCTGATCTCTTATGCCGCCAACCATGCAGAGTCTGGTTTTCTGTGCCAAGGCTCCCACAATCAGCCCGCACACCAGTGATATTGCGATTGGAGCGTGCATGCTCCCGGGGCCTTCCTTGCTGAAAAATATAAAGGCAGGTGCCGCAATCAAAAGGATAAAAAGACCGACTGCCGATAATGGCATTACATATCCGTCAAATGATGATGTTTTATAGTTTCTTTTGAGGCTGAAACCTTTGTTTAAAAATACGACGCCCAATCCTATTCCAACAATAAATCCCGCTAAACCTCTTATTGCATTCAAATCTCCGCCGCCTATTCTCAGTATCATTCTGAGAGGGCATCCCAAAAACATTAAAGCTCCTATCATTACCGCAATACCGAGGAAAAATCTTGTTACGGGAGATGAGCCTCCTTTTGAACGGAATTCTTTGCCTGCCAAAGCCGTGATAAACGCTCCCAGAATGAGTCCTATAATTTCGGGACGTATGTATTGAACTACTTCCGCCCTGTGAAATCCCAGAGCACCGGCGATGTCTCTTTCGAAACACGCAATACAGAATCCCATGTTTTTAGGGTTTCCGAGAGCTACTAATAATAATGCTATGATTCCTACTGCCGCACCGGCTGAGATTATGCCTTTTTTGCTTTCAAAAAAAGGTGTTTTTTCTGCCTGTAAATTCTTTTCTTTTTCCATCATATCCTCCTTATGCTTGATAATTGTATTATATTTCACAAAAATTGGAAAGTAAAATGAAAAAAAGTTTGAAGTAGCGGCTCATTGATAACAAATATTCATAGAATAAGATAATACAGGCATTATTTCAAATAACAGGTTGAGGCATAAGCATAATATTAAGGGCTCTCCCCAACGATAAACATTCATATAGTAAGAATAAAAGATTTGTACGGCGATAAAAGTAAAAAAAATATAAAAATATTTTCTATAAGTAGTTGACAAATAAAAAAATAGTGATATATTATAAATATAAGAGTTAGCACTCAACAAAGGAGAGTGCTAACAAAACATAAATCTTATAGAAAAAAAGGAGATGTTNNGATTTTGGGGACTTTTACAACATGGTTGACGACTTTTTTAACTTTAACTGGCCGTCCGGAAAGAACTTTATGAAAGATACATTCAAGGTTGATGTTCAGGAGGGTGAAAATAAATATTTAGTTGAAGCTGAGCTTCCCGGAGTAGATAAGAATGAAGTAAATATAGAAATGAATGATGGAACTTTGAATATATCTATCAAGAGAGAAGAAAACGTCAATGAAGAAAAGAAAAATTATATTCATAAAGAAAGACGTTACAGCTCAATGAGTAGAAGCATATATCTGGATGACGCAAAGTCGGAAGGAATCAAAGCAAGTCTTGAAAACGGAGTTTTGAAAATCACAGTACCAAAAGAATCAAAACCAAACAATTCAATTAAAGTTGATATTGAATAATCATGAGAACGGCTGATTTCTTTCAGTGCACTGCTGACAATATCGGTTAAGGGTTATGAAAATCAGCAAAACCGTTGGAATTTTTCAACGGTTTTTTGCTGATTTTTTTTATGAGTTCTTGACTCTTTCTTGACAACATGTCTGGCTGAATTGACACCACCTTGACTTTTTTTTGCTATTATTTAAATGCAATAAACAATAGCTGTTGTTGCCGCAGACAAATCGTGGTGGAGTAGGATTGTATGTTTCCTTTTCGTAGAATGTAATAATGAATAAAAGATATACATGGAACTCGAATTAAATTATATGTTCTCCAGAATGAGACGCCGCGAGCATAGATGTAAAGTGGGAGTTGAGAAAATGAGGATGGTATTAATAATTGCAGGTTTAATCAGTTTGGTTTTGCTGATTTACCTATTTTATGTTTTATTTAGAGGTGAAAGGTTATGAGCTACATTATATTTCAGGACATATTCTATATATTTGTTTTAATTTGTCTGTCCGTTCCGCTGGGCGGATATATTTACAAGGTTATGGCTGGGCAAAGGGTATTTCTGACATTTGTCCTTGGTCCTGTTGAAAAAGTAATCTATAGAATTATGGGCATTAAAGGTAATGAAGAAATGGGAGCTAAGAAATATGTTTTTTCTGTTCTGCTGTTCAGTGCTTCCGGTTTTATATTTCTTTGGATTCTGCAGATGTTGCAGGGATTTCTGCCTTTTAATCCCGAAGACTTAGGAGGAACAAGCTGGCATCTGGCTTTTAATACGACTGCAAGTTTTGTTTCCAATACAAACTGGCAGGCATACTCCGGCGAATCTGTCCTGTCCTATCTGACACAGTTTTTAGGTCTTACCGTCCAGAATTTTGTTTCGGCAGCAACGGGGATTGCTGTATTGTTNNTTTGGGCGGACTTAACGAGAACTACGCTATATGTATTGATTCCTCTTTCTTTTGTCGTATCGTTGCTGCTTGTTTCGCAGGGGGTGCTGCAGACATTTGGATCGTATAAAGATGTTGTAATGTTGGAAAGCGGATATATGCAGACCGTGCCGCTGGGACCGGCGGCGAGCCAAATTGCCATTAAACAGCTTGGAACAAACGGCGGAGGATTTTTTGGTGCGAACTCGTCTTTCCCGTTAGAAAATCCCACACCTCTATCCAATATGATTGAGTGTGTATCTATTTTACTGATTCCCGCATCCTTATGCGTCACTTTTGGGAAAGCGGTGCTGGACAGCAGGCAGGGAAGAGCCATATATATTGCCATGATGCTTTTATTTGTTGTTGCGCTTGTATTTACAACCGCAAGCGAACAATTTGCCGCACCGGCATTTGAAGGCACAGAAGTTTCCGGCAGTATGGAAGGCAAGGAGGTTATCCACGGCGTAGGTGCGTCATCATTATGGGCAACTGCTACCACAGCGGCATCCAATGGATCTGTTAATTCAATGCATGACAGTTTTACACCGCTGGGAGGTATGATTCCCATGTTTATGATGCAGCTTGGCGAAATTGTGTTCGGCGGAGTCGGAAGCGGCCTTTACGGTATGTTAGCTTTTGTTCTGCTGACGGTGTTTATTGCAGGCTTGATGGTAGGCAGGACGCCTGAATATTTGGGAAAGAAGGTTGAGCCGTACGATATGAAGATGGTGTGTCTGATTATACTGGTTCCGCTGATTTTAACACTGCTTGGAACAGCAGCTGCGATAATGATGCCGGATGTGGGAAAATGGCTGACAAATTCAGGTGCTCACGGATTTTCGGAAATCTTATATGCTTTTTCGTCCATGGGCAATAACAATGGCAGCGCTTTTGCGGGATTTAATGCAAATACTGTATTTACTAATGTTACAGGCGGAATCATCATGTTGCTTTCGAGGTTCATTCCCATGTCGGCGGCTGTTTTTCTTGCTGCCAATATGGCTCAAAAGAAAACAGTCGCCGTGAGCGAGGGAACTCTATCCACATGCAATACAATGTTTGTTGGGCTTCTGATAGGTGTTATTTTCATAATAGGTGCTCTGAGTTTTTTGCCGGCACTGGCTTTAGGACCAATTGTCGATTATTTTACAATGCTCTGAGAAGGTGAAGTAAATGGAAAATAAAAGTTTTAATAAAAATATTTTTGTGGATTCGCTGAAGCAATCCTTTGTAAAACTTGCACCCGGTGTCCAGGTGAAAAATCCTGTTATGCTGGTGGTGTACATCGGTGCCGTCATGACAACCGCTCTTTATATTTTATCATTTGCGGGAATCAGGGATGAAAGAAGCGGCTACATCCTGGCTGTTGCTTTGATTTTGTGGTTCACGGTATTGTTTGCAAATTTCGCGGAAGCCATAGCGGAAGGGCGAGGCCGTGCACAGGCAGAAACTTTACGCAAGGCTCGAAAGGATGTAAAGGCTAAAAAGCTTAAGTCTTTGGACAACGTAAATGAATACGACGAAGTTTTGTCCGCCGATTTAAGAAAGGGAGATATTGTTTATGTGGAAGCCGGAGAGCAGGTCCCTATGGATGGTGAGGTTATCGAGGGCGCTGCATCCGTGGATGAAAGTGCCATTACCGGTGAGTCTGCTCCTGTCATCCGTGAATCAGGCGGAGATCGAAGTGCCGTTACAGGAGGAACTACATTGGTATCGGATTGGCTGATTATCAGGGTGACTGCTGAAGCGGGAGAAAGCTTTCTTGATAAAATGATTTCAATGGTGGAGGGAGCATCAAGAAAGAAGACGCCAAATGAAATTGCCCTGCAGATACTGCTGGTGACACTCACAATTATATTTCTTATAGTTACGGTTACTCTGCTGCCATTTTCAGGTTTTGCAAGCATTCAGGCGGGCATGGGAACAGCTATTTCAGTTACAAATGTTATTGCTCTTCTGGTTTGTCTCTCTCCGACTACAATAGGTGCTCTGCTTTCTTCTATCGGCATTGCCGGCATGAGCCGTCTAAACCAGGCCAATGTTCTTGCAATGAGCGGACGTGCCATTGAGGCGGCAGGTGATGTGGATGTGCTTTTGCTTGATAAGACAGGAACAATCACTCTTGGAAACCGACAGGCAAGCGAATTTCTGCCTGTCAGCGGGGTGACGGAACGTGAACTTGCAGATGCTGCACAGCTTTCATCTCTTGCTGACGAAACAGCTGAAGGAAGAAGCATTGTAGTCTTGGCAAAGGATAGGTTTGGAATAAGAGGCAGAGAACTTTCAAAACTTAATGCGAATTTTGTGGAGTTCTCAGCTAAAACACGAATGAGCGGTGTGGATTACCGGGACGTTGAAATCCGCAAGGGTGCTGTTGATGCCGTAAAAGACTTTGTGCTGGAGAAGGGCGGCGTATATCCTGATGAATGTCAGCAAATCGTAAGCCATGTAGCGGGTGCCGGAGGTACTCCGCTTGTGGTTGCAAAGAACAACAAAGTGCTGGGTGTAATATATCTGAAGGATATAGTCAAAAATGGTGTAAGGGAAAGATTCGAAGACCTGCGCAAGATGGGTATCAGGACTATAATGATTACGGGAGACAATCCTATGACAGCTGCGGCAATAGCCGCGGAGGCCGGGGTAGATGATTTTCTGGCGGAAGCAGTTCCCGAAACCAAGCTGAAGCTTATCCGTGATTATCAGGCGAATGGACACATGGTTGCTATGACAGGCGACGGTACCAATGATGCTCCGGCGCTGGCACAGGCGGATGTAGCCGTTGCCATGAACAGCGGAACTCAGGCGGCTAAGGAAGCCGGCAACATGGTGGATCTGGATTCAAGCCCGACTAAACTCATTGATATTGTGCGTATCGGCAAACAGCTGCTTATGACAAGAGGAGCTCTGACGACTTTCAGTGTTGCCAATGACGTGGCAAAGTATTTCGCTATTGTTCCGGTGTTGTTCTTTCGAATTTACCCGCAGCTTGCGGCTTTAAATTTTATGAGGCTTACAAGCTCAACGAGCACGATTTTGTCTGCTGTAATTTATAATGCGCTTATAATAATCGCGCTTATTCCGTTGGCTCTGAAAGGAGTTAAGTACTGCGAGCTGCCTGCCGGAAAGCTGCTTAAAAGGAATATGCTGATTTACGGCCTGGGAGGTATCTTTGCACCTTTCATTGCCATAAAATTTATTGATATGATTTTGACCGCCTGCGGTCTTGTATGAGGTGAGATGATGAAGACTATGAAATTATTAAAGCAAGCGATCGTTTGTTTCGGAATAATGACCGTGCTGTGCGGTGCTGTGTATACAGCGGCAGTTACAGGCATTGCGCAGCTAATGTTTCCGAGCCAGGCAAACGGCAGTATAATAACAGTTACGTTAAGAGACGGAACGCAGAAGGAATATGGTTCTGCATTGATTGCACAGGAATTTACCAAGCTGGAATATCTGGTGGGGAGACCGGAAGGCGTGACTGGCTTGTCAGCCGTAAGCCGTGAACAAAAAGCGCTGGTGCAGGAACGTATCGCCTGGTGGCATGCTTTTGACCCGGAAAACACGGAGAAAATACCTATGGATCTGGTTACGGCTTCCGGCAGCGGAGCTGATCCGAATATTTCACCGGCAGCTGCCGAATATCAGGTCAGCCGGATTGCGAATGTCAGGAATATAGATGAGGATGAAGTAAGACACATTATCCGAACATATACAAGCGGACGATTCCTGGGATTTATAGGTGAACCGGCAGTAAATGTTCTTAAAGTAAATTTAGCACTGGACGGTTTGATTTAAATTGATTATAGTATAATTATATTAAAATTAAGGCGGTGAAGCTCAAATGGACACATTCGATCAGCGGCCTGATCCAGATGCTATTTTAGAAGACATTCAGACCCGTCATGATATGGTTCAGGGAAGGCTGAAAATTTTTTTCGGATATGCGGCAGGGGAACGTGTCATAATAGTGATGGGTGCAGTTTGTGTTATGAAACCAAGGGTTTCAGGAACTTTATACAAATATATTTCGTGCATTGCTTAGAGTAATTAGAATCTAATTGTTGTAAGCAGTGTATGAGAAGTAAGGATTTTGGTATTTTAATAATTTACAATTATTTAGTATAATTATATTTAAGATGGTAATCAGTTGCGTATATGTAGATTTATGCGACAAAGGTTAAATAAATTGACAATGAAGTTTTATATTTGGAAGGAGCGATTAAAATGGATAATAAAATTACAGTAAAAAGTAATTTGTATGATATTCCTGCTATATTTAGTTATCCCAAGGTAGGTAAAAATTTTCCTACAGTTATTTTATGTCATGGAACAGGATCTAGTAAAAATGAAGTTGGAAATCTATTTGTGAGATTAGCAGAATTTCTTAGAGAAAGAGGAATTGCATCCATACGATTTGATTTTGCAGGTTGTGGAGAAAGTCGTGCAAAGAAACAGGATTTAACTTTTTACGGGGAAGTTGATGATCTTGAAAAGATTTATGCTTATATTCGTAATAACGAAAAAGTTGATCCATGTAGAATAGCTATCTTAGGATTTAGTCAAGGTGCTCGGGTAATGGCAGAGTTTTTAGGAAAATATCCAGAAAAAATAAATGCTGCTATTAGTTGGTCAGGAGCATGTCATAATGGAGAAGGCGTCTTTGCTGGATGGTTTCAAGAATATTATGAAGAAGCAGTAAAAAATGGATATACAAAAATACCTATGCCATGGCGTGATGATTTAATATTGTCTAAGCAATGGTTTGATGATATTAGAAACTCTTCTCCAATGGAAAGCCTATCTAAATATAATGGAGCAATATTAGCCGTATCTGGCACGGAGGATGCCTTAGTTCCATATACCCATGCTAAAGAAATTGTGGGTATATGTAAGGGGAAAGTTTGTGAGTCTAAAATTATTGAAGATGCTGATCATACTTTTAATGTTCTTGAGAAAGATCAATCAATTGCAGATAGGGTTGTGAAAGATACAGCAGATTGGATTACTATTAATATTTAAGATGTAAAGTTCTTTATTACGGTATTATCAGAGTTATTCTAGATAATTTTTGTGGCGATACCAGCGATTTAAACTATGTGAAAATTGCCTTGGACTTTTATGATAGATTAAATAAATTAAGTGATGGCGAATTAGAAATAGCAGACTTTAGTCGTGAAGAAATTAAATCAGGCATTGATGATGTCTTGAAACTATATAATATAAGTTTAAATATATTTATGGAATAGAAAAATTATCAGGTATAGATGTTCTTGTAAATATTTATAATAATTAGGAGAGAGTATCAATGAAAGAAAATAAATATGATGATAAAATATTTTATGAAAAATATAGCCAAATGAATCGATCAAAAGAAGGACTATCTGGTGCGGGAGAATGGGAAACATTAAAAGGAATGTTACCAGATTTTAAAGGAAAGAGAATGCTGGATTTAGGATGTGGCTATGGGTGGCATTCGATTTATGCCATGGAAAATGGTGCATCCTCTGTGGTAGGAATTGATATATCCCAAAATATGCTAAAAGTAGCAAAAGAAAAAACACATTTTCAGAGGTTGAATATATATGTGGTGCAATAGAAGATATGGATTTCAAGGAAGAAAGCTTTGATATAGTCCTAAGCTCATTAGCATTTCACTATATAAAAGACTATAAAGAATTAATTGAGAAGATAAATAAAGTACTAAAACCAAATGGTATACTTATTTTTACAGTTGAACATCCTGTATTTACAGCTTATGGTACGCAGGACTGGTACTATGATAATAATAAAGAAATCCTACATTTCCCAGTAGATAATTATTACTATGAAGGAAAAAGAATAGCAAACTTTTTAGGTGAAGATGTTGTAAAATATCACAGAACAATAGCAACATATCTAAACACTTTACTTATAAATAATTTTAATATAAACCAAATTATAGAACCTCAGCCATCAGAAGAAATGCTGGATATTCTAGGAATGAAAGATGAAATGAGGCGACCTATGATGCTTATTATATCAGCAATAAAATGCTGATTGATGAACATAATTTATATTTAACGTCATAGCCGTATATTAATGCGTAATAACAACTTGAAATTATGGAGGTAAAATATGAAAAAGTATTTTATTATGATACTTACAATATGTATGATTTTAATGTTAACTGCTTGTGGGAATTCCAAGAGTGAAGTAGTAGGAGAATATGATATAAGTAAGCTTGGTGGTGATTTTTTAAAAAGTGGTAACGAAGCTTATGCCATAGGGACTAATAAGGACGGAATGCCAATTTTTAAAGATACTGACAAAGCTTTTAACCAAGCCATTATTGATTATACAGAAGGATTTACAGCTATTGAAGAAGAGTATGATTTAAAACCAATCAGTAAGAAAAATTGGGAAGAATACAAAACTTATGGATGGCAATTAAATACTGATAATGAGGATGTACGAAAGCAGGGAAGTCAAATAACACAATTTTTTGATATATACGAGAACAGTTTTAAATAATGAACATTATTTATCATATACGACAATATTTGTTAACAAAAAGTCGAGTTTAATACTGAATCCTTTGCTATAATCGATTTATGAAAGGAGTGAAACGATGTTAAAAGAACTAAATCAAGTCATCAACTATATTGAAAAAAACTTAACTGCAGGTATCACACTTGAAGAAATATCCGAATACGCTGGTGTTTCAGATTATCATTTTCGGAAAATCTTTTATTATTTATCTGGATTAACATTGAGTGAATATATTAAAAACAGAAAACTATCAGAAGCAAATAAGGATTTGTTAAATAACGAAAGAGTAACCGATGTGGCATTCAAATATGGTTATGAATCAATGGATGGCTTTACTCGAGCATTTAAATCTTGGAGTGGATTTTTACCATCGGAAGTTGCGAAAACAGGTGTCAGCAAATCGTTTCCCAAACTTTCATTTTATATCGATGTTAAAGGAGGAGAAAGTATGGATTATAAAATTGTAGAAATGCCTTCATTTAAATTTGCTGGTGTAAGCAAAAGAGTGCCAATGCAATTTGAAGGAGTAAATAATGCCATTAAAGAATTGGCCAATAGTATTACACAAGAGCAAAGAGAAGCAATGTATACCATTCAAAATATTGAACCTTATGAAGTTGTCAATGTTTCTTATGAACATGAGCATAATTTTATGAAAGACGAAGGAGAACTTACTCATTTAATTGGGGTTTTAACCACAGAAGAAAATGCAAGTGAACTTTTAGATGTGATTGAAGTTCCAGCATGCACTTGGGTAGTTTTCCCAAATGAAGGTCCTTTCCCAGAAACATTGCAACAGACTTATGCAAAAACATATTCAGAATGGCTACCTGTTTCTAATTATGAAGTGGTTCAACTTCCTGGATTTTCATTTACCAAGATGGATGAAGAAAAGGAGAATTATGCCTACAGTGAAATTTGGATGCCTGTACGTAAGAAAAGATAGCATTACTATGGTTTGCCCAAGATTGTAGATGTGCTTGCCCCTATACCAATGATAGATATTAAAAGAGTAATTAAGGATTTTTTTGTCATGTAGAGCCCTAATATTATATCTCTTTGATCTCTAATGAATAATGAAGGAGTCAGGCTTGAATAACTCCCTTGTCGTATTACTTAAGATACATTCTTCATAAAGTACGTCACATCAGTAATAAAATTAAAAATTAAAAATTATAGAATCAAATCTTAGCGGTTCAGATGTAAAAGTCTGGGCCGCTATTTTTATTTCCCCCAGAAAGGAGGTCGACTAGATGGTAAATGATGAAGTTAATAATAAGGCTATAAATATTGAGATAAAAGTGGCCCAGTATTCAGCAAAGGCTATTTTGAAAGCTATGAAAAAGATTATAGAAGATGCAGCTGAAAAAAGCCAACCACTTGCAGATTATCTTAGTGAGAAAAGAAAAACTAATTCAAGGAAACTTAAGGATATGGTAAAGAAAGGTCAGCTGGAAAATATTGATTTACAAAAGGGTGAAGTCAAGGAACTTAAAAACCAACTTAACCGATATGGAGTAAACTTTTCTGTAATGAAAAATAAAGAATCAGGCTTATATTCAGTATTCTTCCAGGCAAAAGATACAAAGGCAGTGGATCTAGCTTTTAAAAAGGCCATAGAAAGATATGAGAAAAAGGAAAATAAAAGAGACTCAACAAGAGAAGTTTTAAATAAATTTAAGGAGAGGGTGAAAAATGCGGTAGTTAAAGATAAGGTGAAGGAAAAACACCATCAACAAGAGAGATAAAATGAGCAGGCATTTAAGAGAAATCTTAGGTGTCTTTTTTATTGAGAAGAGGTGAAGTGAATGGATTTTGACTATTTTTATAGAAGAGATGCTGAAAGTTTTAGATTTATCCGTTTACCTATAGTTCTTATTGAAGATGAGAAATTTAAAGGTCTATCAATAGATGCAAAGGTGCTTTATTCCATGTATTTATCAAGGAGTACTTTGTCTTATAAGAATAATTGGATAGATGAAAGTGGAAGGGTTTATATCTACTTTACAGTAGAAGAAACAGCTAGACAACTAACTTGTGGAACAAAAAAGGCAGTAAAGCTTATAAAGGATCTTGAAGAGATAGGTCTTATAAAAAAGAAAAGAGCTGGACAAGGAAATCCTACTAAAATTTATGTTAAAGATTTTATGAGTGTTTTTAGAAATGAACAGTTTAGACCTGTCAAAAAGGAAAATCAAGACTTGTCAAAAGGACAATTCAAGAATAGTGATTTTGACAATTCAAGAATGGCAAAAAAGATAAGTCAAGACTTGTCAAAAAGACAACCTAACTATATAGAGAATAATAAGATTGATAATAGTTATATTGATTTTAGTGAAAACCATAAAAAAGGAACCTTCTTAAATGTAATTATTTCTGATGAAGAAGAAAGAAAACTAGAAGATATGATTCCTGATCTAAATGATTATATTGAAAGATTATCAGCTTATATGCAGAGTACAGGAAAGACATATAGAGACCATGCTTCAACAATTATGACTTGGTATTTAAAAGATAAGAGTGAAGGAAAGCTTAAAAGCAAAAAGGCTTATACAGGTAATCCTTCAGACTATGAAAGTGAATGGAACTTAAATAATTAGAGGGGTAGAGAAAATGGAAGATAAAATAAAAACAATTGAAATTGATGGAGTTGAATTTTCTTTTAATGCAAATAAAGCATTTGAAAAAGATGGCCATGTTTACTGTAGACAGTGTGGTGAACAAATAGATTCAGAACCACTTGCTTGTCTGGGGAGTAAAAAAATAATATTTGGTAGGAGATGTAAATGTGATAGAGAAGAAGAAGCTAAAAGAAAAGATGAAGAAATGGCAAACCACATTAGAAGACTTAAAGAAGAATGCTTTAATACCAGCAGAAACCTTATAAGTTGCACTTTGGATAAGGTCATAGAACCTGATAGACAGGAAGTTATCATAGCAAAGAACTTCGTTAAGAACTTCAAAGAATTATCAAAAAGCAATAGTGGCCTTATATTTCATGGGAATGTAGGAACTGGAAAGAGTTACCTAGCAGCTTGTATAGCAAATAAGATTATAGAGGAATATCAAATAAGAGTTAAGATGAGAAATATTCCTCAAATTATAAATGATATTGAAAAACGTGGCTTTGATATTGATAAAAATGACTATTACAGAAGGTTATCTAGCGTATCCCTTCTTATTCTCGATGATTTTGGGATTGAAAGAAATACAGAATATGTAAATGAAATGGTTTATCAGATTATAAACACTAGGTATGAATCAAAGAAACCAACCATTATTTCAACGAATATTCCCCTTGGTGTGATTATGAATGGAAGTAATGACATTGATAAAGAGAGGATATATTCAAGGATTAGAGAGATGTGTATTCCTGTTAAGATTGCAGGAAAAGACATAAGAACTGAGTTAGGAAAAAAGAAGTTAAGAGAAACTAGAGATTTACTTTTAGGATAAAGGTGGAGTGAATGAAATGAATAAAATACAAATATTTAGAAACTCAGAGTTTGGACAGGTTAGGACAATATTAATTGATAATGAGCCATGGTTTGTTGGAATGGATATAGCCCAAGCTTTAGGATACAAAAGACCAAGTGATGCTATTGCAAGCCATGTTCATGAGGGAGATAAGCTGAAACGGTGTTTTACCGTATCAGGTCAAGGTAGGAATTTGATAGTAGTAAATGAGTCTGGAATGTATGCACTTATCTTTGGAAGTAAACTTGAAAGTGCCATAAGATTTAAAAACTGGGTAACAAGTGAAGTTCTACCTTCAATTAGAAAACATGGGGGATATTTTTCAGGACAGGAGGAAATGAATGATC
This sequence comes from Clostridiales bacterium, assembly GCA_003457065.1. GTDB lineage: Bacteria > Bacillota > Clostridia > Tissierellales > Sedimentibacteraceae > Sedimentibacter. The sequence goes on from DMJQ01000077.1 coordinate 50,345, forward strand.
AAGAGCTTTTGGCAAGGGGTTATCTTGTAGCCTTAAGACAAATAGAAGCTAGGACAGAAGAATTAGAAGGTCTTATTCCTAAAGGAGAGTTCTTTGACAGATTTATTTCCCTGGGAGACTGTACTTGCCTTAGGGATACTGCAAAAGAGTTAGGAATTCCTCAAAATAGATTTATAAACATACTGATAGATAGAGGATACCTTTATAGAAATCAGAAAGGAAAGCTTAGATTTTACTCAACTGCGGCTGATTACTTTGAACTAAAGGACTATATCAATAAATATAACGGAGAGCCTGGAGTCTATACAGTAGTTAGACCTGAGGGAAGAGCATATTTCTTCTCCTTATTTAAAGAGATGGGAGAAATCTAGAAGGGAGGTAACTTTAGATGTTAATGTTAAATGAAAAAAGCTGTATTGACTGTGATGAGTTTGAATTTAATAAACATAATGAAGAAATAGATGAACTAATGGGAAAACTTACAGAACTTGAAGACTATGACTGTATAGTACTTCACAAATATATAGATATAGCTCACAAAGATAAAGAGATGGAGGTTCTTGATACAAGCCTATGGGATATATATGAGCTTGTGGAATATGCAGATTTTAAAAATGGTGTAGATATTCTTCTTGATGATGAAGGGTTTTTAAATTTATCAGTTTATGGACAAACCTATAAGGTGGTTGGTAAAGACCATTTTGTTAATTCAATTTTTAAAATTATTCCAAAAGATGAAGAATATAACTTTCTTGATATATCTGACTTTATACTTGAAGGAAAGCCGATAAAACTTTCAGAAAAGCAGTTAGCTAGGAAGAAAAAATCAACCATTGAACTTCTTAAGGAATGTAGAGAGAAGGCAGATAGGACTCATCCTTCAAAGGTGAGGGCTAATAAAAAGGAAATAGGTGAGGAAAGGTAAAAATTCCAAATGAAGGAGGGGAGGATTTGAGTGTAATAGAAAAAATCAAAAGAGATATAAAGGATTTACTCCATGTGCAAGATAAGAAGGCTTTTCTTAAAAAGAACATACCTTATCTTGCATTTTTCTATTTAGGAAATATTTTTTCTCACCATGTAAATTCATATGTAGGAGGTGATTTAATAGACCGTTTATTTCAATCGGTCCTAGAAATAGAAACAATGAACTATCTTCCTAGTTTTAATCCAATGGATTTACTCGTAGGTCTTATCTTAGCTGCATTAGTTAAGCTTATTATTTATAGTAAAGGTAAAAATGCAAAGAAGTTTAGACAAGGAGAGGAATATGGATCTGCAAGATGGGGTAATGCAAAAGATATTGCTCCATACATGGATGATGATTTTAGGAATAATCTTCTTCTTACTCAAACTGAAAGAATTACTATGAATAGTAGACCAATGAATCCCAAGTATGCAAGAAATAAAAATGTACTTGTAATTGGAGGTTCAGGTTCTGGTAAAACAAGATTCTTTGTAAAGCCTAATCTGATGCAATTACATTCAAGCTATGTAGTGACTGATCCTAAAGGAAGTCTTCTTCATGAGTGTGGAAAAATGCTAGAAATGAGTGGTTATAGGATAAAAACATTAAATACAATTAATTTTAAAAAAAGCATGAAATATAATCCATTCGCCTACCTTAGAAGTGAAAAAGATATTCTAAAACTGGTCCAGACTATTATAGCTAACACTAAAGGAGAGGGAGAAAAGGCAGGAGAAGATTTTTGGGTAAAAGCTGAAAGGCTTTATTATACAGCCCTTATTGGCTATATATTTTATGAAACACCAAAAGAGGAACAAAATTTTACTACTCTACTAGCAATGATAGATGCTAGTGAAGTTAGAGAGGAAGATGAAAACTTTAAAAACGCAGTAGATTATATGTTTGATGCCTTAGAAGAAAAGGATCCAGATCATTTTGCTCTTAAGCAATATCGCAAATATAAGTTGGCAGCTGGAAAAACTGCAAAATCTATTTTAATATCCTGTGGTGCAAGGTTAGCCCCTTTTGACATTAAAGAACTTAGGGATTTAATGAGTGAAGATGAAATGGAACTAGATACCCTAGGAGATAGAAAGACTGCCCTATTCGTTATAATTTCAGATACAGATGATACCTTTAACTTTGTAGTATCACTCATGTATTCCCAGATGTTTAACTTGCTCTGCGATAAGGCTGATGATGTATATGGGGGAAGGTTACCAATTCATGTTAGGTGTCTTCTAGATGAGTTTGCAAATATAGGCTTGATTCCTAAATTTGAAAAACTTATAGCTACAATACGTTCAAGAGAAATAAGTGCCTGTATTGTATTACAGGCACAATCACAACTAAAGGCAATTTACAAGGATAATGCAGATACCATAATAGGAAACTGTGATACAACCTTATTCTTAGGAGGAAAGGAGAATGGTACTTTAAAAGAGATTTCAGAAACATTAGGCAAGGAAACTATAGACCTATTTAACACATCAGAAACAAGGAGTAATCAGAAGTCCTTTGGGCTTAACTATCAGAAGACTGGTAAGGAGCTTATGACCAAGGATGAGCTTTTTGTAATGGATGGAAGCAAGTGCATTATGCAGCTTAGAGGTGTAAGACCTTTTCTTTCAGAAAAATTTGATATTACAAAACATAAGAATTACAAGCTTTTAGAGGACTATGACGATAAGAACTATTTTGATGTTGAAGAATATATGAAAAGACAGGGTAAGGCAAGGCTCAATAAAGAGTCCATAATAACAAGATTGTAGGTGAACATATGAAAGTTAAGGTGANNGTCCTTCTGAAAAAGAGGGCAATTAAGTTAATAGATTTGATTTATAGCGATTGGATAAGCAACATGTCCAGTCGCTTTTGGTTTTATAAAAGAAAATTAGGAGGTAGGGATTTAAAATGGAAACTTTCAAAGAAAGAGATATGAAAAATGTAACAGCTAATGTGGTAGGAGAAGTAAAATCATCTTCATTTTGCTGGGATGGTGAAACTATCAATGTAACAAACTTCTCCCTTGTAGAAAAGAAGAATGGAAAAAGGCACTATACAAACTGTGCAGCTTATGGTGAATGGTCAGAAGTAGCAAAGGAATTAAAGGCTGGAGATCTTGTCCATGTCTTTGGTTATATCAGGGAAAGAAGAAACAATGACAAACTATATAAGAATTTTATTGTAAAACATATGAATAAAATTGAAAAAGAAAATAAGGAGGAAAAATAACATGGCATTTTTTACAGAAGGAATAGCAGTCTTACAAACTTTGGTTACAGCAATAGGTGCAGGTTTAGGGGCATGGGGAGTAATTAACCTTATGGAGGGATATGGAAATGACAACCCAGGTGCAAAGTCACAAGGAATTAAACAACTAATGGCAGGCGGAGGTATTGTTCTTATTGGAATGAAGCTTATACCTTTACTTGCAAATACACTTAACTAAGAAAGAGGTAGATAAAATATGTTTGGACTTTTCGATAAGATAACTGAGTTTTTCCAGGAGATTTTCATCGGAATTATCCAAGCAAACCTNNTGATGTATCACAGACACTAGTAACTAAGGCGGCGGGAGTGATAAATACAAGTGCAGTCCTTGACTCCATGGATGTAGCAGCAATGGTAGAGAGTCTTAAAGATGAAAGTTTATGGAATCTGATACTGATAGCCTTGGACACTTCACTTGTGAAGCTTTCAATACAGGTTGTATCAATCATAATCATAGTAATAACCTATGGAAGAATGATTGAAATTTGCTTATATAGCTCAGTATCAGCAATACCATTTGCAACCATGGGTAATAAAGAATGGGGACAGATTGGAACAAATTATATCAAGGGATTATTTGCACTTGGGCTTCAGGGATTGTTTCTTATGATATGCCTTGGAATATATGCGGTACTTGTAAAGACAATTCATGTAACTACAGATATTCATACAAGCATATTCGGAGTTCTTGGATATACGGTACTTCTTGGAATTATGATGTTAAAGAGTGGAACAATTGCAAAGAGCATAATGAATGCTCATTAAAAATATATTTGGGAGGAATGTAATTGAAACTTAAAAATAAGAAAGTAATAGTAGGTCTAGCACTTACAGGAGTAGGTCTTATAGCTTCTGAAATTAAAAAGAGAAGGAAGATAGATGAACTTACAAAAAGGGTTCACTATACAGAGGATTTTTTAGAAGATCTTGATGAAAAAGCATGGAGCTTAAATAGGTCTATCAAGGAGATTGCAAAAGCTCATAACAGTCTTACAAAAATGACAACTGATAATTATGAAGACCTTGATAAGAGAATTTATGATATTGAAGATGAAATAGCTACTATCTATTGTCATCTTGAAGAACTTGACAAGATTAAGAAAAACAGAAAAGGAGTAAGTGAAAGTAAAACAATATTAAAAAGTAGCTCTGAGGAACAAGAAGAAAGTATAGATGACAGTGAGGAAATTGAAGTAGACCTTGGAAGAATAATAGAAAAGCTAATGGAATAGAGAGGTGATAGAGATTGGCTTATGTTCAGATACCCAAAGATTTAAGTAATGTTAAAACTAAAGTGGCATTTAATCTTACTAAAAGGCAACTTATTGGATTTGCAGTAGCAGGACTTATCGGTATTCCAACATACCTAAAGACAAGAGGTGCTCTTGGCAATGACCTGGCTGTCTTTTTAATGCTTATAATTACTATCCCTATTTTCTTTGTGGTCTTTTATGAAAAAGATGGTCTTTCATGTGAGAAGTACCTTAAATATGTATATCTTCATGAAAAACACCAGCCTAAAGTTAGGGTGAGTAAGGACAAGTTCATAGAAATGAGGAAGGAGGAGCAGGACATAAATGGCAAAAAATCAGGTTCAGCAAAGAAATCTAGAAAAAAGAAAAAGACAGGAAGAAAAACTACAAAAAAAGGAAAAAGAGTTAAAAAAAGTAGCTAAAGAAACAAAAAATCTTAAGTCAAATCATAAAAAAAGCTCTCCATTCCTTGATTTATTTAAGAAAGAAAAGAAAAGATACACCATTGAAGATACTATTCCCTATAAGAAGATGTATAGAAATGGAATCTGCTATGTAGGTGAGGGAAAGTACAATAAACTTATAAAATATGAGGATATAAATTATCAGCTTGCACTTGAGGAAGATAGAGACCTTATCTTTAATCAATTTGCAGGCTTTTTAAATTCCTTTGATTCTACAACAGAGCTTCAGTTAAGCTTCGTTAACCAGGTAGGAAGGATCAAGGAAATGGAAAATGCAATTACTATACCAGATAAAGGAGATGATTTTGATGAGATAAGGGAAGAGTTTAGGGAAATGCTTAAGGATCAGCTTTCTAAAGGGAACAATGGTCTTAAAAAGTCAAAGTATGTTGTTGTAAGCACAAGGGCAGACACCTATGAACAAGCGAAACCTGTACTTGAAAGAATAGAGATAGATATTTTATCAAATCTTAAAAGTATGGAGGTAAGAGCTGAAACACTAATAGGTATTGAAAGGCTAAAGTTACTTCACGATATGCTAAATCCTGATAAAGTGTTTGATTATGATGGACAAGGACTTGAAGATAGGGACACAAGAAAACTTATAATGCCTAGTACATTCAAGTTCACAAGTCCAAAACATATGCAGATGGGGAACTATATCTGTGGATTGAGCCATTTTCAGATTCTAGCAAGTGAACTTTCAGATAGGTTCTTATCAGAAATTCTTTCTATTGAAGATAATATGTATGTAAGTTTTCATATCCATGCTATAGACCAGGTAGATGCTATCAAAATGATAAAAAGAAAGAATACTGATCTCCAGAAAATGATGATTGAAGAGCAAAAAAAAGCCGTAAGAGCCGGCTATGATATGGATATTATCCCATCAGACCTTAATGTTTATGGTAATGACATAAAGAATCTTTTGACTGATCTCCAGTCCAGGGATGAGAGAATGTTCAATGTAACCTTTACAATTATGAATTTAAGTAAAAACAAGGAAAAACTTGAAAATACTATAGCTCAAATTTCTTCAATATGTAACCGTAATAACTGTGCTTTAAAAAGATTAGACCACCAACAAGAGCAAGGATTTATGTCTATTCTACCATTAGGAGTAAACAAGATTGAAATTAAAAGGCAACTGACATCTTCATCAACTGCTGTATTTATGCCTTTCACAACAGAGGAACTATTTATGAGTTCTAATACAAGCTTATACTATGGGCTTAATTCTCTTTCGCATAACTTAATAATGGCAGATAGAAAGAAACTAAAAAATCCAAATGGACTTATTCTTGGAACACCAGGATCTGGTAAGTCATTTGCAGCTAAAAGGGAAATGGCAAATGCTATTTTAGTTACAGATGATGATGTAATTATTACAGATCCAGAGGGTGAATATGGAAGCCTTGTAAAACAATTTAATGGCGAGGTTATCAAAATTTCAGCCAAGTCTAAAGATTATCTAAACCCTCTTGATATAAATATGAACTATGGAGATGGAGACGCACCATTAAAGGATAAGGCAAACTTTATAATGAGTATGCTTGAACTTGTAGTAGGTGGAAGTGGGTTAACTGCAGCTGAAAAATCTGTAATAGATAGGTGCCTTCCTAAAATATATAATGACTACTTTGAAAATCCTATACCTGAGAATATGCCTATACTAAGTGATCTCTATAATCTTCTTCAAGAGCAAGAGGAAAGTGTGGGAAGAAAACTAGCTACAGAAATGGAAATCTATGTTACAGGCTCTTTAAATGTATTCAATAATAGAAGTAATGTAGACCTTAACAAAAAACTTATATGCTTTGACATAAAGGAGCTGGGAAATCAACTTAAGAAAATAGGAATGTTAGTAATACAGGACCAGGTATGGAATAAGGTTTCTTCAAATAGGGGAGCCAATAGGGCAACAAGATACTATATTGATGAGTTCCACTTGCTTCTAAAGGACCAGCAGACTGCCCAATATTCAGTTGAAATATGGAAGAGATTCAGAAAGTGGGGTGGAGTTCCAACAGGAATAACGCAAAATGTGAAAGATCTTTTAGGAAGTGCTGAAATTGAAAATATTTTTGATAATACAGACTTTGTGCTAATGCTTAATCAAGCATCTGGAGATAGGGAAATCCTAGCAAAAAAACTTAAGATTTCTCCTTTTCAATTAAACTATGTTACTAACTCTAATGCAGGAGAGGGATTATTATTCTTTGGAAACACCATAGTTCCCTTTGTAGATAAATTCCCTAAGGATACGATTCTTTATCAGAAGATGACAACAAAACCTGAGGAAGTGGAGTAAAAAATGAATGGGAAAAAGAAGGGGAAAAGGAGAACTAATCTTGATATAGGTAAACGTAAAAAAGTAAAGGACTATAAAGAAAAAAGAACCCAAGATGGGGAAAAGTTCCAAGACTCCATTGTAGAAACAAAGTCTAAATTAAATAATTTTGAGAAGAATGATGAGCCTACTGATAAGAATAGTGGGCTTTCTTCATCTCAAAAACAAATAAAGAAACAAATGGATAAAAAGAAAAAAGTGGATAGTAAAATTCCTGAAAAAATTGATTATAGTCCAAAAGAGGAAAGGATAGGTGATTCAAGCAATTTAGAAAAAAGAACTTCAGAAAGTAGCCAGGTAAAAGGGACTATAAAAGAGCATAAAAGTCTCGATATAGGTGGAAGAAAAAAGACTAACAATTACCTCGGTAAAAGAGTACATGAAAAAGATAGATTTGATGATTCTATTGTAAAGAAGAAAACAAAATTAAATCATAGCCAAGTAAAGGCTAGTGATGGGAAAAATGAAATAGCTGAAGACAAGGGAGATATTTCAGGAGGTGATAGGAGTCTTTCAGATAGTTTAAATGAGAAAGCAATAAATAAAAATAAAAGGAAAAAGCAGAAACAGATAAATAATCTGAAAGATAAAGAAAAAACCAATAAGTATGAAACTCTAGATAAAGAAACTAAAATCAATGCTTTACTTGCAAAAGACACTGATGATCCTACTGTTTCTGATAAACATGATAATGAGATAAAAGCAGAAGATTATGAGGATGTAAGCTATGGTGTAGAAGGTCTTAAAAAGAATGGCAAAATTTCAAAGAAAGATTATTACAAAAGAAAAGCTATTTATGATAATCAGAAAAAGAAGAAAAGCAAAGATGGGAAATTAACCACAGATGATGTTAAAGACCTTAAAGGTGGCATGGCTAATAGGGCAGGTGAAAAATCTTCATTTGAAAGTAAAGGTCTTAGTGAGAGGGCAGAGAAAAAATATCAGGAAAATGAAAGTAAATTAATTCAGAAAAGGAAAAAAGCAAGTAAGCTTTACAATAAGCCTAAATATGATAAAACAAGCAAGCTTGTAGGAGGAATATCTGGAGCAAGTTACATGGCTTCTGAATACATGAGAGCTGGAAGTGATGAAAATGTAGCTATTGATGCAGCAAATAAAGGTTTATATCTTAATGCAAACATGACAAGACATGCCCAGAATAGACTTCAAAGGAAAAGGAAAAGTCCTTTAAAGGTTGAAAGAAAACTGGATTTAAATCATAAGAAAAACATGGCAAAGGCTGAATATAATACGGAAGTTGAAGCTTTAAAGAAGGATCAAAATTTTCAGAAGAAGAGTGCCTACAAAAAACTGATTAAAAGAAAGCAAATGAAAAAGAAAATTTATGAAGAGCATAATATTGCAGTTACCTTCAAAGATAGACTTAAAAGGGGAATTGAAAATATTTTAAAAGGAAGTTCTCAGGTTATAAGAAGAAATATTAGGAGACTCCTTATTCTTCTTGCAGTTGCTATTATAGGTTTTATGACCTTAAGCCAGATTGCAACTTTTTTTATTGGTGGAATATCATCAGTAACAAGTCAAGTTATGAGTACCACATATTTGTCAGGTGAAGAGACTCTCGCAGATATAAATAGCGAATTTACTAATTATGAATATGAGTTGGCAGATGAGCTTGCCAATATTGAAAGCTATTATCCTGGATATGATGAGTACCATGTAGGAGGAGATACTGATATAGGGCATGATATTCATGAGCTTTTAAGTTTTATAACTGCTAGATATGGAGAAGTAACCAATGTTGCAAGTCTTAGTGGAGAATTAAAAGATCTATTTAATAAGATGTATAAGGTTAATTATGAAACTGTGGTGGAAACCAGATATAGGCAGGTATGCTATGGAAGTGGTGAAGATAGATACTGTGTAATGGAGCCTTATGATTGGTATATTTTGAAAGTTACAGTAGAAAAAAAAGAACTTGATACTGTAGCAAGAGAGGAATTTATTGGATATGAGGACAATCTTGCTCACTATGAAGCACTCCTTGAAACAGGTGGCAATATGGAACACTACTTGGGGGGAAGTGGTATAACCCCTGTAATACCAGATAGCACCATAATAGGTGACCTTATAAACAATCCTAATCTTTCAGATAAAGAAAAGGCTCTTGTATCAGCAGCATATAGGACACCGACAGCAGGTAACGGCTACTGTGCTGCATGGGTAAGCAATGTCTATGTAAATGCAGGTTTCCCAAGACCTGGAGGAAATGCTTGTGATCAATATTATTGGTATTGTCATAGTAATGATCTTTCAGAACTTAGACCTGGAATGATGGTAGCAGTACCTACTCACAATCATACTAAGGCAGGAAGGATTTATGGTCATGTTGGTATCTATGTTGGAAATGGGATTATAAGAGAAAATATAGGTATTGTAAAAGATACCAAGCTTTCAGACTGGATTTCCTATTATGGTAGCAGTGCAAAATGGGGATTTCCCTATTAAATGAAGGAGGGTTTAATGGATGGATAAAAAAACAGAAAATAGATATAAGAAAATAAAAAGAGACCAAAAAAAGCTAAAAGACCAAATTAAAAAAAGCGAAGATGAATTGGAACTTTTAAGGTTGGAAGAAGAGGAAATAGCAGGTCAAGAGATCATGGCTATATGTTATGAGCAGGAAATTAATCTTTTGGAAGCAGTGAAGATTTTTACTGAAGCAGAAAAAACAAGAGGAAATGAAAATAAAATATTTAACGAATCTGAAAAGGAGAATTTAACCTATGGAAAAGAACAATGATAAGAGAAAAATTATAAAAATATTACTAGTACTTGCGATAACAAGCATGATTGGGATAAACTTTGTTACCACTGTCTTTGCTTCAGATATTAGTGGAGAACTTGAAAGAGAGTTTGTAATTGATGTTAATAGTCCTGAATCTGCAAAGGACAAGGAGGATAACATCATAGTTGATGTAAATAAACCTTCACTCAATCCAGCGGAAACAGGGAATGGATTTGTGGTAGATGTAAATAAGCCTAAAGAGGAATCCACTATAACAAAGGAAAATCCTTATGAGCCGTCAGACCCTAGTCAAGCAAGAGGGACTATTACAGAATCTGTTGGGGTAGATAATAAAGAATATCCTAGGAGAAGTGAGATAGCAGATGTTAGAGAGGAAGCTAGTGGTGGTCAGATGAGGGAAAGACCAAAAGCTGATGCGAGAGAATTCCTTACCTTTCAAACAAAAAGTGGCAAGGTATTCCATCTGATTATTAACCATGACGAGCCTGATTCTAATGTTCAACTGTTAACTGAGGTATCTGAACAAGATTTACTAAATATGATAGAACAAGATGAAGAAAGAAATGGNNAGTAAAAAAAGAAGAGCCTGAAATAGAGGAACCTGAGAAGGAAGATTCTAAAGGTTCTTTTTTAATTGTTCTACTCATCCTAGTGGGAGTAGGTGGAGCTGGATATTACTTTAAGTTTGTAAAATCTAAGGAAGAAGGATTTGATGATTTTGAAGATGATGAGATTCCAAATGATGATGATTTTTTCAGCAATAATGATGAAGAGATAAATGATGGTGAAGTAGAAGATGAAGATATTGAATATACAAAGGAGGATTTGATCTAATGGGTAAAAGAACAGGATTATTTAAAAAAATACTAGCAGGAGTGCTTAGTTTCTCTATAATGTTTGGGGCAGTAACTCCTGTATTGGCAAGTGAGAAAGAGGATAAGACAGGTTATGATGTTGATATGACTATTGTAGTTGATATTTCAGGTTCAATGAATGGAACTAAAATGACAAAGGCTAAAAATTCAGCTAAAGATATGGCAAAGGCTATATGGAAGGAACAAGAATCCTATGATATTAATACAAATATAGCACTTATTAGCTTTGAGTCTAATGTAGTCCATCACAAAAATGATGGAGCAGACTTTTTCCAGAAAAAAGATGAGGACAAGCTCTTTAGTGCTATTGATGGTCTGTCTGCGAAGAATATGACCTTTACACAAGGAGGTATTCACGAAGCAAGAATGATTTTTAAAAACTCTACTGGAGATAAAAAAATCATAGTCCTTCTTTCGGATGGAGAAGCAAATCGTATTTATGAACCAAAGATTGACCTTGATGATTATATGAACAATAACAAAGAGGTTCTTGAAGGAAGTTTCCATTATGATAAAGCAGGACAAGATACCACTACTAGCAAGGGTAAGTTTTGTGCCTTAGCAGAAGCTAATCTTGCAAAAAGTGATAATATTGATGTTCTTGATATCTACACAGTTGCAGTTGATTGTAATGAACAAGCAAAAGAGTTTTTAAAAGAAGTAGCAAGTGGAGAAGATAAATTTAAGGATTCAGATACAGATGACCTAGAAGATACCTTCAAAGATCTAACTGATGAAATAAAAGCTAATATAGAAAAAGAAAAACTAGAAAAGGAACTTGAAGATCTAAATAATAGGATTGATGAGCTAGACAGAGAAAAAGCAGAACTTGAAAAAGAGTTTGCTGAAGAAAGAGAGCAGGCGGCTAAGGATAAGGAGGAATTTAACAAGGAAATTAATGACTTAAAAGATAAAATTCACGAACTTGGAAAAGCTAAGGATAAATTAGAACAAGAATTAGCTGATGAGAAGGAAAAATCAGAAGAAGATAAAAAGGCTCTTGAAAAAGAAATAGAAGATCTAAAGCAAAAAACTGATGAACTAAATGAATCTAAAGAAAATCTAGAAAAAGAGATGGAAGACATAATAAATAAAATGGAGGAAGATAAAAAAGAACTAGAAAATGAGATTTCAGAACTAGATAAAAATATTGAGGATTTAAGGAAAGAAAAGGATTCGGTAGAAGAAGATCTTAATAAGAAAATTGAAGAACTGGAGGATAGACTTAACCAGGAAAAGGCTGAGTATGAGAAGGATAAGGAAGAACTTGATAACAAGATCTCTGACCTTAATGATAAATTAGACCAATTAAATAAGGAAAAAACAGAAATTGAAAATCAGCTTGAAAAAGAAAAAGAGGAATCTAAGGCAGAAAGAGATCAACTAAAAGAAAGTATTGATGACTTAGATAAAAAGATTGATGAAATAATTAAAGAAAAGGCAGAACTTGAAAAAGAACTGGCTGATGAAAAGAATAAGACAAAGGAGGAAAGGGAAAAGCTTAAGGATGAGATTAACGAGTTAAATAATGATTTAGATTTAATAAATAAGGAAAAACAAAGGCTAGAGGATAAACTAAATCAGGTAATAGAAATCTTTGATAAAAAGGTAGAAAAACTAGAAGATGATATTGAACAATTATCTAAAGACAAGGACTTACTTGAAGCAGATTTAAGAAAAGAAATAGATAAGATGAATAAAGAAATAGAAGCCTTGAAAAAAGCAAAAGAAGAGATGGAAAAAGAATTGGAAAATCAAAAGAATCAGTCAAGTAAGGATAAGGAAAAGTTAAATAATGAGATAAATAAACTTGATGATAAGATTTATAATCTTAGTAAAGAAAAGGATAAGCTTGAAAAAGACAATGAGAAATATAAAGAGAAATTTGAAAATCTTGAAGATGATGTAAGGGATTTAAGAGAAAATCTTGAATCNNTCTTGAAAGAGAGAAGGACAAAAATAATCTTAAAGGCATGAATCTTCCAGAAGGTGTTAAGGTCAATCAATGGTATCCTGAAAAATTTGTAACTTTGCCTGATAAGAAAACTTATGATGATGGTGAAGATATTGATATGAATGGTATGAAGATGAGATTTACTCGTGTAATAAAGAGTAATGGAAAGTATATAAGAGAAACAGAAGATGTTTATTATAGAGATTTCAAGAATAATTATAGGGGTTGGGAGTTCAATTTAAAAACAAAGACTGCAAAATATGATGGGTCAACAAATGGAAAGATGAAAATAGTATTTACATTTTCACTTAAAAAACCTGACCAGTCCTGGTAAAAAGAAAAAGTAAATAGATGAATAATGGCGGCTTGGATAAGTATAAAATCTGAGCCGCTATTTTTTTGTCCAAAAAAGAAATGGAGGAAGTAAATTGAAATTAGTAATAGCAGAAAAACCAAGTGTAGCAATGAGTATTGCCAAGGTCATAGGTGCAAATTCAAGAAAAGATGGATACGTTGAAGGAAATAATTATATTGTTAGCTGGTGCGTAGGACATCTTGTTAGGATGAGTAATCCTGAAACTTATGATGAAAGGTATAAAAGATGGAATATAGCAGATCTTCCTATATTTCCTGATAATTATAAATATGAAGTTTCAAAATATACCAAGAAGCAGTATAGCATCCTAAAAAAATTATTGGCAGACAAGAGAGTTGTAGAAGTTGTTAATGCCTGTGATGCAGCAAGAGAGGGAGAACTTATCTTCAGGCTTGTTTATAATCAGGCGAGGTGTAAAAAGCCTATAAAAAGACTTTGGATTTCATCAATGGAAGATAAGGCTATAAAGGAAGGTTTTAATAATCTTAAAGATGGAATAGAATATGAAAATTTATATAGGTCTGCACTAGCAAGAGGACAGGCTGATTGGCTTGTAGGAATGAATCTTTCTAGATATTATTCTTGTCTTCATAATAAAAACTATTCAGTAGGTAGGGTACAAACACCAACACTTTCAATGGTTGTAGATAGGGATAAAGCAATAAGGAATTTTGAAAAAGAAAAGTATTTTACAGTCCAGATAGATGCTAACAATATGAAACTAGAAACATCAAGGATTGATGAAAAAGAGAAAGCTGATAAGTTACTTTCATCTATTCCTGGGATTATTGAGATAAAGGAAATAGAGAAGAAGAGAAAAATTACTAGACCTGATAGACTTTTTGACCTAACAACACTTCAAAGAGAATGTAATAAGTATTTTGGATATAGTGCAAAACAAACCTTGGATTATGCACAAAGTTTATATGAAAAGAAACTAATAACTTATCCCAGGACAGATAGTAGGTTTCTTACAGATGATATGGTTGATAATGTTAAAAGCTATGTAGATTCCTTTGGTAATGACTTTGATGAGAAGAACTTTAAGAGTATTTTTGATTCTAAGAAGGTCGAAGATCACCATGCCGTAATTCCGACAAGTGCTTCTCTTGATTTTGATACTACAAGTTTGCAAAGGTCAGAAGAAAAGGTATTTGAACTTATAAAAGCAAAGCTTTTAGCAGCAAGATCAGGCAATCTAATTACTGAAAACACTAGGCTTATATGTGGTGTAAAAGGCTATGAATTTACAACTACAGGAACAGTTGTAATTGATGAGGGATATACAAAATATCTTATTCCTTATATAAAGAAGAAAGAAGATAAGGTTCTTCCTAAGCTAGATGAAGGCGACAAGCTTAATGTAGAAAGTAAGAAAATAAATGAGAAATATACTAATCCACCTAAGCNNTATACAGAAGACACCTTGCTTAAGGCTATGGAACTTGCTGGAAGTGATGCAAATCAAGATGTGGAGCTAGAACGTAAAGGGCTTGGAACACCGGCAACAAGGGCTGGAATACTTGAAAACCTAATTAATAAGGAACTTATAAAAAGAGATGAAAGGAAACTTATTTCAACAGAGAAGGGGGAGCAGTTAGTATCCTTAGTAGCAGACTTCCTTAGAAATCCAAATACAACAGTAGATTGGGAAGTGAAACTTTATGAAATCTCAGAGGGAAAAGCTGATTTAAAGGATTTTATAGGAGATGTAGAAAAAAGAATAAGGGAAGTTATTTCACAAAAATGAAAGTGGTAGAGCTTTTCGGTGGTATAGGTGCTATAAGGAAGGCTTATATCAATAGTAAAATTCCCTTTGAGATAGTAGATTATGTTGAAATAGATAAGAACTGTGTTAAGAGTTATAATGCACTTTTCAATGAAAATTATGAGCCACTAAGCGTATGCAATTATAGTATTCCAGATAAAAAAATTGATTTACTAATGCATGGTAGTCCCTGCCAGGATTTTTCTAGGGTAGGAGAAAAACTTGGTGGGAAAAAAGGAAGTGGAACAAGGAGCAGTCTATTATTTGAAACAATAAGGATAATAGAGGAAAGACAAGACAAGCCTAGATGGGTAATATGGGAAAATGTTAAGGGAGTTCTTGATAGAAAAATGAGAGCTTCCTTTTTTTATTATCTTGAAGAAATGGAAAGGCTAGGTTATGAAACAAAATATGAGATTCTTAATTCAATAAATTTTGGGATACCACAAAAAAGAGAAAGGATTTTTGCTATTAGCTATCTAGGCAAAAATCCTTTTAAATTTGAAAACCTAAAACACAAGGAAACCAAACATTTATCAGATTTCCTTGAAAAGGATGTAATGAAGACTTATGGAGATATATTTTTAGTCAAGCAGCCTTCAATGTTAAAAATACTCTATGATCCAGAATATAAGCCAAAATTTCAAGGAAGACTTCAAGTAATAGAAGACTTTTGCTACACCATATCTACTAAGCAAGTAAGAGTCCCTAACTCTGGAATACTTGCTATAGGTGATAACAGGTATAGATATCTTACTGAAAGAGAATGTTTTAGGTTGATGGGATTTGATGATAGTGATTTTGATAAGCTTATTAAGATTTTTCCAAGAAGAAAAAACTGTATGTCAAGTATTCTATATAAACAGGCAGGCAACAGTATAGTGGTTAATGTCCTTGAAGAGATAGTAAAGGAGATTCAAAACTGTAGCTTATAAGTTTATAAATATAGGTGATGGAGTAAAATCTATTACCCTTTTACTATATGAGGAGGAAACATATGAGAATAAATGATTTTGAACATTTAATTCAAGAGATAAAGGCAAAGGCTCTATCTGATAGTGATGAATATATTTCTCTTATGAGAACCGTTGGAAACAACTATAAATATGATTTTACTAGTCAGCTTAGTATCTACAACAGAAATACTAATGCAAGAGCCTGTGGAGAATTTGACTTTTGGAGAAAGAAATTTAATAGAACTGTAAAGCGTGGTGAAAAAGGAATTCCCATATATAAGAATTATGGAGGATATGGCAAAGTAACCTATATTTTCGATCTAAGCCAGACTGTATCAATGACAAGGGAAGTTAATCAAGTAGAATTATGGGAACTCAGCAATGAGGAAGATAGCCTAAGGGGAGTTCTTGAATTTAATGGAGCTTTTAGAGAAGATGAAACTGAAAATATGATAATAGATGAAATTCTTGAAAGTATTGCATATATGGAAGTAATCAACAAGGGTAACTATCTTTTAAATGAACTTAAGATAGCTCCTAATTATAGAAAAATCTTTGATGATTTTCTTACAGAGTCCTTAAAAATAGGATATGCTGCAAGGCTTGATATAAATTATGAAGCTGATAGAAACAAGATTAATGATATCCTTGGAAGTCTTGATGAAATTTCACTAACAATAGTAGGTAATGAGATAAATTTAATGGTGGCAAACATCCTTGAAAGAACGGTAGCTATAGATAAAGAGATTGATAAAAATAAGGTGCTGACAAAAGGAGTAATTGAGCGGTACAATGAAAATAGAGAAATAACAGATAAGGAAGAAAAAATAGGAGGGATAGATGATGAGTTTCGAGGAAATGTTGGAAGAATATCTGATGGAAGAGAAGGTAGAGAACGAGTATCAGATGATATTTGGGGAATGCGAGACATCGGAAGAGATAACCTTGAAGATGAAGGAAGTAACAGAGAAAGTTTTAATGAAGGATCAGACACACCTGACTCACAGATTCGCCCAGGCAAGACTGAACTTCATGGTAGAGGAGAAAGAGAGATTATTTCAAGAGATGTTCCTGGAGAAAAGCCTTATGAAGCATCTTCTAGAAGTGGAAGAGACAGCCAAGGGACTCATAGAGATGGAGAAACCGAGGATGATGGAAAGCTTTGGGCTGACAGAGGAACTGAAGGCAGAAGATTGGATGAAGTGGACAGGTCTCATGGAGAACCTGAATCACGAGTTGAGGGAGATGGCAATGAAGGAGTACGTTTACAATTAGATANNATGATGAATCTGCTTCCTTTTTTGTTCCAGAATACTATTCAAAAGTTAATCCTCAAGAACTTATGAATGAAGAAATATTAGAAAATGTTCCTAGACTAGGAGAAACTGAAGAAATATCTGCAGCAGATAAAACAGTTCATGTAGCATATATTATTCCATTTAGAAGTAATTGGACCTGGTATTTGACAGAGTATGATCCTGAAACAGAAGATGCTTATGGTCTTGTAGTAGGTCTTGAGCCAGAATGGGGATACTTTAATCTTAAGGAACTTAGGGAAATTGGAGCAGAAAGACTTGTTCTTGAAGATTTTCCTAAAACATTTAAGGAATTAAGGGATAGTGAACTTAAAAAACAATTAAGCGAAGAAGAAATTCATAGAGTATTCTTTGGAGAACTTGATGATTTTACAAGAAATGAAGTTTCACAAGAGGTAGACCCAGAAATTCTTTTTATGCAAGGGGAAGAACAAATAGATGAAGAACTTATTGCAGCTAAAGTAGGTACAGAATTTATTATAATTCCAAAAAGCAATCTTAATCATATAGAACTTGATAAAGATGAAAGACAGGTTTTAGTTGATGGTGTAGAATATCAACTTTATAAGGGTAAAAACTTTGAAGACTCAAGAGAAATAGAGCTNNAGAGCTTTTTATGGATGAAGAAGGTTATAAAACCTATAAAATAAATGATTATCTTATAGATTTAAAAGACCAAGAGTTAAATAGAGAGCCTATTACTAGGGATAATGTTATAAAAATGTGGGACAATCCTTTTATTATTACAAGTGTAAGAGAAGATATGCTTCTTATAGAAATGCTTCCTTATGAATTGAAAGATGAATATATTCTTGATGCAAGACAGGTAAGAAGGCTTCAATTTGAAAGCATAGATGAATTTAATGAGTTTATTTATACTACTGAACTTTATGACTTTGATGAAGAAAAAGCTAAAGAAGATGAACAAATGACTTTTTCTTTTGGAGGTTTTGAAGATATAGAAGATAGACAAGAAGACGAGAGAGAAACCCCTAAGATTGAAAATTTTGTTATTACTGATGAGATAATAGCTGAAAGCCTTCCACCACAAGAAAGGTTGGAGAATAATATTAATGCTATAAAAGTCCTTAAAACTTTGGAAAAAGAAAATAGGGAAGCAAATAGAGAAGAACAAGAAATTCTTGCTAAGTATGTAGGCTGTGGTGGTCTATCAGAGGTATTTGATGAAAGTAAAACAGGACAATGGGAAAGGGCAAGGAACTTTCTTAAAGAAAACCTTAGTCTAAGTGAATATGAGGACTGTGAAGAATCTACACTTACGGCTTTTTATACTCCTAAAACAGTTGTTGATGGAATCTATCAAGCACTTGAAAACATGGGATTTGAAAATGGGAATATACTTGAGCCTTCATGTGGAGTTGGTAGCTTTATGGGAAGCCTTCCTGAAAGCATGAAGAAATCAAAGGTTTATGGTGTAGAGCTTGATAGTATATCAGGCAATATAGCAAGAAAATTATATCCCGAAAACAATGTACAGGTTAAGGGATTTGAGGAAACCTCATTTTCCAATAACTTTTTTGATGTGGCAATTGGCAATGTTCCATTTGGAGAATTTAAAGTAAATGATAGATTATATGACAAGAACAACTTTTTAATTCATGACTATTTCTTTGCTAAGTCAATAGACAAGGTAAGAAGTGGTGGAGTAATTGCATTTATTACTTCCAGTGGGACAATGGATAAAAAGGATGATTCAATTCGTAGATATCTAGGTGCAAAATGTGAGCTTCTTGGAGCTATAAGACTTCCAAATAATACTTTCAAGGGTATGGCTGGAACTGAAGTAACTAGTGATATTATTTTCCTTAAAAAGAAGGAATCAGTAATAGAAAGAGAAGAGCCATGGGATGAACTTGGAATAGATGATAAGGGTTTAAGTTACAACAAATATTTTGTCGAAAATCCACAAATGGTACTTGGTCAAATGACAGAGGTATCTGGTCGATTTGGGAAGACCACTACCTGTCAAGCCAAGGATAATCATGATTTAAAATCTGAACTTTCACAAGCTATAAACAAGATTCAAGGAAAGATTGAGCCTATAAAAGTTGAAAGAGAGGAAGGAGAAAAAGAAGCTGAGATTATTCCAGCTGATGAAAATGTAAAGAACTTCTCATTCACCGAAAAAGATGGAAAGGTCTATATGAGAGAAGACTCTATAATGAGAGAAGTGGATAGGAATGATAAAGACCTAGATAAAATCAGAGATTATATAGCTCTTGGAAATGCTCTTAGAGAAGTGATTGATTTACAGTTAGAAGATAGAAGTGAAGTTGAGATTAAACTAGCTCAGAAAAAACTTAATGATATATATGATGAATTTAGCAAGAAAAATGGCTTTATAAATGGTAGAATGAATACAAGGCTTTTATCTGAGGATAGTAATTTTGCTCTTATTTCAAGTATTGAAAAACTTGAGGAAGGAAAGTTCAAGGAAAAGGGCGATATATTTACAAAACGAACAATAAAAAAGGCTGTGCCAGTAACTCATGTGGACACACCAGACGAATCCCTTATTCTTTCTATTGCAGAAAAAGGAAGAGTAGACCTTGGATATATGGAGGAACTTACAGACCTTGATGAAAAAGTCGTAGTAGAGAGTTTAAAAGGCAAGATCTTTCTTGATATTAAGGAATTTGACAGAGAAAACAATGCACTTCCCTTTACAGAGAAAGAAAAGCACAATCCTATGGCCTTTAACTATGTAAGTGCTGATGAATATTTAAGTGGAAACATCAGAGATAAGATAAATGTTTTAAATGAATATATAAATTATATTGAGGGTTCTATAGGCTTTATGGATAAGGATAATTCTAATTTCAAACAAATAGAAGACAATCTTGCAAACCTCAAAATACAAAAACTGAGCCTTGAGGAAGTAATGCCAAAGGAACTCACTGCTTCAGAAATCACAGTAAGACTTGGAGCTACATGGATACCAGAAAAAGATGTAGAAAACTTTATCTTTGAAACTCTTAAAACACCAGGATTTGCAAGATGGGATATTCATGTTAGATACTCACCTTTTACAGCTGAATGGAGAATTGAGGGTAAGAGCAAGGATGGAGGAAATGACCTTGCAAATATGACCTATGGTACTAGTAGAATTAATGCTTATAAGATTATAGAAGATGCCCTTAACCTAAAAGACACTAAGGTNNATAGGGTTATAAATCCTGATGGTAGTAGGTCTTCCATACTCAATAAAAAAGAAACAATGCTTGCAAGTCAGAAACAGGAACTTTTAAAAGAAGAGTTTAAAAATTGGATATTTAAAGATCCAGACAGGAGACACCGTTTAGAAAAGCTTTATAATGAAAAATTTAATTCTGTGCGTAACAGGGAATATGATGGAAGTAATATTCGCTTTGAAGGCATGAATTCAGGTATTATCCTTAAAGACCATCAAAAAAATGCAGTTGCAAGAACACTTTATGGTGGAAATTCCCTTCTTGCCCATACAGTAGGTGCAGGTAAGACCTTTGAAATGATTGCTTCTGCAATGGAGTCAAAAAGGCTTGGAATGAGTAACAAGGCATTATTTGTAGTGCCTAACCATCTAACTGAACAAATAGGAAGGGACTTTATGGAACTTTATCCTGGAGCAAATATTATGGTTGCTACCAAGAAAGATTTCCAGCCTAAGAATAGAAAGAGATTCATAGGTAAGATTGCAACAGGAGAATATGATGCAGTTATTATAGGCCATTCACAATTTGAAAAGATACCTATGAGTAAAGAATATCAAGAAAATCATATAAATAGGGAAATTGAAGGGATCCTAGAATACATTGAAGAGTATAAGTATGACAGAAGTCAGAATTTCACAGTAAAGCAGCTACAAAATACTAAAAAGAAACTTGAAAGTAGACTAAAAAAACTTAACGATGATTTTAAAAAGGATGATGTAGTTACCTTTGAGGAACTAGGAATTGACAAGCTTTTTGTGGATGAAGCCCATAATTATAAAAATCTATTTCTTTATACAAAAATGAGAAATGTGGCAGGAATAGGTCAGAGTGAAGCACTCAAATCTTCTGATATGTTTATGAAATGTCGATATTTAGATGAAATGACAGGAGGAAAGGCAGTAGTATTTGCTACAGGTACTCCAGTGTCAAATAGTATGACCGAGCTTTATACCATGCAACGCTATCTTCAATATGATGAACTTGAAAAGAATAACCTACAACATTTTGATTCATGGGCAAGTACATTTGGTGAGACTGTAACGGCAGTAGAGCTTTCACCTGAAGGAGATAAATATAGAGCTAAAACAAGGTTTAGCAAATTCTATAACCTTCCTGAGCTTATGGCCATGTTTAAAGAAGTGGCAGATATAAAAACAGCTGATATGCTTGATTTAAAAGTTCCTGAAGCAGAATATGAAACTATAGTGACAAAGCCTACAGACGAACAGAAAGAGGTCTTAAAAGGCATCTCAGAGCGAGCAGACAGGGTAAGGGATAGAAGGGTTGAACCAGAAGAAGATAATATGTTAAAAATCACGAATGATGGTAAAAAACTAGCCCTTGACCAAAGGCTTATCAATCCTCTTTTACCTGATGATCCTGATAGCAAGGTAAATGTATGTGTAAAAAATATTTTTTCTATCTGGGATAAAACAAGGGATAATCGTTCAACCCAACTAGTATTTTCTGATATGTCTACCCCAAAGAATGATGGAAGTTTTAATGTTTATGATGATATAAGGGACAAGCTTTTGAATATGGGTATTCCAGAAAAAGAAATAGCATTTATCCATGATGCTAATACAGAAAAACAGAAGGATGAACTATTTTCTAAAGTCCGTAAAGGCCATGTAAGGATTCTTTTAGGGTCTACCCAAAAGATGGGAACAGGTACTAATGTACAAAATAGACTTATTGCTACCCATGACCTTGATGTACCTTGGAGACCTGCAGACCTAGAGCAGAGAGCAGGTCGTATTGTAAGACGTGGTAATAAAAATGATAAGGTTAAGATATTTAGATATGTTACTGAGAATACTTTCGATAGTTATTTGTGGCAGACAATAGAAAATAAGCAGAAATTTATCTCACAGATTATGACTTCAAAAACACCTGCTAGAGTGGCGGAAGATGTTGATGAGAATACTCTTTCTTATGCTGAAATTAAAGCCCTTGCAACAGGTAACCCTTTAATAAAAGAAAAGATGGACCTGGATATTGAAGTAACCAAATTAAAAATGCTTGAAGGAAACTACAAGAGCAATCTTTATAGCTTGGAAGATAAGATTATAAAGACCTATCCAAGAGAAATTGAAAAATATAAGAAGCTTATTGAAGGTGCTAAAAGGGATATTGATAGAACTAGCCCACAGGGAACAGGTGATAATAAGTTTACTTCCATAAAAATCGGCGATGAAGTAATTACAGATAGAAAACTTGCAGGAGATAAAATCCTTGAAGCGGTTAAGGGAGTCAAACTAGGAGATAAAAAGCTTATTGGAGAATACAGAGGATTTCCTATAGAAGTAACCTATAACTTCCTTACAAATGAGCATAATTTTAATTTAAAAGGCTCAAACAATCACTATGGAGACTTAGGACAAAATAGGGATGGAAATATTACAAGAATGGATAATGTCTTGGAGAAGATTCCTGATAGTTTAAAAAGATTTGAAGAAAAGCTTGAAGCTACCAAAGAACAAATTGAAATTGCTAAGGAAGAAGTAAAGAAACCTTTTGATAAGGCTGAGGAATTGAGAAATAAAACAGTAAGACTTGCAGAAATTAATAGGCTTCTTGATATGGGAGAAGTGGAAGACCTAGAAAATCTAAATCCCCTTATTGAGGATATTAAAAGGCTTATTATTGATTATTGCAATAGAGAATTTGGAGAAGACCATGCTTATGATGACTTCAATAAACTTTTCCCTGATGAAGGCCATATTGGACTTGCCTATACAACTACAGAAGATGGGAAACACGAAATACAATATGAAATAAGTCTTAAAGATTATTCATGGACACAGTATGTAGATAATAAAGAAGTATCTCATGGAAGTTATCTTGAAAGTGAGGAGGATGAGTCTGTAAGCAAAGAAGAAGCCCTTAAAAATCTTAAACTCGAACTTGAACATGGAGATTTTGATGAATATGTAAGGGTTGATGAGAAAGACTTAAGAGAGAAACTTGGGCTTGAGATTGATGATGAGGGTAATTTTTATGATCCACTTTCAAAAGACCTAGATAATGATGGAATTCCAGATAGGTATGATAATGACTTTAGAAGTAGTAATTATTTTGAATCAACTTATGATGTTGATGGCCTTAAGAAGGATGATAAGGAATCTACACTTGGGGAACTTGAAAAATTTAAAGCCAAAATTAAAGAAGAAACAAGCCCATTACAGGATGAGAAAGATAAAGAAAAGAATAAGGGTGCAAGATAATATACTACTTTGATTTTTGGTGAATTCTATGAATTCATAAAAAACGAAGTTCACAGGGGTTATCAGGGGGTGTAGCCTCCTGATGTCCTGATAAAAAGCTCTGAGGAAACTCGGAGCTTAACTTTTTGGGAAAATAGCAAACTAAGGGTTTAAAACAAATAAGAATAAAAACTATAAGGAGGAGTTTTATGCTTAACAAAAAAAATAAAAATAGATTGCTAGAATACTTTGGTCTTAATAGCCATAGTGAAATGATGACCTACATTAGGGAAAATCCAGAGGATGAAAAAGTCAAGGAGATAAAAGATTTATTTAAAGCTCATTCTATAAATCTTGATGAGGAGGTGAATAGGAATGAAAAATAATTTATATAAAGAATTTAATTGTAATAGCAAGGAAGAACTTTATGAAAAAATAAAAAATCAAGATGATGAGATAAGACCTCTTATAGAATTTCTAGATTATGCTAGAGCTAATATAAAAAATAGTAGACAAGCAATAAATAGTCCTGATACCTTTGTAGACTATGTAAAGTCAATAACTTTACCTACTAAAGATACGGGAACTATTATTTTTGCAAATACAAAANNAAATACAAAAAACCATCCTGTTCATCTTAAGAGAACTAGACTAAGTTGCAAAAACAGCATAAAAGAGGCCTTAAGAGAGGGCTTAATGGCAGGAGCTAATAGTGTATTTCTAGCCTTTTCTAATGATACTCCTAATAAAAGAATAGAGGAAACTAAGGAATATTTTGAAAAAATAGGAATGAAGATTATAGATACTATTGGCTACAATAAAGAAAATAATAGTTTCATATCAAAGGTAGCAGGAAGAAGCTACTATTCGACTAAGACCTATGAAATAGCCAGCGATTCAGAAAATGCTTATGGAGAAAAGGATTATAGCCTTAAGGATAAGTATGAAGATTTTACAAGTTATTTTGCTATTAATGAGCTTATAGATTTAAATGTGGTAGAAAATGCAGAAGAAATAAAGGAAGTTTTAAAAATAGGATTTCAACACCATCAACAAGAAATTTTTGGTATCCTAATCTATGATAGTAATGAAAAGATTATTGGAGCAGAAGAGGTTTTTAAAGGAGCTACTGATGCTGCAATAGTAGATTTAAAAATTATAGCTAGGACTCTATTTAATTATCAGGATGTAAAGGGAATGGCAGTATTTCATAATCATCCTAGTGGCAATCCTACTCCTAGCAGAGAAGATATAGAAATGACTAAAAAGATAAAAAATGTAACTGAAATTTTTGAAATAGAATTTCTGGATCATTTTATAGTTGGCAAAGAAAAAACCCTATCTTTTTCACAAGAAGTTAGTGGTTTTCAAAGTGAAAATCTGAGCTATCAAGATAAGCTAGGGCAAATGTCAATTGTTAAAGAAGATAAGAGTATTTATGATAGGGAAAAAGTTACTCTTGAGGTTGGAGATAAAATAAAAACTGCTCTATCAGATGAAACTATTGTTTTGGATATAGATAAAGACAATGCTATTTTATTTGATGGAAGACAATTTGTTGAGGTTTATGGCTTACAGGGTGATAATGGAAAGTTTTTTTGGAATCATGGCAACTATTCTGATAGCTATCCTCAAAAGAAAGATAGTCAGATAATAGATACTATAAATAAGATGATAGATGAGGACTACGAGGGTTTCGTTAAAGCTTTGATTACAATAGAAACGGGAATAGATAATCCAGACCTATTAGATGAGCTTTACGATAGATTTATGCATAATGATGGGGTAAATCTAATAAATGATTATTTTGACGAGCTTATATATGATTTAGAAGATGAAATTACAATTGGTAAAGAAAAAGATATTGAACCAGTAGAAGTATCAAGTAAGGAAAACGAGCTTTTTAATAAGATGGATGACTTTGTAAATGCCTATACAGACCTATCTAATGCTATGTATGATGCGGACTATGATTTTGCAGATTCCTATCCATTAGAGAAGTCCTTTCATGATATAGACTTTATAGATTGGGTTGAAGCAACTAAGGCAAATTTATCTGAAGAGAAAAAAGGAATGAATGTTGAAAGAATAAATGCTATTACAGATAAAGAAGATAGTAAAAAAGAATCAACTATTGAAAAACTTAATAAACTTAAGGATAAGGTAGCAAAGGGTGGTGTAGATAAACTACAAGACAAAGTGGGAGATAAGAAGAAGGATAGAGAGATATAAGTACAGTAGCATAAGCAACTACTGGATATGGGCAGGCTTCGGTCTGTCCCTTTTTTTGTGTGTCTAATTATTCAATCTTATGTATACTCAAAAAACTATAATTATGATATAATTAAATGTGGATATAATTTACGCAAACATATAGAAGTATTATATATAGAAAATAAATAAGGAGGATATATATGGGATTCAGCTACAATAAACTTTGGAAGATTCTAATTGATGAAGAGATGAATAAGACAGAGTTCCAGAAAGCTGTTGAATTGAGTCCTACCACAGTAGCAAAACTAGGTAAGAATGAGACAGTAAATATGGAAATTCTAGCCCGCATTTGTGATTACTTTGAATGCAGCATAGAAGATATAGTTTCTTATAGCCCTAAAAAAAGAAAGCATGAAAATGAAGATAAATAAGGAGGTACTTTATGGATAGTAATGCACCATATATAGCTTCCCTTACAAGAGAACCTTTTATGTATTATGAAATGAAAATAACTGCAAAGTTACTTGAGAAAGGATTAAGTGAAAAAGAAGCTATAGAAAAAATATTTAAAGAAAATCTATATCAATATCCTACAGAAAGAAGCCTTAAAATGAGAGCAAGAGCTTGTATAAAAAGATTAAATGCACTTGGAGATGAAGAACTCGTATCCTGGATTATAAATAGACCTTTAGATATTTCAAGACAAGTATGTCTATATGCAATGATGAAAGATTCAAGACTTATATGGGAGTTTATGATTACTGTTATTGGAGAGAAATACAGAACCCGTAATTTTTCCTATAGCAGAATGGATCTAAATGTATTTTTCACTAGACTTCAAGAACAGAATGATACTGTAGCAAGTTGGAGTGACTCAACAATTAACAAGCTTAAATCGGTATTTGCTAGTCTCTTAAAAGAGAATGGATATATAGATAAAACCAGTTCTAAAAGGCTTAATGAAGTGCTTTTAGATTATAAACTAAAAGATAAAATAATCGAAAATGGAGATGCAACTTGTCTTCCAGCTTTCAATTATTTTGAGTAAAGGAGTGTAGCAGAGTGAGCAATATAAACGAAAAACTAGATAGATTAAGAAACTTAATTCAAGATCAAGACTTTCTAACAGGGAAAGGACTGAGCAATGAAGTTAATATAAGAATGTTCTGCTATGAACCTAAGGATGAAATGGCAGTAAGGCATTTTACAAAACAACTTGAAAACGATAATTCCCTGGAATGTAATCTTATTTGTCATAATCTTTATCATGTGTTTTTGGAAACATGTGAGGAAAAAAATATTATTAAGAAGATTCCAGATATGGAAGAAAAAAAAGGAAGCGACTACCTTAAAGATAGGATATTAAAGTTTTCAACAACAAAAGCTTTTGCAGAAAAAATGCAGTATGAACCACATGAAAAAGGAGATGTTCTTTTACTTACAGGAGTAGGAGAAGTATATCCATTTATGAGAGTTCATTCTCTTTTAGAAGAATTACAGACAGGATTTGATGACATTCCTATAGTTGTTCTTTATCCAGGAAGTTTTAATGGCAGATCGGTAATATTATTTAATGAATTTACACCAAATGAGTACTATAGGGCATTTAATATAATTTAGGAAGTGGGAGGGAATATAATTGAGAATACAAAATATGTTTTATGATGACATCAATAGAGAGATAAATGGTGTTATCAAAGTTGATCAAGATACGGAAGGTATAATAGAACAGGAACTTTCAGAATATGTTATTACAAGGGAACTTAAGAAACACTTTATAAGTTTTTTTAATTACTATTCAGATTCTTTTGATAGACCGACTGCTGATACAGGTGTATGGATTTCTGGATTCTTTGGAAGCGGTAAATCTCACTTCTTGAAAATCCTTTCATACATTTTAGAAAATAAAGAAGTAAATGGAATTAAGACTGTAGAGAGATTCAGAGAAAAATTTACGGATGATTTAGCAACATTTATGCTGATTGATAAATCAACACAGGCTCCTACAGAAACAATTCTATTTAATATTGATATAGAAGGGCCTATGGAAAAAAACAAGACAGCAGTTTTAAGGGTATTTGCCAAGATGTTTTATAAACACCTTGGATTTTATGGTGAAAATCTTAAAGTTGCAAAACTTGAACAATATGTTGATAGGAGAGGAAAAACAGAAGAATTTAGACGTGTTTTTGAAGAAAAAAACGGTGATTCATGGATAGATTCAAGAGATGTATTTGACTTCTGTGAAGATGAAGTAGTTGAAACACTTATGCAAGTTCTTGGTATGAGTGAAACAGCAGCCAGAAATTGGTTTGACTCCTCTGAAGAAATTGATATTTCAATAGCACAGCTTGTGTCTGAAATAAAANNAAAAGAATATGTTGATAGTAAGCCAGATAATTATAGGCTTCTTTTCATGATTGATGAGGTGGGACAGTATGTAGGTGCTGATACTGATATGCTTCTTAATCTTCAATCTTTAGTTGAAAAGATAGGCTCTGAGTGTATGGGAAAAGTTTGGGTAATGTGTACTGGGCAAGAAGCTCTAGATGAAATAATTAGAACAAGGGCAGACGAATTTTCAAGAATCCAGGCAAGATTCAAGACAAGGCTTTCACTTTCTTCATCATCAGCAGATGAGGTTATTCAAAAGAGAATTCTAAAGAAAAATAATGAGTCCAAAGCCTATCTTGAAGATGTTTATGACAAACAGAAAAGTGTTATGGACAATCTCTTTAAATTTAGAGAAGCAGTTGGAGATATAAGAGGTTTTGGAGGTCCTGAAGAATTTTCTATAAACTTTCCCTTTGTGCCATATCAGTTTATCCTTATGCAGAAGGTATTTTCTGAAATTAGAAAACATGGTAATGCAGGAAAGCATTTATCAGGTGGAGAAAGATCTATGCTTTCTGGCTTTCAGGAAGCTGCACAAAGGGTTCAGGATAGGGATGAGTATGCAATAATTCCTTTTTGGATGTTTTATGACACAGTTCATACTTTTCTTGATGGTTCAATTAGAAGAGTAATAGAAAGAGCAGAAAGAGCAGCAAGAGATGATAAGGGTCTTGAACCTATAGATGTTAATGTCTTGAAGCTTCTTTACATGATTAGGTATGTGGAAGATATACCTGCAAATCTTGATAATATTATAATTATGATGGCTGAAGATATAAGAGTGGATAAGATTGATGAAAGAAACAAGATTCAAAAATCACTAGATAGGCTTATTCACCAGAACTATATTGCAAGAATAGGAGATACATATAATTTTCTTACTGATGCAGAGCAAGATGTAGAAAGAGAAATCAGAGATGAATATGTAGATCCAAGCGAGATTACAAGAAAAATTTCTGAAATGATTTTTGGGAATATATATACAACAAAAAAATTCCGTTATGAAAAGAAATATGACTTTGAATTTGATAAAAAAGTAGATGGTGTAAATTATGGTAATCCAGTTGGAGGAATGGAACTAGAGATTCTTACTATTGCAACAAGCGTAATAGATAAACAGGAACTTAGACTGATGACTGAATCTCAGAACAAGGTTCTTGTGGTACTTGAGGATACGGAATACTACAACTTCATAGAAAATGCTATGAAAATAGATAAGTTTGCAAGAAAGAAGAATATCCCACAACTTCCAAAATCAATGCAAGATATTATAAGAAGTAAACAAGACGATGCTGAGCATTTTAAAGNNATAAATGGAGATAGGACTACAGTAAAAGCTGGAACACCACAAGCTAAAATTGATGAAGCATTAGAGTATCTAGTTTCTAATGTATATAATAAACTTGACTTGATTACAAAAAATGCAGATTCAGATGAAGATATTTATAAGATTCTTGATGGAAGAGAAGATGATGGTATAATGCCAGGACTAGAGTCCAACAGAAAGGCAGCAACTGAGATTGAAACCTACCTAATAGCTCAAAACCAGCAACACCTTCCTACCAATATGGCAGATGTTCAGAAAAGATTCACATCTATTCCTTATGGATGGCGAGAAAGAGATGTTGCAGCTGTAGTTGCAAGATTAATCTATGAACAAAAAGTAATTGTTAAATACGGTGGAGAAACCATAAGAACAGATGATGAGAGGCTTCCAGAACTTTTATATAAGAGAAGTGAAATAGGGAAAACAAAGATTCAAAAACGTGAAATGATAAGTATTCAAAAGATAAAAGAGGCAAGAGACTTTTTAAGAGATTTCTTTGACCTTATGGATGTGCCAGAAGATGATGATGGACTTGTAGATTTTATTATTTCTAAATTTGAAAATCTAGAAGACCATTATGATGAATTACTTAATAAATATGAGGGCAATAACTATCCTGATAAAAAGAAAATAATTGAAGCAAAGGCTACTGTATCAGATCTTCTTTATGCAAAGACAGATAATATTGCTCTTGTAAACAAGCTTATTGAAATGGAAGATGAGCTTGAAGATATGCAGGAGGATATGGAAGCTATTGAAGACTTCTTTAAATCACAGGTAGATACATTTGATGAAGCAACAAAACTAGAAAGTTTGCTTCGTTCAGACCTTGATTACCTTCAAAATGAAAGTGAAGTAAACGATGCACTTAATAAAATTAGACTTATAGTCAATATTAATCCTAAAAAAGACGATTTTGATTATAGGGATGTTCCGAGACTTAATGATTATATGAAGGTTGTAAGAGAGGGACATAATAGGCTTCTTGATGGCAAACGTGAAGAAATTCTTGAAATTGTAAGACAATGTATGGAAGAAATCCATAGAGGAGATAAAAATGATAGGCTTATCGGCAATATAATTAAGAAAACTGATGATTTTTATACACAAAAGAAAAAAGAAATTGCTGAAACAGAAAGTCTTAGAATTCTTGATGGATTTATTCCTAGTCTTTGGTCTGAAAAGGATCAGGCAGTCAAAGATATAATTTCTATTGAAAAAAGTAATGCCGAAGCTGAAAGAAGACGTAATGATGAAGAAGGAAAGCAAAGTGGAGAAAATGATACTGTAAAAGAAACTGAAGTATCACCTGAGCCTGAAAAGAAAAAGCATATTAAGAAATTCTATAGGCAATCAATATTCCCTGCAAGAACTTTGGAAAGTGAAAGTGACATAAGAGAGTATCTAGAGACTATTGAAAAAAATCTTATGATACTCTTAGGAGATTGTGATGGTATAGAAATAAATTAAGAAAGGAAAGGTAGGATATGAATAAAACAGCGATAAAAAACTTTGCAATCTGGGCAAGAAGAGAACTTATCGAAAAAGTTACTAAGAAAGCAAAGATATATGGAATAGAAAAAGATAAAGAAATGAAGGAGATGGATACTGCTCATAATGGGCAGGTCCTGACTTCTGATGATAAAAAAGCAAGAAGAATATTAATTGAAAAAATAGATAAAGATGGCTTTGATGAAACTATAGAAGAGGTTGCTTATACATGGTTTAACCGTTTTATTGCCATAAGATTTATGGAAGTAAATGGATATATACCTAGCCATATAAGAGTTTTCACTTCAGAAAATAATGAGTTTGAACCTCAGATTCTGTCAGAAGCTATACATATTGATTTACCAGGGCTTGATAAGTCAAAGGTTCTAGAACTTTATAATGCTGGTAACAAGGAAGAGGAACTTTTTAATTATTTATTTATTACTCAATGTAATGCTTTAAACGAAGTTCTTCCAGGAATGTTTCAAAAACTAAATGACTACACAGAGCTTCTTCTCCCAGATGGGCTTTTAAGAGATAATTCTGTAATAGATGTAATGATAAGTGAAATACCTGAGGAAGACTGGAAAGAACAAGTTCAGATAATAGGATGGCTTTATCAGTATTATAATACGGAACCTAAAGATGAGGTGTTTAGTAGACCAAAAAGTGAAAAAATTCAAAAGGAAGATATTCCAGCAGCAACACAGCTTTTTACTCCTGATTGGATTGTAAGATATATGGTTGAAAATTCATTAGGGAGACTATGGATTGAAGGACATCCTGATGAAGGGTTGAAGGTAAATTGGAAATATTATCTAGAAGAAGCTGAACAGGAAAAAGAGGTTGAAGAAAAACTAGAGGAAATAAAAAAAGAATATGCAGAAATGAAGCCAGAGGATATAAAATGTATTGATCCGGCTATAGGTTCAGGACATATTGGAGCTTATCTTTTTGATGTTCTTATACAAATTTATGAATCTTATGGTTACAAGAGAAGGGATGCAGTAAGCTCTATATTGGAAAATAACATTTACGGTTTAGATATAGATGAAAGGGCAAGACAACTGGCATATTTTTCTTTAATGATGAAGGCAAGACAGTATGATAGAAGATTTTTAAGCAGAAGAAATATTCCTCAGCCTAAGATATATGCAATAGAGGAGAGTAACTTTTTTAAAACAGAGAATGGTAAAATCATTATTGAATACTTTGCAAATGGAGATAATGATTTAATGAAGGATATGGATGTTATTATAGAAGATATGATGGATGCAAAGGAATATGGCTCTATTATAAATGTAAATTCAGTGAATTTTGAAGCTATATATAATCGATTTGAGGAAATCGAAAATGAAGAATTTATGAATTTATATGGAATGGCTGCTGTAGAACAATTATTGCCACTTGTAAAACAAGCAGAAATCCTTTCGAGTAAATATGATGTAGTAGTAACAAATCCACCTTATATGGGAAGTACTNNATCCAAAACTTTCAAGTTATTTAAAAAAGAATTTTAATGATACGAAAATGGATTTGTTTGCTGTATTCATAGAAAAATGGTGTGGAATGCTTAAACCTTATGCTTATAATTCTATGGTTACAATGCAGAGTTGGATGTTTTTGTCAAGTTATGAAAAAATGAGAGAAGAAATTTTCAATAAAATGACTATATCTACTCTTATGCATATGGATAATATGGTTATGAAAATTGCTTTTGGAACTGCAGTTACAATATTAAGAAATATTTCTATGGATAATTACAAAGGTACTTATAATCATATTAAATTAGAAGATATAGTAAATGATGTACCTGTAGAATTTCCGGTAAGAAAAAACAGTTATGCACAAACTTCGGTTGAAAATTTTAAAAAAATACCAGGAACTCCTGTTGCGTATTGGGCAAGTGAAACTATAATTACAGCATTCCAAGAAGGTAAACAAATGGATAATTACATCGATAGTTTCCAAGGTATTATTACAGGAAATAATAATAAATTTTTGAGATTTTGGCATGAGGTATGTAATACTAAAATTCCTTTTCATAAAGTAAAAATGTCAGATATTGATTTAAAAACACAATATTGGATTCCGTATAATAAGGGTGGAGCTTTTAGAAAGTGGTATGGAAATCAAGAATATGTAGTTAATTGGAAAAATGGACCTGATGATAAAACAAGAGGAAAGAAAACATTTCAAAATTATTATTTGAGAAATTATGTTTCATGGTCATATTTAACATCCAGTACTTTGGCAACAAGATATTTTCCAGATGGTTTTTTATGGGATGTAGCAGGTTCTGGAATTTTTGATAAGAGCGATTATTTGTTTTATTTGNNCTAATTGGTAGCAAAGTAGGAATTAAGTTTTTGAAATTTATAAACCCAACTATGAACTATCAGGTGGAGAATATATTGCAAATACCAGTTTTAGTAGATGAAACAAAAAAGGGAATTATAGAATCAATAATTAAAGAAAATATTGCAGAGGCTAAAAAAGATTGGGACATGCACGAAGTTTCTTGGGATTTTGATAAGTCTCCATTATTAACTTATAAGGTTGATGCGAGAATAGAAAATGCTTATGAATTATATAAGCAAGAAATAAATAAAAGATTTAATAAATTGAAAGAGAATGAAGAAATATTAAATGATATTTTTATAAAAATATATAATCTTGAAAAGGAGCTTACTCCTGAAGTATCTGATAGAGATATTACTGTTGCAAAAATCTTCGACAGTAAAAAAGATATAGATGAAGAAATAAAAGGTAACAGATATATAATGACTCGTGAAGATGTGGTGAAGAATTTCTTATCTTACTTTATTGGTTGTGCTATGGGAAGATATTCTCTTGATGAGGACGGGCTTATATTTGCTGGTGGAGACTTTGATCCATCAAAATATACTATTTTTAAAGCAGATGGAGACGGTATTCTTCCAATAACAGATCAGGAGTATTTTGAAGATGATATT
>DMJQ01000006.1:0-21962 GCA_003457065.1 Clostridiales bacterium
CTTAAGTTTTGAAGATTTGCGGGGCTTATTACGCCGTCAAGCATACCTGACTGGACTCTGTCGTCGTCAAGGTGAATTTCTTCTTTTTTTCTGAATAAGTGCACGGTATTATTTAAACGGTCATATAATCCTTCAAATTCCTTGCCGCATCCTATTGGCCATGTAACCGCAACTGAAGGAAGACCGAGGACATCTTCAAGTTCCTGCATTGATTCGAGAGGATCCATGGCTTCACGATCCAGTTTGTTAATAAAAGTAAATATGGGAATACCTCTCATGCTGCAAACCTGAAACAGCTTCTTGGTCTGTGCCTCTATACCTTTTGCGGCATCAATAACCATTACAGCACTGTCAACGGAAGTCAGAATACGGTAAGTGTCTTCACCGAAATCGTTGTGACCAGGGGTATCCATAATTGATATAACCTTGTTGTTGTATTCAAACTGCATTACTGAAGACGTAACAGAAATACCACGCTGTTTTTCTATTTCCATCCAGTCCGATTTTGCGTATTTTGAATTTTTTCTGGCTCTCACCGTTCCAGCTTCATGAATAGCGCCTCCGTGAAGCAGGAGTTTTTCGGTCAAAGTTGTTTTTCCTGCGTCAGGGTGAGAAATAATGCCGAAAATTCTTCTTTTGTTGATTAAATCTATGTTATTCATTTAAAATCCTTTCTATTTCTAACTATTTCCTAAAATCTGTCTTTGTTATTTTACATCATTTGCGCAAAAATATAAAGTAATTTTTTATTTAGAAAGGATAAATTAACTATATTTGTTCATTAAATGTCTTCCTCTCACATTAAAAGCACCTATCTTAGAAAGTATCATCCCAAGGGACAACTTTATCATTCATTATGGAGCTTTTGATATCTATAATTCTTTGATTAACCGAGCCTCTGAACTTCAAGTTATTTTTAAACAAGTCTTTTTCATATCTGCCGTCTACCAGTACATCGCAATATCCAAGCAGCTTTGACCAAACATCATTGCCGATTATTTCTTCGTATGTATGTCCTGAGTATATCCAAATGGTCTTGTCTGTATTTTTCTTGATTTCAAAAGCCAGCAGTGTCAGGGCGGGAGCCTGAAGCATCGGCTCTCCGCCTATAAACGTAATATTTGTAAAATATTTCGTGATTTTTTTATAAACATCCTCAACCGTCATTACCTGGCCGGCATTTATATCCCACAATTCATTGTTGTGACATCCATCACAGCATATATCGCAGCCCGTAAGATAAAGCGATGTGCGGAATCCTTCGCCGTCGACGATTGTATTGTCAATTATCTTTGCCACATAAAGTTTGTTTTCTTCTGTCAACTGTGTTTCACCCTGTCTCTCAGTTCGGCTTTCTTGGCATTATTCCAGCTGTCTACACCGCCAACCAGGTATCCAGTTATTCTTTGAATCGTGTCTATTCTGTCGCTGCCGCATTCGGGGCAGATTATGAGGTTTTCGGACGCATCTTCATAACCGCAGTCCTTGCACCTGTTTCTCGTATGATTGACAGAGCCGTATCCTATATTGTATTTGTCCATTAAATCCACAGTCTGCATTACCACAGATGGGTTGTGAGTAGCATCGCCGTCCAGCTCAACGTAGAATATATGTCCGCCTTTTTCATATTCATGATAAGGACCTTCTATTTTAGCCTTATGCTCAATTGAACACTTGTACCATACCGGAACATGAGAACTGTTTGTGTAATATTCCTTGTCGGTTATGCTTGGTATGCTTCCGAATTGTTCTTTGTCTTTTTTAACAAATTTCCCGCTGAGGCCTTCGGCAGGTGTTGCCAGTAGGCTGAAATTCAAATCGTAATAATCTGCTTTTTCCTTTATTCTTGATGCCATAAATTTAACCGTTTCAAGTCCCAGCTCCTGAGATTCGGCGCTCTCGCCGTGATGTTTTCCCGTAAGAGCTATCAGCGCCTCTGCCAGACCGATAAACCCGATTCCCAGTGTTCCGTGCTTCAGCACGCTTTCAACCTTTTCATTCGAGTCCAGCTTTTCACTGTCAATCCACATTCCGGACATGAGCATAGGGAACTGTTTCTTTAAAGCCGTGCACTGAAAAACATACCTGTCATACAGCTGCTCTGCGGCAACATCAATACATTTTTGCAGTTTTTTAAAAAACTCTCTTTTCCTTTTGTCTGCATCTTCAATATCCTTGCATTCCAGCGCAAGCTTTACAATATTTATTGTCGTAAAAGACAGGTTGCCTCTTCCGACGGAAGTTTTCACGCCGTGTCTGTCCTCAAACACTCTTGTCCTGCATCCCATGGTGGCAACTTCTTTCTCAAAGCGTCTCGGATCATTCGGATTCCAATCTTCATGCTGATTGAACGTCGCATCCAGATTTAAAAAGTTAGGAAAAAATCTTTTTGCCGTAACCTTGCATGCCAGCTTGTACAAATCAAAATTTTTATCTTCGGGAAGATAGTTCACGCCCCTTTTTTTCTTCCATATATGAATAGGGAAGATAGGAGTTTCGCCGTTTCCGACTCCCTGATACGTGGATATTAGAATTTCTCTTATTATGCACCTTCCTTCGGCACTGGTATCTGTTCCGTAGTTTATGGAACTGAAGACAACCTGATTTCCTCCTCTGGAATGTATCGTGTTCATGTTGTGAATGAAAGCTTCCATGGACTGATGAACGCGCCTTNNCGCGCCTTGTCGTTGCGTTTATGGCCTGCTGTTTGTACCTTTCACTGCCTTGAAGATCATTCAGAGGTTTTTCAACGTAGTCATCAATTTCCGCATCATAAAGCTCCTTCAGATCAATGCCGATAAGTTCTTCGACTTTTTTAATTTCTTCTATATATGTAAGTCTCACATATGGCGCCAGATAAAAATCAAAAGCGGGTATTGACTGGCCGCCGTGCATTTCATTTTGTATCTGTTCCATTGATATACAGCCTATTATTGACGCTGTTTCTATCCTCTTTGCAGGTCTGCTGGAGCCGTGACCTGCCCTGAATCCGTTATTGAGTATATAATCCAGCGGATGGTGGAGGCAGGTGAGAGACTTCGTGGGATAATAATCCTTGTCATGAACATGAATATAATTATTATCGACATAATATTTTGACTGTTCTGAAAGCAGGCAGTCATCAACAAACATTTTTGATGATTCGCTGGCAAATTTCATCATCATTCCTGCAGGCGTATCCGCATTCATGTTTGCATTCTCTCTGGTTATATCATTAGGGACAGCATTGACTATATCCATATATATGTCATATTGCCGTCGTCCACGTGCAATATTTCTTTTATTCCTGTAAATGATGTATTCCTTGGCAACATCTTTTCTTTTACTTGCCATAAGGCTTTTTTCAACCAAATCCTGTATGTCTTCCACAGAAATGGTTTCTGTTATGCTGTCGGCAATGTCCTGTGCGATTTCCTTGGCAAGACCGAGGTCCTGTCCTTTTATGGTATGATTCATGGCTTTTAATATTGCATCCGATATTTTGGTTTTGTCAAATTCAATTATTCTGCCGTCTCTTTTGATTACGTTCATAAATACTCCCTCTTTCATGGTTTATATTTTGCGGGCATAATGCAGGGAATGCAGCAAATCATATACCGCCGGTACCGCCGGCACTTCATCAATTTGATGGCATGTGCACGGCATATAAAAGGCTGTGGTAAATTGCCACAGCCCGTATTTACTGCTTATTTAGCCGCTTTACCAATAGCCCGTTGGCGCGAACCGTTTTATGCAGGTCTTCTGGCTCGCACATTTACATTGCTTTCTCCTTCCCTTACAGTGGATATGAAAACAACTACATGCTTACAGCGGCGGGACCGCGCAGGAATTTAACCTGCTTCTCTCTTAGCTGTCCCGGGTAACGGGACAGAACATAAAACATTATTAAGTTACATACAGATTACCATTTTAAAAAAACTTTGTCAACGACGATTGATGGTAAAAAATATTATAAAAAAATGAAAATAAATTGCTTCTTAAGCTTGAATAATGGGGGTGCGGCAGTTGACTGTTATATTTTATTATGATATAATTTTATACAAATAAATACGATTAAATTTTGGTAACGAAAGTTTTAATAGGGAAAACAGTAAAAGCTGTTACAGCCCCCGCTACTGTGAAAGGTGATGGCACTTAAATCCACTGTGCACGCATGGGAAGGAAAGCGCTAAATGAGCCGATAGTCAGGAGACCTGCCAATTTTTATATTTGTAGATTTTCGGGAGGATTATCTAAAATGAAATTAAAGATACTTTTATGTGACTGTGAAATCTTCCAAAATATTTTGGAAGATTCTTTTGTTTTCCATCCACTAATTTTTCAGACAGTTAGAGAGAAGAAAACAGAGGTATGGCAGCCGCAGGGAATGCCACATATATGTGAGCGAAAGCAAATAAATAAATTTGCTGAATTTCACTGCGCTGTGTCAGGAGGCGGAATATGAAAGAATGTGCGGTCAGGAACGTGAAGAAAATCAGCTGCGGATTTACCACGGGAACATGCGCCGCCGCAGCTGCCACAGCAGCAGCTATAATGCTTTTTTCGGGAAAAATTGTATACAAGGTATATGTAAAACTTCCCACGGGAGAAATGCTACTGGTTGATATAGGAGACCAGAAATTTGACGTGGAAGGAGTGAGCTGCTGTGTAAAAAAAGGCAGCGATGACTCTGACTTAACCGACAGCGTTTTAATTTATGCAAAGATAAGGCTTAACCCATCGAATGGAATATGTATCGAAGGCGGTACCGGGGTTGGAATCGTAACACAAAATGGAATGAATTGCCCGGTGGGAAGTGCAG
Organism: Clostridiales bacterium; assembly: GCA_003457065.1. Taxonomy (GTDB): domain Bacteria; phylum Bacillota; class Clostridia; order Tissierellales; family Sedimentibacteraceae; genus Sedimentibacter. Next base: position 4,802 of record DMJQ01000006.1, read on the forward strand.
CAATAAATTCTGTGCCGAGAAAAATGATAGCCGAAAATATCAAAAGAATCTGCGATGATTACAAATATTCTGGAGGTGTCAATATTGTCATTTCTGTTCCCGGCGGTGAAGAGCTGGCAGAAAAAACATTTATTACCCGCCTTGGAGTCACCGGTGGCATATTAATAACAGGAATTACCGGAGTTGTGGAACCGGTTAGCGAAAAAGCATTCATCGAAAGCCTTCGGGTGGAAATGGAAGTCATAAGAGAAAAAGGGTATACGATCCTTCTTGCTTTTCCTGGAAACCACGCACAGTCATTCATTGACAGATCACTTGGAATCGTCGGAGAAAACTGCATTAAATTCGGCAACTATCTGGGAGAGATCCTGGACTTTGCCATGGAGCTTGACTTCAACGAAATACTGATTGCATGTCACATAGGAAAGATTGTGAAGGTTGCCGGAGGCATGATGAACACTCACTACCGCAACGGTGACTTCAGGATGGAGGTTTTTGCATGCTATGCAGCTTTGTACGGAGCCGGCAGAAAAACGGTGGAAGAAATTCTCGGCTCCATTACATCGGAACAGGTTTTGGATATACTGGAAAGTGAGAATATTGAAAAATCTGTAATCGACAAAATCAGAGAAAAAGCCGAGTATTATATAAATAAGAGAGTTGAAAATAAAATAAGGACAAAACTTATAATTTATTCAAACAACAAAGGGATTTTAAATTAAAGAAGCAATATACATGAGAACCGGGCACAGCGAGGGAACAAATAGTTTCCCGAAGTTTTGTCCGGCCGCTTTTATTTTTATTGAATTTTAAAATAAATGATAATTATTATCATTTAGCCTATTGACATGAGTCAGAGGTTAGTTTATACTAACTGTAGAATACAAATGAGATTCATTCTCAATAACAAGGAGGGTATATGTCGTTAGCTATGGTTGCACCCGGAGAAATAAGGGAAGTCTCTGAATTTAAGGGAAAAGATGAACTTAAACGCCGCCTTCAGGACTTAGGCTTTGTAAAAGGCGAAAAAATACAGGTTATCGGCGAAAATCAAGGAGGGCTGATTTTGCTTGTAAAGGGCGTGAAGGTAGCGCTTAACAAAGGGCTGGCTCATCTGATAATTGTAAAATAACAGGAGGATTTTATGACTTTAAAAGATTTGAAACCTGGGCAGGAAGGTACTGTCACATCTGTGGGGCAAAAAGGTCCTATGAGAAAAAGGATTATGGACATGGGAGTGACGCCGGGAATAACGGTAAAGGTAATTAAAGTAGCACCTCTGGGTGATCCTATTGAGGTTAACATCAGAGGATATGAACTGAGCCTCAGAAAAACAGAGGCTGAAAATATTCAAATAAAAATGTAGCAGGCAAAAAATTTTATTTTATATTTATGCCTGCAGATTTAATCTGCACTTATTTATTTTGCGGTTAGCTTAAGCTAACGAGCAGTAAGGAGGAATCATATGAATTATACGATAGCGCTGGCTGGGAATCCAAACAGCGGTAAAACAACACTTTTTAATGAACTTACGGGGGCGAGGCAGCATGTCGGAAACTGGCCCGGTGTTACGGTAGATAAAAAAGAAGGATTATATAAGAAGAACAAAGAAATAAACATCATGGACCTTCCGGGTACCTATTCTTTATCTCCGTATTCTGAAGAAGAGGTTATTGCCAGAAACTATATAGTCAATGACAGACCGGATGTGGTGATTGACATTGTTGACGGGACAAATATTGAAAGAAACTTATATCTTACTCTTCAAATTCTGGAAACCGGAATTCCGGCGGTTGTTGCCATAAACATGATGGATGAGGTCGAAGCCGCAGGAAACAAAATCGACTGCGGAAAATTATCCAAACTTTTGGGCGTGCCGGTTATGCCTATTGTGGCAAGGAGCGGGAAAGGCCTTGACGAACTCATGAAAGAGGCTGTTTCGGCAGCACAAAGCAAAAGTGTCNNCATAAATTCGGCCGTGGATGCCATTGCTGAAATCCTTGAGGATGATTATGCCGGAAACGGCGGGACGGCAGCCTCATCTGCTCAATTGCAGTGGAAGGCAATCAAAATAGTGGAAAATGATCAGCTTGTAATTGACACTTTATCAGGAAATCAAAAACTTGCTGCCGAAAAAATTATAAAAGAGGCGGAAAAATATGCCGATGGAGATACAGAGGCAAAGATAGCAGACTTAAGATATAGGTTTATTGCTTCTTTAGTAAAAAATTCGGTAAAAAAAGCAAATACGGGATATGTTGAAACTAAGTCGGATAAGCTGGACAAGATACTTACAAACCGTATTATGGCTCTCCCGTTATTTGCTGTTGTAATGTATGTATTGTTTGCTTGTACTTTCAGCGAGAACTTCCTGTTTATTAAGGGACTTCCAAGCCCTGGAGTATGGCTGGCAAGTGTTGTTGAAACAGCATGGGGATCAGTTGCCGGTGTCATAGAAGGATTGATTTTGGGAGCATCTCCGGTGGTTCATTCGCTTGTTATGGATGGCATAGTTGAAGGAATAGGAGCTATTTTAGGATTCATTCCTCTTGTGCTTGTTTTGTACATTTTAATTTCAATACTTGAAGACTGCGGATACATGGCGAGAATAGCTTTTGTAATGGACAGGATATTCAGGAAATTCGGTCTTTCGGGAAGATCATTTATTCCTCTTCTGATGGGTTTCGGCTGCGGCGTTCCTGCTGTAATGGCCACAAGAACTCTTGATACTGAAAAGGACAGAAAAATCACTACCGTTATCACGGCTTTTATGCCTTGCGGAGCTAAGCTCCCTATATTTGCAATGTTCGTTTCCACATTTTTCGCAGGAGGAAACAAGACACTTATAACTTACTCCCTTTACATGCTGAGCATTATTGTGGCTATTGTTGTATCATTGATATTAAATAAATTTGTTTATAAATCTGCCGCATCAAATTTTGTAATGGAGCTTCCCAGATACAGGGTTCCTACTTTTAAAAGCGTACTGATTCACGGATGGGAAAAAGTTAAGGGCTTTGCGGTTAAAGCAGGTACAGTAATCTTTTTGGCAACAATACTTATTTGGGCTTTAAGCAACTTCAACGTTAATTCATTCAACGGAGTTAATGCCGTCCAAAGTGAAGATGGAAGCAATCTGGCTGAAATGGATGAGAGTTTCCTTGCTTCATTTGGAAATACAATTGCTCCTGTCTTCAAGCCTCTGGGATTCGGCGAATGGAGGCCTACAGTTGGGATAGTGACAGGCTGGATTGCCAAAGAAATGGTTGTTGTTACATTTGCACAGCTTTATGATGAAGATGTTTCACCTGAATATCTCGAGGAATATTTCTCACATTACAGTCCGGAAGAACTTGAAGAGTTCGGTTTTGAAGGCGGTGAATATGACGAGGAAGCTGCTTTTGATATTTATTCGGAAGTTATATTGTTTGAAGGAGCAGATGAAAATGCCCTCACTACCATGAAAAAAGACATTAAGACAGATGTTGCGGCATACTCATACATGGTATTCAACCTTCTGTGCATGCCATGCTTTGCGGCTGTAGGTGCAATGAGAAGAGAACTCAAAACATGGAAGGCGACAGGTGCGGCAATCGGCATTCAAATGCTCACGGCTTATATAGTTGCATTTATAATCTATACGGCAGGAAACCTTATAGCTTAAACAGTGTGAACGGGGACGTTATGGATAGTTCATGGGATAAAATCAATCTTGAAAGAAAAACATACAAAAAAGAAACTATCTTAGAAGAATTAAGAAAAAGAGGATGCCGCATCACTAAAAAAAGAAAGTTGATTATTGATATCATACTGAAAAACAATTGCACATCCTGCAAGGAAATTCATTGGGAGGCAGTCCAGAAAGATCCCTCCATAGGAATAGCAACCGTGTACAGAATGCTTAGCTGTCTTGAAGAAATGGGTGTTATAAACAGAAAAAATTTATTTAAAATATCTAATAATTATACGGACTGCCTCAAATATGAATGTGCAATTGTTTTAAAAGATAAACGCCTCTGCCGGGTTTCAGGCGAACTATGGGAAAAGGCGGTCAAGAAAGCATTGTCGGAGCTTTGCTTCGAACACAGGGAAGTTGAATCTGTTTTATTACGTAAGACAGATCAGAAAGGGGATTGAAATGACAGATTTCATTATTATAGCTGTAGTAGCTGTCTGCATACTGCTGGCTGTTATTTACAAAGTAAAGCTTAAAAAGTCGGGTGACTGCGGCTGCGGTTGCGACGGGTGTTCATCCGGTACATGTGACAGCAAGGCAGGAAACATCGGCAAATAATATTAGTGCTGGATTATTTCTTTAAAATAGTATATCATATACATAATATACGGAGGAAGATCTATGTACGAATCAGGAGAAATGTATTTAGAAACAATTTTGGTGCTGAAAAACCGCATAGGTAATGTCAGGTCAATTGATATAGCAAGAGAACTGGATTTCAGTAAACCAAGCGTCAGCCGTGCCGTCGGAATATTAAAGGATGACGGTTATATAGAAGTAGACGGTGATGGTTTCATTGAGCTGACTCATGACGGAAAAATCAAGGCAGAAAGTATCTATGAACGTCATGAGCGGCTAACTGCTTTCTTATCAGAAGTAATAGGTATTTCTAAGGAAACAGCAGAAACGGATGCTTGTAAAATAGAGCATATCATCAGCGATGAAACTTTTAACAGCATAAAAAAATATATGAAAGAACACGAGAACAAATCAAACAAATAATGCATTGCATGCGCAAAATGTAATGTATTATTAGTTCAGCAAACACTAACTAATGCTGAAACCTATACAGCAAGGCAGCTAAGTACAGCTGCATCATATGGTTAGCGTTTGCTAACTAAAGGAGGATTTATGAGTGTAGTAATAATTGGCGGCCATGAGCGCATGGAAACGCAGTATAAGGAAATTTGTAAAAAATATAAATGCAGGGCAAAAATTTTCACCAAAATGCCGGTTAATCTAAAGGGACAAATAGGATGTCCGGATTTAATGATTCTTTTCACATCCACAGCATCGCACAAGATGGTACATTGTGCGGTATCAGAATCTGNNTGAGATCAAGCGCTCCCACAGCTCCAGCGCCAGTGCGCTGAAAGGAATACTTGAGAGTATTCATAAGAATCAATAACAAGCTGATTAGGTCTGAGAAATAAACCCATAGCTTAATATTGGTTATTCTATTGCCATTGACCTGATGAATAAATTATAGTAAAATATAATTACCATTCGGTACAGTAACGGATACTTAATATAGTAAGAGGGGAAAGCTGTGATAGGAAAACAATTTATTAAAGACTTAACTCTTCTATTGCTATGTGTGTTGTCGCAGCTTTTTTTTCTATTTTTTCGCAGATTCACATTAATACACAACTAAATAACTTTCAGATCATACCGATACACTGAATGGAATAAAGGAAACACTGTCAATATTCATAGGAATCCAAAAATATTCTTATGATTTTTTTACAGCATATTTCATTATCATTAAGGCATTAAAGGTTTATGGTAAAAGATACTTATAGTAAGAGGGAAAAGCCGTGATAGAAAAACAGTTTATTTATAAAAGAGATATAGCTATTCTATTGCTTATGTGTGTTGTCGCAGCTTTCTTTTTTTCTGTTATTTTCATAGAGCTGCATCCTTCACACAACTGTACCGGACATTTGTGCGCTACCTGTGAGAGCCTGAATTTAGCCTGTAAAGTTATAAGGCAGCTTGGCGTATGGATGAAATCGGTCATTGCCGCATCTCTTATATGCATTGTAACACTTGTATACGATGCACCCTTCTTATACTCGGTCAAAAAACATATCACATTAATAAATTTAAAGGTCATACTTGATGATTAAATCTCCGTTTTATTTCAGCCAAACTAACAACTAAAAAATCGGAGGTTATCATGAAAAAATATAGATTGTGACGACCCTTTTCCCACAATATGATTTTGCACGACAAATTGCCGGTGACAAGGCAGAGATTACTCTACTGCTTCCTCCCGGAGNNGGAGCCGAAAGTCATTCTTTTGAACCTACTCCTGCTGATATTATCAACATCAGCAATGCTGATTTATTTACACCTCTCTCAATGTGCTATTGTATTGGGTGTAAGTTTGGTTATAAAAAGATATTCCATGATTGGTGACGGACTGTCTCATGTTGGATTCAGCTCGCTGTCGGTAGCCATGGCATTAAACGGCAAGACTATAAGGTGGGAAGGCATTTATACGGAATCAACAAATCTGCAGACAGATGAGTCTTATAAATTTGTCATAAGATACGGTCCCGGATGCTGCGGAAATGACGGAGTAGCTGGATTTGAGATTTTATATGACGGCGAATCAACCCCAAATCCTGATGACTGGGTTGAAGCTGTCGGCAAAATTGAAATGATAGAAGAAAACGGTGCGGAATATGTTGCAATCCGTCTGTCTGAACTCAATGTGCTGGATGAACGCGGACAGGAATTCGTGTCAAACTAATGAGCTTAAGACACAGCTGTGTACCTTTCGCAATGTATTTTTATGTTGAACAAATGGCTGTTAAATGTTATAATACTCAGGATATCACAATGTTTAAACAGAAAGTTGGAGGAACATGAACAAGAATAATACAGAAGCTATAAACACTGAAAATACAAAGCTTGCCAGTGACAGAATAATCGAGCTCAGAAACAACAACGAGCAATATTTCATTATGAACGGAAGAAGAAAGACATTTCACATTTTAACGTACGGCTGTCAGATGAATGAGCATGATTCGGAAAAAATCGGCGGTATGCTTACCTCCATCGGTTATGAAGAAACTGACGATGAAAAAAATGCTGATTTGGTGATATTTAACACATGCCTTATAAGAGAAAACGCCGAACTTAAAGTATTCGGGAAACTCGGCGAAGTCAAAGGCCTGAAAAGGAACAAACCCGATATGATGGTGGCGGTTTGCGGCTGCATGATGCAGAAAGAAGAAATCAGACAAAAACTTTTAAAAAAGTTTTCTTTTGTTGATATAATTTTTGGAACAAATACAATACAGGAGCTTCCCAGACTGATTTATAATGTTGAAGTAAATAAGAAAAAAAGTGTGGATATTATTGATAACACGGAATTAATTTATGAAAACATGCCGAAGACAAGGAAGTTCAAATACAAGGCTCTCGTGAACATAACTTACGGCTGCAATAACTTCTGCACATATTGTGTGGTGCCTTATGTAAGGGGAAGAGAAAAAAGCAGGCTGCCCGGTGAAATAATCAACGAAATTAAAATGCTTGCAGAAGACGGCTGCAAGGAAATTACGCTCTTAGGGCAGAATGTTAATTCTTATGGAAACAACCTTGATAATAAAACAACATTTGCGGAGCTGTTGTATGAACTGAATAAAATAGACGGCATTGAACGAATACGTTTTATGACTTCTCATCCAAAGGATTTAACCGATGATTTAATCAAAGCAATCAAGGAATGCGATAAAGTCTGCAACCACGTGCATCTTCCGGTGCAGGCAGGAAGCAACGAAATATTAAAAAGAATGAATCGCAGATATACAAAGGAACATTATTTAAATCTTGTGGAGAAATTAAAAAAAGAAATTCCTGATGTTGCGATCACAACAGATATAATTGTCGGATTTCCGGGAGAGACTGAAGAGGACTTTCAGGAAACAATCGACATCATCAAAAAAGTACAGTATGATTCGGCATTCACATTCCTTTATTCTGTGAGAGAAGGCACAAAGGCTGCCGAAATGGAGGATCAGATACCTGATGAAATAAAGCACGACAGGTTTGACAGATTGTTGGATGTATTATATCCTATAGTGCTGGAAAGAAACAGCCGATGCATCGGCAGGGAATATCCCGTACTGGTTGAATCGGTAAGCAGAACCAGTGAAAATTATCTGACCGGAAGGACCGAGCATTTTAGACTTGTACATTTCAAGGGCAGCGAAGAACTGATCGGTAAAACCGTTAATGTAAAAATAACTAATGTTAAGACCTTCCATATGGAAGGAGAAATAGTGGAACAATAGACATATGATACAATAGATAAGCAATTGAAGATTGCTTATCTAATTCTAATCCACTTGCAATTGTTTATAAGGAGGTCGTGTAATGGCGAAATATACACCTATGATGGAACAGTATTTCAGCATCAAGAAACAATATCAGGACTGCATACTTTTGTACAGGCTCGGAGACTTTTATGAAATGTTCTTTGATGATGCAATAACTGCTTCCAAGGTTCTGGAAATTGCTCTCACAGGCCGTGACTGCGGTCAGGAAGAAAGAGCGCCAATGTGCGGTGTTCCTTACCATGCGGTTAACAGCTATATACCAAAGCTCATAGAAAACNNATCTGCGAGCAGCTTGAAGATCCTTCAGAAGCAAAAGGCATCGTAAAGCGAGACGTTATAAGAATAATAACTCCCGGCACAATAATTGACCAGAACATGCTTGACGAAAAAAGCAATAATTACCTGTGCTGCACGTACATAGACAGGGGCTTCGGGATGTCTTATGCAGATATTTCTACAGGTGATTTATATGTTACCGAGAACATATCGCTCAATGATTTTGACATAAAAAGCAGAAATAAATTTGACCTTTTAAAAGAAGAGATTTATAAAATCAATCCTTCTGAAATAATATCAAATAACATAACAGGCAATGATTCAATCGATTCGATGATGACATGCTCTGAGATTTTAAGCTATAATGAATATAAAGCCATAATATTAAAGCATTTCAATGTTGTGTCTCTGGATTCATTCGGCCTGTCAGATAACAATTATGCTGTAATGTCACTAGGAATGCTCATTAACTATCTTAACCAGACTCAGAAAACATCTCTGGAGCACATGAACAAGCTTCATTTTTACAATGTTGGTGAATACCTGTACCTGGATTCGAGCACAAGGAAAAATCTTGAACTCATAGAAACAGTGAGGGGAAAAAAAGGACAAGGCACGCTGTACAATGTCCTTGACTATACAAATACTGCCATGGGCGGGCGCCAGCTTAAAAAATGGATTGAAGAACCGCTGAAAAATATAACCATGATCAATAACAGGCTAAACGCGGTTGAGGAACTTTACAACAACGTGATTGTTTCCAACAACATAAAAGAATATTTGAAAAGTGTTTACGATATAGAACGCCTCATCAGCAGAATTGTGTACGGAAACTGCAACGGAAGAGATATGAACGCTCTGAAACAGTCTCTGACAAATCTTCCGGACTTAAAGACAGAGCTCTCGGGACTCAGCGCAAAAATGTTTGTAGATATTTATGACAGCCTTGATACGTTAAATGATATTTATGAGTTAATTGACGGCTCGATTGTGGATGAGCCTCCGATTTCAATTAAGGAAGGAGGAATCATTAAAAAAGGTTACAACGAAGAGCTTGATGAAATAAAGGAAATAACCGTAAACGGCAAGAATTGGATTTCTGAGCTTCAGAACAAGGAAAGAGAAGCCTCCGGAATAAAGAATTTAAAAATAGGATACACAAAGGTGTTCGGCTATTACCTGGAGGTAACCAAATCATATATGGATCAAGTTCCTGAACACTACATAAGAAAGCAGACTCTGACTAACTGCGAAAGGTACGTAACTCCTGAGCTGAAGGAGATGGAGGCTAAAATATTAAATGCCGACGAGCAGATGATGAAGCTTGAATATGNNCAAGTCAGAATTCAGGAAACAGCCTTCAGCATAGCGGTAATTGACACATTAAACTCTCTGGCAATAGCTGCGGTGAAGAACAACTATGTAAAGCCTGAAATGAACAGCAAGGGCTATATTAAAATTACGGACGGAAGGCATCCCGTAATTGAAAAAATTATGAAAAACGAAATGTTTGTTCCTAACGACACATACATTGACAACAAGGATAACCGCATGTCGATTATAACCGGCCCAAACATGGCGGGAAAGTCGACATACATGAGACAGGTAGCGCTGATTGCGCTTTTAGCGCACATAGGAAGCTTTGTTCCTGCCAAAAGCGCGGAATTATGCATACTGGATAAGATTTTCACCCGTGTGGGCGCATCTGACGATTTGTCTCAGGGACAGAGTACATTCATGGTTGAAATGAGCGAGGTTTCCAATATACTGAATAATGCCACCGAAAACAGCCTGCTGATTCTTGATGAAATCGGAAGAGGAACAAGCACTTATGACGGATTGAGCATCGCGTGGAGTGTTGTAGAATATATCACTAAAAAAATCAAGGCGAAGACGCTGTTCGCAACCCACTACCACGAGCTGTCAGAGCTTGAAAGCAAGCTTAAAAGCGTTAAGAACTACCGCATATTAATTAAGGAAACTGACGATAAAATAATATTTTTGAGAAAAATAGCAGAAGGAAGCGTAGACAGAAGCTACGGCATACAGGTTGCAAATCTTGCCGGACTGCCCGACGAGGTTGTTGTGAGGGCAAAAGAAATTTTAAGACAGCTGGATGACAGCGACATAAACAAACCTTTTGCAAAAAAGAAAAAAGACAGGATAGATGATACTTTTCAGGTGTCCATATTTCAGGCGGATCCCATGGAAAAAAGCCGCGGCAGGGAATACAATAACCTGGCTGAAAGCATTAAAAATATTGATATCAACAATATAACTCCTGTCAAGGCTTTTACGCTTCTGAACGAGTTAATAGAAAAGGCTAAGCATATTTAAGAAGGTGTACTATGTCTAAAATACATTTGTTGGATAATGAAACTATCAATAAAATAGCTGCAGGTGAGGTTATTGAAAGCCCCAAGTCAATTGTAAAGGAGCTGGTTGAAAACTCCATAGATGCCGGTGCCGATGAAATCATTGTTGAGGTTAAAAACGGCGGCAAAAGCCTGATACGTATCACAGACAACGGCAAAGGGATAGAGAAGAATGAAGTGGAAAATGCTTTCAGGAGACACTGCACGAGCAAAATTTCGACATCAGACGATCTGAACTATCTTCACACTCTTGGTTTCAGAGGAGAGGCACTGGCAAGCATTGCAGCGGTTGCTCATGTGGAAATGATAACAAGGACTGCCGAAGATCCCTCAGGTACAAAACTGACAATAAAAGGCGGAACTATTGTGTCAAAGGAAGATATCGGCTGTCCTGTGGGAACGACAATCAATGTCACAGAGCTTTTTTACAATGTTCCCGCCAGAAAGAAATTTTTAAAAAGCGATACGGCAGAAAGCGGCAACATCAACGAAATAGTTGTTTCATTGGCTCTTTGCAAAGAAAACATCTCATTTAAATATGTCAACAACAACAATGTGGCATTCAGGACACCTAAAACCGACAATTTCCTAAATACAATCTCAAGCCTTTATGAAAAAGACTTGTACAATTCTCTTTTAAAGGTGGCTTATGAAAGCAGCACTGTTAAAATTACCGGTTTCACGACTAATTTAAATTATTACAGAGGCAACAGAAAACTTGAGATAGTATTTGTAAACGGAAGATACATTAAGCATAAAAGTATGGGCTATTTCATAGAAGCGGCATATAACACAATGCTGCCAAAAAGCAAATATCCCGCATGTTTCTTGAAAGTTGAGATTGATCCTTCGTTGGTGGATGTTAATGTTCATCCCGCCAAGACCGAAATTCGTTTTCAAAATGAAGAGGATACTCTGAATGAAATAAAGAGAGCGATTTATTCAACGCTCCATTCTAATGATATTATTAAGGAAGTAAAGAAAGAAACAATAATTCGCGATTATTCGTCTGACAAGGCAGAAACCAGCAGTTCCTCAATATTTGAAAATTTCAGGAATTATGATACTCAAAGTAAGAGCAGCATTTTCCCGGAAACAGGGCAGGAAGATTACAGCAATATTAAAATTACCGAAATAAATTTAGACGACGATTCCACGAATATATTTGAAGAAACAATCAAAAATGCTGCAGAGGAAGAAAGCACCGTAACCCGGGATTCTGCACCAGACTATGAAGCACAGCATGAACCTGTTCAGCAGTCTTTTATCGAAATTGAAAAGGACGAAAGAAAGCTTCCGGAGCTGTCAATAATAGGTATCTTGATGGACACGTACATAATATGCGAAAGTCTTGAGAAAACTGAAATGTATATGATAGATCAGCATGCCGCACATGAAAGAATTAACTATGAAAAGTTTTTAAACCAGTTTAACAGCAAGGAAATCATGCGGCAGGAGCTTTTATTGCCTGAAGTTATCAACCTGTCCTACGAAGACTATCATTTNNTCGTCGTGAATAACTTAGAAATATTTGAGAATTTGGGTTTTTCCGTTGAAAACTTTGGAATAAATGCTATACTTATAAATAATATACCTGTTATATTCGGGAATTCAAATATAAAAGAAATTTTTTATACAATACTTGACTCGTTGAGAGATATTAACAAATCAGAGTTAAATTTAGAGCTTAATAAAATAATTAAAAATGCATGCGTTAAATCCGTAAAAGCAGGCGACAAGCTTCATATTCAGGAAATTAAGGCGCTGCTGAACGATCTGAATAAAACCGACAATCCGTACACCTGTCCTCATGGAAGGCCGGTAATAATAAAAATGACGAAGTATGAAATTGAGAGAATGTTCGAAAGAATACAGAATTAAAATTAAACTAAAATTAATGAAGGAATTCAAATAAATGAACAATAAGATAATAGTAATAGCTGGTCCAACTGCTGTGGGAAAGACGTATGTGTCTGTTGAACTTGCAAAAAAACTTAACACAGAAATAGTTTCCGCAGATTCGATGCAGATTTACAGAAGTATGAATATCGGAACTGCCAAAATAACTGATGACGAAATGCAAGGAATAGTGCATCACATGATTGATATCGTCGATCCTGATGAAAATTATTCGGTTTCTGACTTTAAATCTGATGCAGAAAAAATCATCGACAGCATGCTTATAGGGGATAAAACTCCTATTATTGTCGGCGGCAGCGGATTATATGTCAATTCCCTCATATATGATTTAGATTTCGGAAATGCCAAATCCGATAAGAAAATAAGAGATTATTATAATTATTATTATAAGTCCCACGGCGAGGATGCGCTTTATGAAAAGCTTCAAAAAATAGACCCGGAAGCAGCCGCAAAAATTCATAAAAATAATGTTAAAAGAGTCATACGGGCATTAGAGGTATATGATATTACGGGCATCAGGTTTTCAGAGCTTAATACCGACATAAGAAAAGCGAACAGCAAGTATGAGTGCATTTTAGTAGGTTTAAGCATGGACAGAAAACTCCTTTATGAAAGAATAAACCAGCGTGTTGATGAAATGATTTCAGAAGGATTGGTCGATGAAGTAAGGGATATGTTAAATAAGGGATACCACAAAAATCTGGTTTCAATGAAAGCTATAGGCTACAAAGAAATAATAGATTACCTTGAAAGAAACACGAGCCTGGAAGAAGCCGTAAGTATTCTGAAACGCAACACAAGAAGGTTTGCCAAACGGCAGTACACATGGTTTCTGAAAGATAAAAATGTAAGATGGTTCGATATTAAAGATATTAATGAAATTAATATGACAGTTAATGATATATACGAATATCTGAAAGTACAAATATGAGGAGGAAAAAGATGAATACCATTAATCTGCAGGATTCTTTCTTGAACAACGTAAGACGAGAAAAGGTAACTATTACAATATTTTTAAACAATGGCTACAAGCTTACAGGCACCGTAACAGGCTTTGATAATTATGTTGTTTTTGTTGAAACCGACAAGGGACAGCAGCTGGTTTACAAACACGCAATAACATCAATACTGCCATTCAGGCAGGTAAGACTATTCAGCAATGATAATACAGAGGAGTAAGGAATGTCAACAGAAGATATATTATGTAAACAGTTTGGCATGAGCACGACTGTTTTTAACTATGTAACAAAAATTGAAAGTGAACTTAAAGAAAAATATTTTGAAAAAATAGAGCAGACAAGAGAATACAACCAATACAAGGTAATTTCGGCAATGCAGGAGCACAGGCTTGATTACACAAATTTCTACTGGAATACAGGCTACGGATATGATGATCCGGGAAGAGAAAAGGCAGAAAAAATATTCGCATCAATCTTTCATACAGAAGATGCACTTGTAAGACCGTCTATAGCATCGGGCACACATGCGCTGTATTTAACATTATCTTCACTTTTAAACCACGGCGATGAAGTAATTGCCATATCCGGGCGTCCGTATGACACAATGCTTCCGGTGCTTGGCCAGGAAGGCAATGAACCGTGCAATTTGAAAGAACTGGGTGTTATTTATAAGGAGGTTCCTCTCTACAACAATGACATCGACTGGGAAAGCGCCGTAAAAGCAGTTACAATGAAAACAAAACTTTTGATGATCCAGCGCTCCACAGGATACAGCTTCAGACCTGCGCTGACATTGGAGAAAATGAAAAATGCAATTGAAAAAATAAGGGAAGTCTATCCTAATATTTATATAATGGTGGACAATTGCTACGGCGAGTTTATAGAAAAAATCGAACCTTCCGATATAGGAGCAGATGTTGTCGTTGGATCCTTAATTAAAAATCCGGGAGGCGGAATTGCTCTGTCAGGCGGATATGTAGCGGGTAAAAAAGCAATTATCGACAGAATCGCAAACCGTCTTACGGCACCGGGAGTAGGAAGAGAAATCGGTCTTACATACGGAACCACAAGAAATACGTTGCAGGGATTATTTTTTGCACCTCACATAGTAAGTGAAGCTTTAAAGGGTGCGCTTCTTTTCGGTGGAGTGTTCGCCTCCTTGGGATTTGAAGTAACCCCAACACTGGAAGAGGACAGAAGTGATACAATTCAGGCAATTAAATTCAACAACAGAGATATGGTTGTAAAAATGTGTGAAGCAATTCAGGCGGCTTCGCCGGTTGATGCTCACGTGTCACCTGTGCCATGGGATATGCCGGGCTATACAAACCAGGTAANNCGAATTAAGCGCTGATGCTCCAATAAGACCTCCATACATTGCCTATATTCAGGGCGGATTGTTTTATGATCATGCAAAACTTGGAGTAATGCTGGCTCTTGAAAAGATGATGGAGTTTGAGGAAATAAAGAATAAAATTATTCACTAAAACTGAGTCGTAGTCTCATTCACTAATATATTTGTTCCCTACGGTCACAAAGCTTGGTCGAGAGGCAAAACCAAGATACCTGCTGCAAAACAAGAAAAGAGGACATAAGAAATAGATTACAAATTCCCATTTTATAAAAAGTTGAGTTTTGAGCGGAAGAGATATTTCTCTCCGCTTTTATTTAAAATAATTTTTTCCTCTGTAACGAAATACCCGTTTTCAGGATATATAAAGTAGAACTGATTGAAAGGAGTCGATGAAGTGGGTGACCGCATTGAAGAAATATACAAAGAACACGCCCGAAGCGTGTTCAAATTCTTGCTTTCCCTGTCTCACGATGCGGATACGGCGGAAGAACTGACTCAGGAAACTTTCTATCGTGCCGTCTATTCTATTGACAAATATGATGGAAGCTGTAAGATGTCGGTTTGGCTCTGTCAGATTGCTAAGCATGTCTGGTATCAAGAATTGCGAAAGCGAAACCGACATGCCGCGCAGGAACTTACTGAAGATATACCCGACTCGTCAACGCCCGAACAATCGCTTCTGTTGACCAGTGATAAGCTATCCTTATATAAGTCAATCCATGCTTTGAGCGAACCGATGAGAGAAGTCGTCCATATGAGACTTTCCGGCGAGTTCTCCTTTTCGGAAATCGGGGAAGTTCTCGGCAAAAGCGAAAACTGGGCGCGGATTACTTTTTATAGGGCAAAGCAAAAAATAATGGAGGTGATGTCATGCTGAAATGCTATATCGTCAAAGACTTATTGCCGAGTTATATCGACAGAATGCTCAGCGAAGAAACGACAGCGGAGGTCGAACAGCATTTGAAGGAATGTGACGATTGCCGCTTGGACTATGAAAAGATGAAATCCCCTGTCAAGACACCGTTACCGCCAACAACTGATAAGGAGGTGGATTTTTTGAAGAAAGTTAGGCGCAAGGCGTGGGGCAGCGCTATCTTCCTCTTTGCCGTCGGCGTATTTATCGGTATTGCCGGCATTTACATTGGGGAAACCGATGACGCACCTGGTGCTGCGCTAATTGGTATCTTGTTGATGCTGGGGCTGGTGGTGCTTGGAGTGAGATCTGCTTGGCGCAGACGCTGATGGTAGAGGGCATAATCAAATTTATGTATATCTCCTATTTCAGACAATATAGTTGCAGCTAAATTGTCTCCTATACCTGGTATAGAAAATAATATGTTGTAATCCTTTCTATGGCAAATAGATCCAGATATGTGATTCTGCAAAGAAGAATATTATTGTTGATATTGTACTAATAACTCCAATAAGGCTAATAAAGAATGAATATGACTATCATATACATCCTCTCAATGCTGCTTGTAATAACTGATTTAATTTATTATTGATCCTTACAGTTTGTCTATTTTTAATATTATAAATAAAACATAATCTATCTAAGATATCTTCTTTATCTGTATTTAACACACTTTTTGCAGATGGAAAATACTTTAGACATTCGNNCTTCTTTGCAATAGTGGAATATTATATCTAATATTCCACTTATTCGTGTTTTTAATAAAGAAATATTTTTGGATATCATTGATAGAGTTCTTGTTGAAAATCTTACTTATATAATTCATCAGGTTGATAGCTTACAGGTTGCAATTCAAGCTTATAAAAAATTTCATCTAATTTTTGGGCATCAATTATGTCTGTCTTTACTCTTCTTAAGGTGGAATAGCGTTCATATTTTGAAACTAATGGATTAATTAAAAAGACTTTATAATTGTTCTTTTGTAGTAAATCCATAATTCCAAGATGATAATGTCCTGTAGATTCTAAAACAATACTTGGCTTTTGGTTAGCAGCAAGTTCTGTTTTCCTTAATAAGTTTACAAACTCTGTAAAACATTTGTATGTTGAAAAGTTAGTGCACTGCTTAAGGGTTCATTTCTTTTCAAATTAGAGATATTTTATTATATAATAAAAAAGGACATATCCCTCGGTGAATATATCCATAATACTAAAGTAATTACCCTGTGGCGCAGAGTAATTACATACTGGTTTAAATCTGTTTAGGTCAGTCATAG
>DMJQ01000006.1:22111-22359 GCA_003457065.1 Clostridiales bacterium
TATTTTAATATATTTTAATATTTTCGTACAACAGCCTTTACAACACCGAGAATATACGGTTCTTTTACCAAAATAGGATCCATTAATTGGTTTTGAGGCTGAAGGCGTATGTGGTCTTTTTCTTTGTAAAAAGTTTTTACGGTTGCTTCATCATCGATCAGTGCAATAACTATATCCCCGTTTTTAGCGGTATTCTGATGGTTTACAATTACGTAATCACCGTCCATTATACCGGCTTCAATCATGCT
>DMJQ01000111.1 GCA_003457065.1 Clostridiales bacterium
TTTGACGGGTGGTCATGATTTTTGACCATCTTTGCAAGTGCAGGCGAAACTTGCTCTAAATGCCATAAGACTGTGTGCTGTGTATCAGATTGGGCGTCAACAAGTCCTGATGCAATGTTATTTGCAAGGTTCTTTTTTTCTGCGACAGAAAAAGATTCATACTTTTGCGTTGCTTGTGTAAAATCGTCAGGATTCGGGATTTCAGAACGCATAATTTCACCGGCCACATATCTGCCATTGCCGCTGGATGCCATACATGCAGGGGACCAGTTTAGCTGTTTATTAACGGGGATATTGCGAAAATCAGGACCCAGTCTGTGACGTTGTGCATCTGAATAAATAAAGGTACGTCCTTGCAGCACCTTATCATCTGAAAATTCAAGACCGGGTAGTAAATTCGCCGGATTAAAGGCCAATTTTTCTACCTGCTCGGCATAATTTTCCGGATTGCGATTTAAAACCATCCTCCCGACGGGTAAAAGAGGATATTGTGCTTCATCCCATACCTTAGTATCATCCAAGGGATCAAAAGGAAGCTGCTCTGCATCTTCGGGTTTCATCAGCTGTACACGCAGCTCGTATTCCACAGCCTTTCCTTTAGATATACTGTCAAACAGGTCACGCCCGGCGATATCAGGATCTCGGCATGCCAGCCATTGAGCCTCTTGTTGATTAATGTATTCTACCCCTGCCAGGGGGAACCAGTGGTATTTCACATAGTGGCGAACACCCTGTGCATTTTGCCATACATAGGTACTTACGCTATACCCTTTGATATGGCGAAGACTTTTTACCGTTCCCATATCTGAGAAAAACCATATGAGCATATTTGTTGCCTCAGGATACTCGGCGAACAAACTCCAAAGCCTCTCTGGGTCTGAAAGATTATTCACTGGTGAAGGCGAAAGATGGCTGATTATATCCGGTACGCGAATGGCATCCCGCACAAAAAAGACAGGAAGATGATTGCAAAGCAAATCAAAAATTCCTTCGTTGGTATAGAATCTGGTGCTGAATCCCCGTACATTTCTGGAAGTGTCTGGCGTCCCCTGATTACTTGCAGCAAGAGAGAAGCGCACTGCTACTGGTACCTGTCGATCAGGCGTTTGCAAAAATTCCGCTTTAGTATATTCTTTCATTGAATGTGTGAGGTAAAAATATCCGAAAGCACCATATCCTTTTGTATGAATACGTCTTGGTAGCGTGGTGGAGAATACGAAGGTTTCTAAGGTTTCATGCAGTTCAGTATCCTGTATAAGTACAGGACCTCGTACCCCCACAGTCTGGGAATGAGATTTATCTGAATCCTTTGTTTTTGAGAGTGTTACTTTTGAGTCGGTGGATAGGGAAGTCATTGCTTTACTGTTCTTATAAGCATCTGAAAAAGGTGCTAGAGGCTGATTGCGATTCATCTGTTCATTTAGCCTGCCTGCCATACCTCGGGTATTTTCTTTTTCTGCTTGAACCCGTCTGTTATTGTTTTGCATTTAAATCCCCCAATCGTGTCAGAAACACGCGATAATATAATACCAGTGTATTCATCATATATAAAATAGTACCATTGTATCCATGGGTTTTGATTATCCATAAACCAGCATAAGCGAAATATTAGTATAGAGATTCTTCCACTATTGTATATCAATTTGATTGAAGGAGGGGAGTGCTGGAATATGAATTTAGATAGTAATTTTTGCGGAAAAAATAAGAAGGGCAAAGATAATTGATTCTTAAAAATAAAACAGACGGGGTTTATGCCCCGTCCTGCTTACTGTTTTAAATTTTTAGATTTAGATTTTAATTCAGAGTTGCGGCCTTCATTAGCAAATGAATCGTTTGCGAGCTGAGATTCTAATTTTTCTATTTCTTTATCTTTATTATCAGGCTTATTGTTTTTAGGCATTTATGTTCCTCCTTATGATTTTAATCTTAGTATATACATAAAAGCAGGCATTATACTTAACTCGCAAAGGACAGCAGAAAAGAAAACGCAAATAAAGAGAACTAGAGATGACTGCAAAAGAATGCCGGCAGTAAAATTTACATTAAGAAAGCAAATATAGGGCAAGGCATTAAAACCTCTTTAAGATTTGTAGTGGACATGCCTGGAGATAGCCTTTTAACTGTTTTTTATTTGTAGAAGAAGAAAAACAGCTTATTTAATTTTTTGTAAAAAAACTGTGAACTCTATTTACAGTGCGAAAATTATATGGTATAAAATAATTATCAGCACTCATCGTTAGTGAGTGCTAAAAAATATAATTAAAGGAGTTGTTATTATGGCAGGACTTATTCCATTCAACAAAAGAAGAAATGCGCTTAGCACAGGCTTTGATGATTTCTATAATGCCCTTGACGACTTTTTTAGTGATAATTGGTTTTCAAACAGAAGTCTTATGAGGGATACTTTTAAAATTGATGTCAAGGAAACAGAGCAGGATTACATTATAGAAGCAGAAGTGCCGGGTGCAAGAAAAGAACAAATTGATTTAAGTCTTAACGAAGGATATTTGACGATATCTATTAAGAAAGAGGAAATCAACAACGAGGAAAGCCAAAACTATATTCATAGAGAAAGACGTTTAAGCTCTATGAGCAGAAGCATCCGTTTAGCGGATGCAAAGCCAGACGGCGTTAAAGCTAAACTGGAAAACGGCTTATTGATGATTAAGGTTGCAAAAGAAGCAAAACCTAATAACGCTTATAAGATTGACATAGAATAATAAAATTAAAACCGATGCCATGGAGCATCGGTTTTTTATTATGGCTTAAGCCAGTTGAG
>DMJQ01000116.1 GCA_003457065.1 Clostridiales bacterium
GTCAGCGACGTGCTGCTCACAAGAGTTTTATCTCCGTCATTTATATTGAGATTTTTCATGATTACAGTCTCATTCATTTCTGGACCTCCTGTGAATTAATATATCGTTTAATCCGTCGCCTATGAGGTTGAACCCCAGTACGGTTATTATTATCGCAATTCCAGGCACCACAGCCAGGTACGGATACACTAAAAAAAACTGCCTCGACTCACTGAGCATCAGTCCCCAGCTTGCAAACGGCGGCTGAATTCCCAGTCCAAGAAACGAAAGTGATGTTTCAATCATGACAGCAGAACCTATAGCCGAGCTGTACTGAGTGATCAATCTCGGAAGCATGGCAGGAACCAGATGCCTTATGAATATGGTAAAGTCTGAGCTGCCGTAGCTTTTGGCAGCCTTTATGTACAAAAGTCCCTCAATATCTAAAATCATGGAATAAACCAGCCTTGAAAATACGGGAACCATAAAAACACCTATTGCTATGATTGAACCTTTTATTCCTCTTCCCACAACCGTTACCAGCATCAGCGCGAGAAGAATCCCGGGGAATGCCATCAATCCATCCATCAGGCGCATTATTACGGTTCCGGCATATTTCTTAAATGTTGCCGCAACGGCGCCCAATGTAATTCCCATAAGCGTCCCCATCGTTACGGAGCC
The DNA here is from genome assembly GCA_003457065.1 of Clostridiales bacterium. Lineage (GTDB taxonomy): Bacteria > Bacillota > Clostridia > Tissierellales > Sedimentibacteraceae > Sedimentibacter. The sequence goes on from DMJQ01000116.1 coordinate 661, forward strand.
TATGCCGACCAGCAAAACATTTCTTGAGCCGTACATAATTCTGCTCAGTATATCTCGTCCAAAATTATCTGTTCCTAAAATATGCTCCGAGCTAAAATCAGGCTTTAAAAAACGCTGAGAAATATTCATCTCATTTGGCGGATACGGCATATATATAAATGACAGCACCCAGACTGCCAATATTATTAAAACAAGTATTATTCCAAGACACAAACTTAAATTCTTCTTCATTTATTCTCCTCGCTCAACGGATTTTATTCTGGGATTTATAAGCATTATCAGCACATCAACCATCAGCGTAATTAATATTACTGTTGACGTAATGAACATTACAAGTCCCTGCAAAAGAACAATGTCCCTGTGCTCAACGGCTGTCAGGACAAGTCTTCCTATTCCCGGAAGAGCAAAAATTGTTTCGACCACTACGGTTCCGCCTGCCAACTTTGCAAACTGCATTCCTATTATGGTAACAGGCGCGATCAAAGCACCCCTGAGAGCATACTTCATGTATATTTTCCATGGTCCGAGGCCTTTAATCTTCGCCATGTCCATGTAGTCCTGCTTTAAAGAATCCAGCATGGAGCTTCTAACAATGCGCAGCAGTGTTCCTATTTCACCGATTGCCAAAACTATTGAAGGCAGCGCAATACTTTTCATAAATCCCGAAAAGCTGTCGCTCATATGTACAAATCCCGAAACAGGGAATATTTTTAACCTGAGTCCGAAATAAACAATAAAAACCATTCCTATCCAAAAGGAAGGAATGGCTGTTCCAAGCTGCATGATGCTTCTTGAAAAATAGTCTATGAAACTGTTTTTTTTAACCGCAGACAGCACACCCATCAGAAATGCGAAAGCTGTCGCAATAATCATTGCAAACACCGAAATTGACAATGTAACCGGCAGGGCCTTGAATATCAATGTTCTCACTGATTCTCCGTACACATAAGAAGTCCCCATGTCAAACTTCAGCAAATCCATGAGCCAGCTTAAATACTGCTGGTANNGAGGTCTGTCAAGTCCCATGGCAATGCGCAGATCCTCAATCATCTCCTGCGTTGCATCCGTGCCCAGTACGAGACGTGCAGGGTCTCCCGGAATAATCATAAGAACAAAAAATGTGATTATTGAAACAACAAATAATACAATTACTGAACTTTTAACTCTGTCTATTACATATCTTAACATTGGTTCTCCCCAGTATATTATTCGGTAAAATATACTTCCTTAAAATCATAAAAATCTATAGGGAATATTTCCATTCCCTCTACGTTTTTCTGCAAAGCAAGCATTGTTCTCGGTGTCTGAAGATAAATCGCAGGCAGCTTGTTTGCCAAAACTATTTGTATTTCTTTATATATTTCTTTTCTCTTGTCGCCGTCAAGCTCCTGTTGAGCTCTGTCCATCAGTTCGTCCACCTCACCGGTTTTAAGGCTTATATAATCATTGCTGTCGGAATAATATCTCGACAAAAATGCATACGAATCAAGTCTTCCCGTATGTCCCACAACAGTGGTTTCAAAATTCTTGGCTCCGTAAACTTCGCTGAGCCATGTTCCCCACTCAATAAGTTCTATGTTAACATTAATTCCTATTTTGCTCAGCTGGTCCGCAATAACCTGACCTGCATCAACATGCAGCTGATAGCTTTTAGGAAGCGAGTNNGCCATCGCCTGTCTTACCTTCTCATTTGCAAGAATTTCATTGTCCGTGTTTAAAGACATTATCTGAACTGCATTCATGGGTTGTGAAATTACTTTATATTCCGAATTTCCTTCAACCATTGTAACCTGGTCTCCCGTCAGAGGAATTATATCCAGATCACCCACCTGAAAGCTTGCCAGCATTGATGTGGCATCGGGAATGAGTACCAGTTTAACCGATTCAAGCTTTGCCTTGTCTCCGTAATAATTATCGTTTCTCTGAAGTATAATGTGCTGCTGAGGAATCCATTCCTTCAATGTAAATGCACCTGTTCCCACGGGATTTGTCTTTAAATTATCAGCCGCTTCTTCTGGAACAACGGCCGCCCACGGATATGCGAAATTTTTCAGAAGCTCCACATCCAGTTTTTCTGATGTGAATTTTATGGTATTATCATCCACAACTTCTATTCCAGTAATATTTTCATAATCTCTTGCTCTCGGGCTTTCGGCATCTTTTAATCTGTTAAACGAAAATTCAACATCCTTTGCGGTCATCTGCCTGCCGTTGTGGAATTTAACATCATCTCTCAGCTTAAAAGTAATCTCCATCCCGTTTTCGGAAATTTCCCACTCTTTTGCAAGCCTCGGTACTATTTCCCAGCCGGATGTTACGCCGATCAAAGTATCATATATGTTATTTGTAACTGTAAATGTGGAAGCTGCGGCAGTTCTGTGAGGATCNNTGAATTTTTCATTATTTTATCCTTTCAGTTAATAAAATTTTATAAAAATATCTTTTACTGAATTGCATTTATAACAGTATTCTGCCTTTTTTCAGTCTTTATAATCAAATCATTCATGTATCTGTCATAATTTCTGAAATATAATACTATTATAAATCCATTTATGTTTACCACATTTCTGTTCAAATGTCAATATGTTTGTAACAATTAATGCTTATAAACCGAAGAAATAATTAATCTTTTGTTCGTTGAAAATGGCCGAAAAAAATGTTATCATTATATAAAAATTGCATATGAGGTGTGCCATGTATGAAATTCGTCAAAAGAAGAGAAACGAAATGCGGCAGAAAAAATGGTTCAGCTATGCTTTGCTGGCAATCGCAATATTNNATTTCTTTTTTCTCAGGGTTCATCGATAATAAGAACAAATATGGGATATGCTCTTCCCGCAATACTCTTAAGTTTTATTCTGCACGCAGGAAGCGTCGGAAACTTAACCGAGAGAATTTTCAGGCTCAAACCTTCAGCGGCGGCAAATACTGCCATGATTGCTGCGCTTTCTGTCGTAACAATAGTGTGTTACTTTAATGCGCTTAATATCTTCCACATCGTTTTGCTAAATTTTGCGGCAATTGCAGTTTACGTCATAGCGGCCGCCATCTGTACGAAAATAAATTAGAAGAAAGGTATCATATGGTTAAAAGATTTATTTCATACTATAAACCGGTTAAAAAAATATTCATCACAGATATGGTGTGTGCATTCATAATAGCTGTGTGTGATTTGTTTTATCCCATGATAACAAGAAATATCATCAATATTTACGTGCCCCAGCAGCAGCTTAACCTGATGATAACATGGCTTGTTATTTTAGGGATCATATATCTTTTGAAAGTAGGGCTTAATTATTACATAACATATTACGGGCACATTATGGGCGTTACCATGCAGGCAGAAATGCGAAGAGACATATTTGAACACCTTCAGGATCTTCCGTTTGTATTTTTTGATGAAAACAAGACAGGATCACTTTCGTCCCGCATCATCAACGACTTGATGGAAGTATCGGAACTGGCTCACCACGGTCCCGAGGATTTGTTTATATCCGTCATAATGCTGGTAGGCTCATTCATTGCATTGAGCACCATTAATTTTCCTCTTGCTTTGATTGTATTTTCGGTTGTTCCGTTTCTGATATTTTTTGCCATGAAGCTGAGGATAAGAATGGCAGATACATTTATGGAAACGAGGATTACCATAGGCGAGGTAAATGCGACAATTGAAAACAGCATTTCCGGAATCAGGGTTTCCAAAGCATTCAGCAACAAGGAAAATGAAATAGAGAAATTCGAGCACAACAACAATAAGTTTCAGGAAGCAAGAAAAAAAGCATACAAGGTTATGGCAGAGTTTCATGTGGGTTCATCATTTATTATAGACTTTTTAAACATACTGGTTTTAAGCGCAGGAGGCATATTTTTCTTTAAAGGCTACATTAATTTCGGTGACTTTGCGGCATTTATCCTGTACATCGGAAATTTCTTAAACCCCATAAGAAAACTTATAAACTTTGTGGAACAGTACCAGTCGGGCATTTCAGGCTTCAAAAGATTTACCGAAATTATGGATAAAGAAATTGAAACCGACGAGCCTGGAGCAAAGAATGTTAAATCAGTTAAAGGGGACATAAAATTTGATGATGTAACCTTCTCGTACGACAACCATAAGGAAGTATTAAAAGACATAACATTCAATATTGACGCAGGAAAAACAGTTGCATTTGTAGGGCCTTCAGGCGGAGGAAAAACTACACTGTGCCACCTGATACCGCGTTTTTATGAGACGGAAGAGGGAAATATTTATATAGACGGCATCAACATCAGAGACTTCACACGCAGATCCCTGAGAAAAAATATAGGAATCGTTCAGCAGGACGTCTTCCTGTTTACGGGAACAATCGCAGATAACATACAGTGCGGAAGATTCGACTCCACAATGGAGGAAGTTGTAGAAGCAGCCAAAATGGCAAGCATTCATGATTTCATCATGTCACTTCCCGAAGGCTATGACACGTATGTCGGCGAAAGGGGAGTNNACTGTCCGGAGGTCAGAAACAGCGAATTTCCATTGCAAGAGTATTTTTGAAAAATCCTCCGATATTAATACTGGATGAAGCAACTTCGGCACTGGACAATGCCACCGAACTGATGATCCAGAATTCTCTTGAAGAGCTTTCAAAGGGAAGGACAACAGTTGTTGTTGCGCACAGATTGTCTACAATTAAAAATGCCGATGAAATAATAGTAATTACCGACAAGGGCATACTTGAAAGAGGAAAACACGAGGAACTTATCAGAGCAAACGGCAGCTATGCCGAACTGTATAATTCCCAGTTCAAGAATATCATTTAAGGAGACAGCATGAAAATCACTGTAATCGGGCACTGGGGAGGTTTCCCGCGTGCCGGTGAGGCAACATCAGGATATTTAATAGAGCACGACAATTTTAAGCTGCTTCTGGAATGCGGCAGCGGCGTCGTAAGCTCTCTGCAGAAAATAACAGATTTAGGAAAGCTGGATGCGGTATTAATCACTCACTACCACTACGACCACTGCTGCGACATAGGTCCGCTGCAATACGCAAGACAGATAAAAACACAGCTTGGCGAAATCAGCCGTCCTCTTCCCATTTATGCTCCGAAGGGAGACTTTTTCAGTCTATTAAAATGGGAAGACTACACCTACGGTGAAAGTTTTGACGAAAAGAGCATATTAAATTTGGGGCCCTTTAAAATAAGCTTCATCAAAAATGTTCATCCGGTTGACACCTACAGCGTTAAAATAGAATGTAGCGGAAAGGTGCTGTCATTTACGTCGGACACAGCTTATTTTGACCAGCTGGCTGATTTCTTCGGCAAATCCGATCTGCTGCTGGCTGAATGCAGCTTCTATGCAAATATGGACGGTTCAGAGGCAGGACATTTAAACAGCATGCAGGCAGGTATTCTGGCTGATAAAGCGGCGATTAAAAAGCTGGTGCTGACACATCTTCCCCACTTCGGAAACATATGTGACCTGGCAGATCAGGCAAAAGAATACTACAGCGGAGAAATTGTCCTGGCATCGTATCTGAAAGAACTGACCGTTTAGCAGTCAGATCTAATTTCATTTCAGCTGAATGCAGATTTTTTCTCATGCACCGGGATTTTCCGGTTCAGACCGTAGCAAAAATAAAACTTAATACAACAAATAAGGGGCTGCCGAGACAGTCCCTTGCTTATTTAAAATCAATTATTTAT
>DMJQ01000040.1 GCA_003457065.1 Clostridiales bacterium
CTCTTATTCTGCACCCTTGACGATTCCAGTTCCGAGATTTGAATTAATCTGTCTGCAAATGATTCGAAGTTAAACGGTTTCACTATGTAGTAATCTACCCCCATATTAATTGCTCTCTGAGTCACCTTGTCATGCCCGACCGCCGATAAAATAATAACCTTAGGAAACTTCTTCAAATCTTTCTTATGAAGCTTTTCCATTACTCCCAAACCATCCAGATGCGGCATGATGATGTCAAGTATCAATATGTCGGGTTCATGTTTTTCGACAGCTTCAAGTGCTTTTAAGCCGTCATCCGCCATTTCAACCACATCAAAAACATTTTTGCTTACTAAAAAGTCTTTTAGTATCAGTCTGAATTCCTTGTTGTCATCAGCAATAACAACCTTTACTTTTTTTTGCATAATAGATCCCCCTGGTTAATTTTTTTATCTATTAATAATATACGCAAAAATTTCAAAAAACCCTTTTTTTTTCTAAAAATTTTTTAAAAAAAGTTTTTTTCACCCCCTTAATTCTATTTATATTATGTTTTTACAATTTTATACTTAAAAAAATGAAAGTTTTTTCGGTTTTAATGACAATGTACTTCAGGAGCCGCCATTTTTAGCCTCATTAGCCTCATGCGAAGAATCATGTATCTTAACGAGATTCTTCGCAGGTATACGGGCATAAAAATTCCCCCTCAAGAATTTTTTTAAGTTGTTGATGTTTAAGAACCGCTGTAGATCTCGTCAAACAACCAGTCAATGTATATGCCGTAGCCCTTTGTGGGATCGTTCATGAAAACATGTGTTACCGCGCCGACTATTTTATTGTTTTGTATTACGGGACAGCCGCTCATGCCCTGTATAATCCCGTTGGTCATCTCCAGCAGCTCACTGTCTGTAATTTTTATCACAAAGCTTTTTTCATCAGGCTTGTTTTGATAAAATACTTTGGTTATTTCTACATCATATTTTTTTATTTCATTGTTTACACAAGAATATATCTGTGCGGGGCCTGTTCTTATTTCTTCTTTCTTGCCTACTTCAATCATATCGCTGCTGAAGTAGCCCATGCTTTGTTTGTTGATATTTCCGTATATTCCGAAAGCCGTGTTATTTTCAATTGTGCCGAGGCTGAATTCGTCTTTTAATATATAGCCTATAATTTCTCCTGGCTCGCCTTTTTTGCCTAATTTAATGCTTGTTATGTTGGCTTTTGATATTGTGCCTGTTTCAATATCAACGAGTGCTCCCGTGCCCGAATCTGAGATCCCGTGACCTATGGCGCTGAATTTTCCTGTTTCCGGATCTACAAAGGTAACAGTGCCTATTCCGGCAATATTTTCCCTCGCCCAGAATCCAAATTTAACTTCATCACTTCCATATGTTTGGACAGGCGTAATATTTAAATCCAATATTTTACCTGCCCTTTCCACCGTAAAAACATAATCTTTAATTCCGTTTGATTTTGTATAATTCAATATTTCATCAGTTTCATCAACATTGTTGTAATCAATTGACAGTATTTTGTCGCCTATCTGCATTCCCGCTATTTTGGCGGGAGAAACAGACAATTCGTCGGTGTTCATTATATCTGCCAAGCCTACAACCAGGACACCTTCTGTCTTTAATTCCACCCCTATGGTCTGGCCGCNNCTACATGATTACCTGTCTGTGTTAAAACATATGGATTTGTTTTTAAATCATAGCCAAAATAAACAGCCGCCAGTAAAATTGCAATAAAAAAAATAAAGAATAAAACTCTTTTAGCGAAACTTTTCATTATGCTCTCCTTAAAGTTTTATCTTTAATTTCTCCATATGGTACTTGTATTATACAATAATATTGCTTGAATCGATTAAATCTCTGGCGTTACTTAGCGATTTCTCGGTAATTTTCATTCCGCTCAACAATCTGGCAATTTCATAGACTTTATTTTCATTGTCAAGCTTCTTAACTGTGCTGCGAGTTGTTCCATCAACCACCTTTTTTTCAATTAAAAAATGATTTTTTGAGATGGATGCAATCTGAGGTGAGTGTGTAACGCATATAACCTGATGTTTTTCGGATATATAATTCATTTTGATGCCTGCCATCTGGGCTGTTTTTCCGCTTATTCCCGAATCAATTTCGTCAAACACCAGAGTTTCGGTGCTTTCTGTCTCGGAGCTTATCTTTTTAAACGCAAGCATGATACGGGATGCTTCTCCGCCGGACACAACCTTTTGAACTGAGTTTAAATCACTTCCCACATTGGTGGAAATTAAAAACTCCACGTCGTCGATACCGTCGGCGGAAAAGCTGTTTTTTCTTGCGATATTTACTTTAAACCTGATATTTTTCATGTTCAGGTCATTAAGTTCATGGAGCAGTGATTTTTCAAGAATTTCTGCTGCCCTTTTTCTTTTGTCCGATATTTTTTCGGAATAATCCTTTAATTTTTTATATAATTCCTCTTTTTCCTTAATTAAAAGATTCAAATTATATTCTGCCTCTTTTAATAATTTCAATTCTTTTTCCGATTCATTTCTGTACTCAGAGATTTTTTCAATTGTAAATCCGTATTTTCTTTTCAGCCTGTTAATGAAAGACATTCGGTTTTCAATGATGTTGAGTTTATCTTCGTCAAATTCCAGTTTTTCCGTATAATCCCTCAGATCATAGCTGAAAAATTGTATTTCCTCCAATAAAATATCAAGCCTCGAAAGAAAGTTCCCTAAAGCTTCGTCATATGATTTTATTCGGTTTAGAATGCTGTAAACGTTATTCATTGCGTCACTGCTGTTTAAAATATTGTTAGCTTCGTACAATGAACTTTGCAGTTCTTTAATATTTGAAAGTTTTTTAATTTCTTTTAATAAGTTTTCTTCTTCCGATTCCTTAAAAGCGGCTTCGTCTATCTCGTCAATTTCATACTGAAGCTGCTCTATTTTAGTTTCTTTATTTATGAGTTTCTTTTTAAGAAAATCTATTTCGTCTGATTTTTTATTGTATTCGGCATACAGTTTTGAGTATTCGCCGGCAATCGGTGCAAGCTCTCTCTGAATGAGGCTGTCCAACAATAAAATATGATTTTCTTTTTTAAACAGGCTTTCATGACCGAACTGGCCGTATATATCGATTAAACAGCTGCCTGCTTCCTTTAATGTGCTTAATGTCACTGTTCTTCCGTTGATCTTGCTGATGCTTTTACCGCTTTTAAGTATTTCTCTCGATACAATCAGGTAATCCTCAGGATCAATTTCAATGTTTAGTTTCTTTAAAATGTTATGTATTTCTCCATGATCTGAAGTGTCAAAGACAGCTTCTATTACAGCGCTGTTCTTTCCCTTTCTTATCAAATCTTTTGAAGCTCTTTCACCCGTAATCAATGACAGCGCTTCAATCAATACTGATTTTCCAGAACCCGTTTCACCGGTAAATCCATTAAATCCTTTGTCAAAGTTAATGGATTCATTTTCAAATACAGCAAAATTGCTTATACTTAAGTTAAGCAGCATATTATCACCACTATCTTATGTTCTTTTTAAATTCTTCCAATACATGTTCTACGTCTTCTACTGTTCTTATAGCCACAAACACTGTGTCATCTCCGGCTAATGTTCCGACTATTTCATCCAATCCCATGTAGTCAATTGCAGATGCGCAAATCTGAGCTGCACCGGGTATGGTTTTTAATACGATGGTATTCATTGCGTTATCAATGGAAACTACCGAGTTTTCAAATATTTTATTCAGTCTGTCGGTAATTCCTTCCTGGCTTTGTCCAATAGTTGCATACTTGTATTTTCCGTTTTTGGACATTACCTTTACGAGTCTGAGTTCTTTTATGTCTCTTGAAATAGTAGCCTGTGTAACGTCAATGCCCATAGCCTTTAAGCCTTGCGCAAGTTCTTCCTGAGTTTCAATTTCCTTCTTTGAAATAAGCTCAAGAATTTTCGTTTGTCTCGTGTACTTTTTCATTGGTCACCTCTTAAATAACTATTNNACTATTTTTTTTATAATATTCAAAGGCTTGATTTACTAAGTCTTTAAATTTCTTCTCTGATAAGACCGGGCCTGAATTCATGCATTTCTTTATGTGGCCCAGGTATTCTATGTTTCCGTCTCCGCCTTTTATGGGAGAGAAGGTCACATCATTTAAGTGTAAACCGTTTTCACTGCAGTATAGCTGAATGTTCTTTAACACATTCAGGTGGATTTTTTTGTCTCTTACGATACCGTTTTTCCCGATATTCTGTCTTCCAGCCTCGAACTGCGGTTTTATCAGCACTATGATATCCGTATCATCATGACTGAGCTGGGCAATTTTAGGCAGAATTAATTTTAATGATATGAATGATACATCTGCTGTAATTATATCGACACATTCTTTAAAAATTGCAGTATCCACATATCTAAAATTTACACCTTCAAGATTTGGTACACATTCATGGTTTTTCAGGGATTTGTGAAGCT
>DMJQ01000180.1 GCA_003457065.1 Clostridiales bacterium
GCTTTTCCCCTCCGCTGAGTTTATTGGGATATCTGTGTAGAAGATGGCTTATCTTGAGCATTGACACTAATACGTGCAATTTTTCATTTATGATATCTTCACTGATTTTTCTTACTTTCAGCCCGAAAATAATGTTGTCCCTGACCGTCATATGAGGAAACAGCTCATAATTCTGATAAACAAATCCTATGTTTCTTTTTTCAGGCGGAAGAGAGACAAGGTTTCTATTATTGTAATGTATGCTTCCTTCGTCAGGTTTATAAAGTCCCGCAATGGTTTCAAGCAATACTGTCTTACCGGAGCCGCTTGGACCGAGCATCACAAAATATTCCCCCGACTCTATCTTGATATTTATATCATTCAGAGAAAATTGCCCTAAGTTTAGTTTTAAGTTTTTAATTTCAAGCATATCCTATTCCGCCTTAACTCATACTTTTTCTTTCTATAATTTCAAACAATAAAAGCGATATCAGTGATATTGTTATAAGAATTGTTGCGGTTCCGATAGCAATGTCAAGATCCCCTGTAGACATATTAAGAAATATTGCCGTAGGAAGCACCTCGGTTTTCATTCTTGTGGTTCCCGCAAGCATAATTACCGCTCCGAACTCGCCCAATGCTCTCGACCATGTAATCACCAAAGAAGAAAAAATATTGCTTTTTATCGACGGAATAGTTATGTACACAAAAGACTGCCAGTTGTTGCAGCCTAAAGTTCTTGCAATAAACTCCATTTTAACGCTCGATTCTTCTATAGCTGTCTTTAATATCTTTATCATGAAAGAAATATTTATAAATACCTGAGCAGCCACAATGCCCTTTTTTGTAAAAATAAAATCCACACCGAATTTTGATAAAAATCCACCTATACCTGAATTTCCTAATAAAAGCAGCAAAGCTATGCCCGATATCAGGTGAGGCAACGACATAGGCAAAAAAATTAATATCGAAATAATTTTCTTTGCTTTTGCTTTAAGCCTTGCTAAGCAGTACGCCGCAGGTAATGAAAAAAGCAGGCATATCAGCGTTGATATACTTGATGTAATCAGGCTCAGCCTAATTGAAAACAATATTTCTTCCGATTGAATACATGTCCCAATGCTGGCAATGCCTCTTAAAACCAATAATACAAGCGGCGTAAAAACAAGCAGCAGCACTAAAATTAAAATTGATAATAAAAAATACGGAAAAAGTTTGTTGCACATATAATAAATCCAATTAGTTCACAGGCGGAAAGCCGTACTTATTAAATATCTCTTTTCCTTTTTCAGAACTGACAAAATTAACAAATTTATTTGCATCATGAACATTTTCAGAAGCTGTAAGTGCTCCTACAGGTATAATCTGAACTATATTGACATCTTCCGGTATAGGAACTAAATCAATATCTTCATTTTTAAATGCAGAATCCTCGGTAATTATTGCCGCATCAGCATCTTTTGATGTCAAGTATACTATTAGTTCATTTACTGTTGCTGTTTTAGAAACCACATTATCATTTATTCCCGTTAAACCTGTTTTTTCAATTATCCTTTGACTGGTTTCCCCTATTGCATTAGCTGTTTCATCTCCCAAGACTACTTTTACTCCCGGCTCTGCTAAATCCTCAAGGGTTTCTATGTTCAAGGGATTTCCTTTTTGAACACCTATTATTGGATTATGATATGCTACTTCCTTTTCATCTCCGGCAAGCCCTTTTTCTTTTGCTGATTCATAAGCCTTCTTGGAACCTACGATAAAAACATCTCCCTTTCCGGTAAGTTCTATTTGTCCAAGCAACTGTGTTGAACCTGCAAATATGTACTCAATTTTTGTTCCGTTTTCTTCTTCAAACATTTCAGCAATTTCAGTCATCGGTTTTTTTAGTCCCGCTCCGCAATAAACAAGAAGAGTTACATCTTCATTCCCAGTGGCTGCATCTGTACTGACGACTTCCTGTTCCTTGGCATTATTATCCTCAGCCGCATCATTTTGTCTGCCGCATGCCGAAACATAGAGCATCATCACAAATACCAACATTAAAAAAAATAATCTTTTAAAAAATTTCATAGTCTATACCTCCTGATTTCGTTATGTTTTTTAAAAGACAACGTACTAAGTATACGTTATTCTCCAGATATTGTCAACAGATTAACAAACGAATTGTGAAGTATGTGTTCTCTATGTCTTTATGCAGAGTATTTTTATTTTAAAAAGACGGTCACTAACATGCTCACTGATTTCGTTTTTCAGCGGCATATTGTAGTAACTGTCTCACCATTAAATTTTTACTGCAGCTCAACACCGTTAATCACCAATTTGAATCTAAGCTTTAAAAAGTCGGATGCTCTTCTGCACAAGAGCATCCTGCCGAGAAATATCTCAAAGTAATCCATGATGGTAAATAATTTTGTGTCAATCTTCAGTTCAAGTATGGAATATTTATTTTCTGTATCTATTATCAGGTTAGATGATTCAACCGAATAATTTACCCTGTCGTGAATGTCAAAGGTTGCGGTGTCTGTGTTTCTCACTCTTGAGCGGCGCACATCAGACTTATCCGCCAAAATCAGCGCTGCCGCAACAGCGTTGACGGGAACAGCAGTCGATTCGTCGTGATTGCCTATTGCAGAAATAATAGTCGCTATTTCATCCACATCCATCTGCATCTTGTCAAGTATGCGAAAAGCCATTATGGCTCCGCTCTGTGCGTGGTCCACTCTGTTCACAACATTTCCTATGTCATGCATGTATCCGGCAATTTTCGCCAGCTCTGCCGTTCGCTCGCCGTAACCCAGTTTCAGAAGAATATCCTGAGCCTGGTTTGCAACCTTGCCAACATGTGCGAATGAATGCTCCGTATAGCCTAATTCCACCAGTGATTCATCCGCTTTTTTTATATATGTTTGCACTTCCTTACTGTTCTTTATATNNATAAATAAATTATATGTTAAAAAGTGTAAATGGAAAGCTTGACGGAACAGACATAAATTCCGTATATTCCTTTGTCTTTGGATGCCTGAATCCGAATTTATGTGACCAGAGAGCCGGCAGCGTAAATTCCTTTTTCTTTACAAACACTTTGTTGTACTTGTTGTCTCCCCATATGGGAATGCCCGCATTTGAGAGCTGAACCCTTATCTGATGGTGTCTTCCCGTATAAAGCTTTATTTTCAACAATGACAGAACACCATATTCTTCAGTCTCAATTGATCCGAGAACTTCATATTCCAGTTTTGCAGCCTTGCCCTGCCTGTCGTCTGCCGTTGTCACCTTTGACATATTGATGGTTCTTAATTTCTTCAAATAATCTTCCAGCACTGCCGTTTCATTTTCCGGCCTGCCGCATACTACAGCCAGATATTCTTTTCTGGTCTGTCTCATCTGCACCTGTCTTGAAAGCTCCTTGTTGGCAAATTCGTTTTTGGCATAAACCATTACACCTCCCACAGGCCGGTCAAGTCTCTGAATAAGTCCGAGATACGGTTTTGCCTCTTTCCCGCTCAAATACTTCAATGCTTCTGACATCATGTCATCATCATTTGTCTTATCACTTTGCGAGGGTACTCCCTGAGGTTTTACCAGGCAAAGCACATGTTTGTCTTCATATATTATGTTCAGTTTCATTTTTTTCTCCATTAAATAATATCTGCATACTCCGCTTCAGCCGCTTTAATTAAATCATCCGGCCTTATAATAATTTGTGACCCTATCGCTCCGGCACTTACCAGTATCTTTTCCTGGAGCAATGCCGATTCATCCACAAATGTTTTGTAATGCTTCTTCATGCCTATGGGCGAGCATCCTCCCCTTACATACCCAGTGTTTTTTGTAAGCTCCTTCAGCGGAAGCATTTCAATGTTTTTTTCTTTGGAAGCTTTGGCAGCCTTTTTCAAATCAAGCTCATATTCCACGGGGATGCAGAAAACATACAGCTCACTGCTGTGCCCCAAGGCCACCAGTGTTTTAAAGACAGCTTCGGGATTCTGCCCTGTTTTATGCGCAACCGAAACACCGTCAATATGACCGTCATCACATTCATATGTCATATAATCATACTCCGTATTCATGGAATCAAGTATGCGCATGGCATTTGTTTTATTAAATTTTTTCAAACTATCACTCCTAATTATAGCAATCTGACACAAATCTCATATGTGACAAAAATATTAAATATTAATGCCAGCACCGTTATAACAATAAAAGCAGGTTTTTTGGTTTTATGATGGAACAATATCATTGCTGCAATGCTTCCCAAAGTTCCTCCCAAAAAACTTGACATGTGAAGAGTTCTTTCCTTTATTCTCCACCTGTCTCTTTTGGCTTTTTGTTTGTCCGTAAAAAATAAAAGAAATGATATTATATTAATCAGCACAAAGTAAATTATAACATATTTTATTCTATCCATTTTTTCTCACAATAAGCTTATTTATTTTTTTGCCTTCACTGACAAACCGTTCCTCGTATTCGGTCATCACATTGTCTTCTGCATACTGGCTGCCGTGCAGGTCTCTTGTAACCATAAGAAACTCCCAGTTGTCTTCCTTGAACTGTTCCACAGAATATTCAAACAAATCGTTGTTGTCCGTCTTCATATGGATTTCGCCGCTGTCTGTCAAAACAACCTTATATACATCCAGGAATTTTTTATATGTCAGCCTTCTTTTGTAATGGGAAGGCTTAGGCCATGGGTCCGAAAAATTCAAATAAATTCTCTCAATTGACTCCGGCTCAAATACATCACTTAATATATCACCATTTGAATAAACAATAAAGTAATTGGGCGGGTCGTTCTCATATTCACACTTTGCACATCTGTATGCAACCTTGATATTTTTTTCAAAGCCAAAATAATTGATATCCTGGTTTTTCAGCGCTGTTTCTCTCAGAAACCTGCCTTTGCCGCATCCTAATTCCACATGAATGGGATTTTTGTTGTTAAAAGCTCTGTTTAATTTGTATCCTGTCTTTTCCGGCTCAGTAATTGCTTTTTCATGATTTCGCAAATATTGATACTGCCCGGGAACATATCTCAATCTCATAATACTCTTCCTCTCTTACTTAAATTCTACATTATTTTAAAATAATACACAATAATATTTTAACACTAACTTATCTATTGCATAATACTGACAGACAAAGTAGAATATAGTAAATGAATAATAAGAGGTGTTCTATGGAATTTATGATGAATCTGCATGGACCTGTATTGTACATCACAATATTCTGTGCCAAAATAGTGGAAGTTACGGTTGCTACCATACGTCTGGTATACATTAACAAGGGTGAAAGGGTTAAGGGAGCGGTGCTGGCTTTTATTGAAATAATGATATGGCTGGTAGTGGTAAGCTCAGTACTTAACAATATAACCGAAGACCCCATTAAGGTATTCATATATGGTGCCGCATTTTCACTGGGAAACTTTATCGGAGTTACACTTGAATCAAAAATCGCACTCGGTCTTGCCTCCATACAGGTTGTAGTAAATGAGGATATCGGGGAAAGACTTGCCGAAATATTAAGAGAACAAAGCTTCGGAGTCACTATAATCGAAGGAAAAGGAAAAAACAACAGCAGTAAAAACCTTTTATTCATACAATTAAAAAGAAAGAAAATTTCTGAGGCTGTTAAATTGATAAAGCAGACTGATCCTAACGCTTACATAACGGTGAACGATATTAAGTCCATGGTTGGAGGATACTTGAAATAATGAACATAATTTCACTGAAGAATCGCAGCAGTGAAAAATGTATATTTTTAAACAGCGAATAATACGGTTTACGGTTCCCCACAAGTATTTCGCAAATAAAAACCGAAACTCAGGCATACCGAGTAGACTCTCGGTATGTTTTAAAATAAGAAAAACCCGGGCAGCATGTTGTTGCCGGGTTTTTCTGCATTATTTATATTTATTTAGCAAGAGCTGCACTTTCTCCGGCTATTCTGCCGAAAACAGTTATATCTGCCAGCGCGTTTCCGCCAAGCCTATTGCTTCCGTGAATTCCTCCCGTCACCTCTCCGGCTGCATAAAGCCCTTTAATAGCTTCTCCGCCGGCATTAACAACCTGAGCATTCACGTTTATTTCAACGCCGCCCATTGTGTGGTGAACTGTAGGCACACGTGCTCCTGCATAGAATGGTGCCGTGTCAATTTTATCCGCAAACAGTGTTCTGCCGAACTGATCCTTAACACTTCCTTCTACTGCCTGGTTGAAGGTTTCGACTGATTTCACAAAATTCACAGGATCGACACCGATAAGTTCAGCAAGTTCTTCAAGAGTGTCGGCTTTGAAAGCTCTGCCTGATTCAACCAGACTGTCAATGCTTTCATTGAAGTTGTTCACAGTATCACCTGTCGGATATGAATGTTTATCAACTATTACCCACATGGATGAATCTGTCTGTTCCATCAGAGCCTTGGTCATAACGTCTCTTCTTTCACCTTCATCAACAAATCTGTTTCCTTCCTTATTAACAAATATACGGTCCTGAACTCCCTGTTCAATATTTCCGTGNNTCCATGCCTATTATCGAAGCATTCACGTCCGTTGCCATTTTGATGCCATCGCCGGTTGCACCGGTATGATTTGTAGTTTTTATATCTTTAAGAGAAGGCCACAAAGTATTGTATTGTTCACGCATTTCAACATTTGCACCGAATCCGCCCGTTGCCAGGATAACTCCTTTTTCAGCTTTAAGAGTAACCTTGCCGCCATTTCTTTCTGCATTGACACCTTTGACTTCACCGTTTTCAACAATGAGACTCTTGGCTGCAGTATCAACCATAACTTCAATATCACTGCTGTTTTCTTCTATATAATTCATGTAAGCTTCAACATAACCTGTTCCCAGTGGTTTTTCCGGTTTATGTGCTCTTGACCACAGACCTCCGAGCACCGTAAATACATAGTCCCTAAATTCCATTCCGAGGCTTTCCAGCCATTCAACAGCTTTCGGTGAATTTTCCGCAAGTATGCTTATGAGCTCTGTCTTTCCAAGCTTATCACCGCCGTTATAAGTCTGTAGCTTGTGCAGTGTAGGCGAATCAAACAATTGTGTCTTGCCTGAAGCAAGATATTCATCCCACTCTTTTTTAAGTGTTTCCTGCCATTTTTTCACTTCAGTATCAGTTTGTTCTGCAGATATGATTCCTTCCACAGTCTGTTTTTCAAGTTCTGTCATCGTCAACGATGATTGTCTGTCTTGATCTGCCGCATTGTATGCAGAACCTGATATGATTGTGTTTCCGCCAACCTGCGGCATTTTTTCTATAACTATAACCGATGCACCGTTTTGGTGTGCAGAAACCGCTGCCGCCAGTCCCGCTCCGCCGCCGCCGATTACTATAACGTCTGCTGTCTTTTCTATATCTTCTACTGCTTTTCCATTATCGGCTGCCTTGCTCTTTAAACCCGCAATATCAGCTCCCGCCTTTTTTAGTGCCGCCGTTACTGCAGCAATTATACCGTTGCTTGAATATGTGGCGCCGGAAACAACCGGTACATTAAGCGATGTGTTCTCTTTTATTTCTAATACAATTTTTTCAACTGCCTTGTCACCAAGACCTGCAGTTTCGGTGTGAGTTACGGTAATATCTGTTATTTCCGTTTCCGTAACAGTAACAGATGCTTTAATTGTTCCATGGAAACCTTCTGCCTCTCCTTCATAGGTTCCGGGTGTGAAAATTGCGTCAACCTTATCTCCTCCCGCAGACTTTTCAGCGTTATTTAAAGCGCATGCTCCAAGGCTTAAAAGCATGGATAAGATTAGAATAATACTTATTGCCCTCTTAATCTTCATTGTTCTCCTCCAATTATTTCTGTTTTTAGTGAATCGGTTCACTGAATACGTTCATTATAATTCATTGTTTGTTATTTTTCAAGCAATATTTTTAAAATTCACTAATTTATTTGGCTGTGAAACTTTAATATGCTATAATTAAAATCATGTGAAAAATATAAACATTTAAATACACTAACAGGAGGATGAAAAGTGAACAGTCGCTCAATTCAGGCACAGAAAACAAAAGATAAAATATTCAATACAAGCATTAAGCTTTTTAAGAGCAGGGGATTTGACTATGTTACCATGCAGGATATAGCCAAGGCGGCTAAGGTATCCGTAGGCTCGATTTATAATTACTACGAATCGAAAAATGACATTTTGAATCAGTCCTATGTGGAAGCCGACAGAATATTTAATGAATTTATGAAAAACGGAATAGGTGGAAAGACCGCCAGAGAAAAAATTAAAAATTACATGCTGTTTTATATAGATTTTGTTATCGGACAGCCGTTTGATTTTATCAAAATACTATACACTAACAATAATACGCTTTTTTTGAAGGAAGGCAGAGCAATGCAGACCCTTCTTGCTCCTATAATCGAATCCGGAATCACAAGCGGAGAATTAACTTCGGGAATGAGTGCCGATGAAATCAATGAATACCTTTATCAATCAATGAGAGGTCTGATTTTTCATTGGTGCCTTCACAACGGAAATTTCGACCTTCATAAGAGAGCAGATAAGTACCTGGACCTTATGATTAAAGCACTATAAAAACTAAAATATACCACACAGTTCAACACCCACAGGCAAAATAAAAAACGCCTGCACATTGCAACCTGAGGTTGATGCAGCAGCCGTTTATATTATCTTATTATTTTACAAAAGCATTGTAAATAGCTTTTATGGCATTTTCAAAATCTTTGTCTTCGACACCGACTATAATGTTAATTTCGCTTGATCCCTGATTGATCATGCGTATATTAATATTATTTTCTCCCAGCGCCGCAAACAGTCTCGCAGAGATTCCCGGTCTGTAAACCATTTTGATGCCTACAGTTGTTATCAGGCTTAAATTATTGTGGACATTAACCGATTCGGTATTGCATTTTACCTTTAGTTCTTCCACGATTTCATGAGCTATTCTTTCCACGCTTTCTGTGGGAAGCACAATCGAAAAGCTGTCGATTCCCGAAGGAATGTGGTCTATGCTCAATCCTTTGTCTTCANNTTCTTCAAAAACTTCTAAAGCCTTTTTAATGACGCCGACTTCATTTGCCATGTGTTCCTTTTGAACATAAAACACGGTGAAATTTTTTCTTCCCGCAATTCCTGTTATTATATCATCATTTCCGTTTCTGCCACAGTCCACATCATCGCCTACGATTAACGTGCCCGGATTATCCGGGGCGTTTGTGTTTCTTATGTTAATCGGTATGCCCGCCTGCCTTGCCGGCAACACAGCCTCGTCATGAAGAACCGATGCGCCCATATAAGACAGCTCGCGGAGTTCCTGATAAGTTATTTTCTTGATTTGTTTCGGGTTTTTTACAATCCTTGGATCTGCCATTAAGAACCCCGAAACATCCGTCCAGTTTTCATAAATATCGGCATTAGCAGCACTGGCTATTATTGAACCCGTAATATCCGAACCGCCTCTTGAGAATATTTTGATGCTTCCGTCCGGATATGAACCGTAAAATCCCGGAATAATTGCTTTTTTAGAATTGCCGAGAGCCTCTGTCAGTTTTTCATGTGTTTTATCTTTGTCTACTGTTCCGTCATAGTTAAAAAATATAACATCCTTTGCATCAATAAAATCACACTGCAGGTAGTCTGCCAAAAGCATCGCGCTTAAATATTCTCCTCTGCTGACAATGTAATCCTCTTCACATTTGTTGTCTAAATTATTTTTAATTATTTCAAACTCATGGTCCAAATCTATGTTTAAATTTAATTCTTCCTTAATTGAATTAAATCTGTCTTCAATAATTTTAAACACCGGTGTGTACGGCACCGAATATTTTGTGTGTGCATGGGTTAAATACAATAAATCCGTAATTTTATTGTCATCCTTGTATCTTTTACCCGGAGCGGAAACTACAACAAATTTTCTTTCATCATCACTTTTTACTATGTCACGCACTTTTTTGAGCTGTACAGCATCAGCCATTGAAGTGCCGCCAAATTTTGCAACCTTTAGCATTTTTCCCTCCTTTAATTATCATAATAACCTTATTACAATAACACAATTTAAAAGCCGTGTCAATACAATCAATACAGTTGTACGTATTACGGATACATTACAGTCTGGAAACAATTTTTTCTAACACATTAATAAATAAATCAATATCTCTTGAATTAATTGTAAGCGGAGGAATTATTCTTATAACAGTTCCGCCCGTTACATTCAGCAAAACTCCTTCTTCAACGGCCATGTCCCTGATTACGGATGCGTATTCGCCCGCCTCCAGACCAAGCATCATTGAAATTCCTCTCAGCTTTTTAATTATATGAGGATATTTCTCTTTTACAGCCAATAATTTATTATATAAATAGTCGGCATTTTCATCCACAGATCTGACAAAATCTTTATCGGTAAGCTTCTTAAGGACAGCCAGACCTCCGGCGCATGCCACCGGATTTCCTCCGAATGTTGAACCGTGATCTCCGACGCCTATGACATCTTCCAGCTTACTTGAAACAATCATTGCACCTAAGGGAAGCCCTCCACCCAGCGCTTTTGCCAGTAAAATCAGATCAGGTTCAATATTGTAGTTTTCATAAGCAAACAATCTTTTGCAGCGTCTGAATCCTGTTTGTATTTCATCCATAACCAATAAGAAACCGTATTTTTCTCTGAGCTCTGACAGTGTCTTAACAAAATCGGAATCCAAAGGTATTACTCCGCTCTCGCCCTGAACCGGCTCCAAAAATACCGCGGAAGTGTCTTCATCAACCATTGAAACCAAACTGTCGGAATCGTTAAATACAAAGTGTTCCACTCCGTTGATCAAAGGTTCAAAATCTTTCTGATATTTTTTTTGCCCCGTCAACGCCAAGGCTCCGGTTGTTCTCCCGTGAAAAGAATTTATGGCTGTCAGTATTTTATGCTTGTTGTTTGACCTTCCCCATTTTCGTACAAGCTTTAAAGCTGCTTCGGTGCTTTCAGTTCCCGAATTTGTGTAAAACACTCTGCCATCAATGGAATTGTCTATTAAAACTCTTGCCAGCTCACTTCTGTCCCTGTCGGAAAAATAATTGGATATATGAGTGTAGCTCTGCATTTTATCAGTCATGGCCCTTATGACATCTTCATCATATCCAAGATTGTTAACTGCAATGCCCGAAAAAAAGTCAAGATACTTCTTTCCGTCACAGGTGTAAATATAATTTCCTCTTATTTTATCTATTTCCAGCCCTGATCTGTTATACGTCCTCAATATATATCTTTCGTCAATCATAGTTAACCTCTCAGGTCATCAAGAAGCTTGGTTTTTTCCACCGTTCTGCCATCTTTGTACTTAACGATCCTGGCAGGACTTCCCGCAACAACTGCCATTTCAGGTACATCACCTGTCACCACGCTTCCTGCGGCAACAACTGCACCTTTTCCAACTTTAACTCCTTCAAGAATCACCGCATTAGCACCGATAAGAACATCGTCCTCAATAATAACCGGTGTCTTGCTGGGCGGTTCCAATACACCTGCTATGACCGCTCCTGCTCCCACATGCACGTTTTTGCCTATGGTTCCTCTTGCTCCTACAACGGCATTCATATCAATCATTGTTTTTTCGCCTATTACCGCTCCTATGTTTATGACAGCTCCCATCATTACTACAACGTCTTTGCCTATGGTTACCATGTCTCGTATAACTGCTCCCGGCTCAATGCGTGCATTGATTTCATTTGTGTCTAAAAGTGGTATGGCAGAATTTCTTCTGTCATATTCCATGTAATAATTTGCAATCTGAGGATTATCCGCCAGAAGCTTTTGCGCATCGGCATATTCTCCTATGAAAATCGCCATATCTCCTGAAGAAAAACTTTTCATGCTGCAGTTATCTATATTGTTCACCATGCCTGAAACATACAGCTTTACAGGCGTGGACTTTTTTGCTTCTTTAATATATCTCGCTATTTCGTATGGGTCTTGTAACATAATTGCCTCCTGTGCATTTAATTTATATTTCAATATAACGATTTATTTTTATTTATAATTCCGCATATGAGCAGCAGCTGTCTTTTCCGTTGCTCATCGACTGTTTCCCGGTTATCAGAAAAAATCTTCCGTGCTGTAAAAGCCCGCTGGCTTTGTTGAAAGTTTCAGAGCCAGATCCAAGGCTCCTCTTGCAAATATTTTTTTAGAAAAAGCCGTGTGCTTGATTTCCAATATTTCATCGACTCCCGAAAATATTACAATATGTTCTCCAGGAATTGTTCCCGCTCTCATTGCAAGAGTTTCGATGTGTTCTCTCCCTGTTGCTTTCATAATATCTTCAGCTAAGGTTTTTGCAGTGCCGCTGGGAGAATCCTTTTTCCTGTTGTGATGACTTTCGACAATGTTAATATCAAATCCGTCAAGCTCGGCTGAAATGTTTTTGAGTATTTTTCTGAATACATTTATTCCCAGTGATGTATTTGAAGAGAGCAGCACGGGTATGTCTCTCCCCGCGCCGGCTATTCTGTTTTTTTGCCTCTCTGTATATCCTGTAGTGCATATTAAAAGCGCACATTTATTTTTCTTTGCATAACCGATGAGAAAGTCAAGATTTGCAGGATTTGAAAAATCAATTACCACATCTGCCTGTTCCTTTATGTCCTGACCGCAATTTCCTCTTCGTGGTGACAATGAGCCAATGAGATTTATATTCTGATAATTTTGAACTTCCTGCTCCAACACCCTGCCCATGGCACCATTTATGCCGCATATAACAATGTTCATCCTATCGTCCTTTCTAACAAACGCTGCTTGTTACGCCTATTCCGCAGTTATTTATTTCTTTAATAAGTTTTTCTCTGTTTTCATCCGCCATGGGATACAGCGGTTCTCTTACCTCGGCGCTGCACATATTTAAGATGCTCATTGCTTCTTTGACGGGAATTGGATTTGTTTCAATGAACAAAGCGTTGTTAAGACCGTTTAAAGCCAGCTGTGTATTCCTTGCTTCCTCAACATTTCCGGCTTTGTAATCATCAATCATTTTTTTGATTTCGCCCGGAAGTATGTTTGCAACCACTGATATAACCCCGTGTCCCCCAAGAGACATGAGAGGAATAACCATATCGTCATTGCCTGAATAAACTAAAAAGTCTTTTGGGCAGATTCTTATAATTTCGGCCACCTGACTTATATTTCCGCTGGCTTCTTTAATCCCGACTATATTTTTAATTTTTGAAAGTTCTAAAACAGTCCTCGGTTCAATGTTCATACCGGTTCTGCCCTGTACGCTGTAGGCGATTATCGGTAGTGATGTACTTTCTGCTATCAGACGGTAATGATTTACCAAACCTCTCTGGGTTGTTTTGTTATAATAAGGAGTTACAATCAACAATCCGTCCGCACCTGCTTCTTCACAGAACTTTGCTTTTTCAATGGCTGAAGCTGTGCAATTGCTTCCTGCACCTGCTATGACAGGTATCCTTTTATCAACTCTGTCGATTACAAATCTCACTAATGAATGATATTCATCATCTGTAAGTGTGGACGCTTCTCCCCTTGTTCCCGCCACAATAATTGAACCTGACAGTTCAACATGCATATCGACTAATTTTCCCATAGTATCGTAATCTACTTCTCCTTTAGCAAATGGCGTTACCAAAGCCACTCCGCAACCTCTTACCAAATCTCTCATTTCTTTTTCTCTCCTTCAAATTATTTTAATAAATAATTTTCATACCGCTTTTATTTTATGCACCAATGACAATTCGGCTCAAAATAAATTGACATTCATTGGATTTGACATACCAACCATCTGTTCTTCGCTATCGCTCGAACATACGGGGTTAGGGCATAAAAAAAAAGCGACATAAGAGCAAAAGGGCCCTCAGACGCTTAAAAAACACCTAACCTTCTGCCCAGCACATTACAGCTCTCTCTTATAGAATTGGGAAGCATCCTATAAAAACAGTATTACATCTATTAAACGTAAGCCCAGGGAAAATCCCTTCGGCGAGTCACCCTTTCAAAGCATAGCTTTTACTCTTGATCATCGCATCCTCTGTAATATACCCGTGAAAATATTTAATTTCATACAGTATATTGCCTTAAACATAATATGTCAATAGCAATTTCAGAAAAGTCTTACTATCCATCGCCCGTTTTCCGGAAATATGACACATAAAAATGCTAAGTTTATCTGAACAAAAGAGAAAAAAATTCCGATCATATATATAATCTAAAACCTCGATTTACCAACGAAGATAATAGTTTTTATGAGGACATTACCAGCTGAAATATTAAGTGCGGTGTGAAATAACTAAAATATGATAGAAAATTATATGAACTAAGGACTAAAAATAATGCCATTATGAGAGAAATCTATATTTTCGCATCTTATTGCAAGCAAAAAATTGTTGTATTTTTCCATATTTATGTTATAATTAAAGCAAATTTTATGCAGGCGGCGTGATCATGATTAGATTATAATCCGATTTTACCGACATAAGTAGTATGTCTGTAAATATACAGGCTTTGGTTTTGTTATCGAGATTGAGTTGTAATCATGAAATTACCTTGAGCGGAATTTGTCCCGCACTCATTGGCCTCGCTACATTTATTTAGCATTGTACTACTAAATAAGCGTGACGATTCTGACTCCATTTTCGATAACCGGGAATGGAGTTTATTTTTTAGGAAGAACATTATGAAACCAATAAAAGAAGCCGAATTACTTATTGAAAAAATAAAAAGGGATTATTCAAATGATATTTCCCTTCTTGTAATAATGGGTTCAACAATTTACAATGATACTCATGAACTCTCTGACATAGATATGTTTTTTGTTCCTAAAACAGAGCGTGGATTCAATCTCGAGTTTACTTTTATTATAGACGAAATCGGTTACGATTTTTGGGATATCATGGGAACGTCTTGAAAGAATAGCAAGTCACGGTGAACGCATTATTTCAATCATCACCGACGGAAAAGTATTATACTGCGCCTCAAATAAAGATATGGAACGATGGAATTTGCTCAAAACAAAAGCTCTTGATATAAGCGACAAATTACGCTTTATAGACATGGCCAGCGAACAGCTTGACAGCGCATGTGTAGATATGGTAGAACTGACTAATGCAAAATCATTATCGGAAGCGAGATATCAAGCCATCGGCATAATTTATAAATTAGGACAGACTATTTCACTTTTAAACGGAGTGCCGATAAAACGCGGACGCGGGAAGTTAAAGGCCGAAATTCTTGCAATGCCTGTTGTCCCGGAACATTTTGAAGAATTATATGACACCGCATTTTTCTGCAGTGATAAAGACAAAATTATACTTTCCTTTGCCGTATTAATGGAAAACACCAGAAAACTTGTTGAAAGCGAACGGCATAAACATACTCCTCTCAGATCTTTTAAAGATAAATGGTCTAATTTATATGAGGAACTTATAAATGCCTACAATAAAGTTGTACATGCATGTGAGATAAACGACCCTGTTACCATGTTGTTTGCCGTCGTCGAACTCACTTACGAAATAGAGCAGACGACAAAACACACCAGCGTCACACTTGATTCATTGCCTGATCTTATAGAAGCATACGATCCAAATAATTTAACTAAAATTTATAAACTTGCAAAGGTACACCAGGAGGATCTTGAAAATCTCCTTGACAGGCAAGATGTTTCTGTCAGGCGTTTTTGTGATTTTAATGAGCTTGAAAAATATCTTGAGGGAATATGAAAGCATAATCAGAACTTTAACTTATTCGCAATTTGCGGGTGGTTCCTTTACAAAACGCAGAACTGCGTTTATAATTATAATATGGTTAGAAATAATCGTTTTTGGATAAAACAATAATACGGAAAACACATGGTGAAGATTACGCAGTGTATAGTTGCATTCCTGCTGAACAACTCTGACGTCACAATAAGCGGCAGATAATATTGCGGACTTGAAAAACGTTTGTAATGCAACCAAAAAAACACATGATTAATTGTATTATGGTGCATTTGAAAAAATATACCCGCTGGGGTTTAAAAGAATTTCCATGAGAGGCAAAACTGACAAAGCAGCAGGAATTGTTATACCATATTGCTAATTTTGATGATAATGTATATAAAAAGACGGTATTTGTCAAAAGTGCAAATGCCTGAAATCAACCTGATTATTGGAATTTCAATATTAATTTTTTTCAGATTTTTAATGCTTTTTTAAGGGAATTATATTATAGNNACTTTGTATAACAATTTTGTAACCTATTAAAATTAGAAAATATAATTTACTGAAATAAATTTACTGATTATAGTTAAACATATGCTATGTATCGCAAGTATAGGAGATGAGAAATAATGTTATGTTCGGTATGCAAAAAAAACGTGGCAGTAATATATGTCAATAAAATTATTGAAGGAAAAATGCAAACCATGGGCTTATGCATTCCTTGCGCAAAAAAACAAGGTCTTGCACCCATGGATCAGATAATGAGACAAAGCGGCATGAAACCGGAGGATTTTGAAAATATTAACAATCAGCTGACAGAAATTATGGGAGATATGGACTTGGAAAAGCTATCTCAAAATATTGACTCAGAAGACAATGAAGGCATGAATTCGCTTATGAATTTAATGAATTCGGCCTTTTCAGGTATATCTAATTCAAACAGTGGATTTCAGCCAACTGAAGAGGAACATAATGAATTGGATATTTCTACTGGCGGCAGCGGGTCAGGCCCGAAAATAAAAGAAAAAGTAAAGCGTAAAAAATTTAAATATCTTGACACTTACGGCACTAATCTGACCGAGCAGGCAAGATACGGAGAATTGGACAGAATTATAGGCAGAGAAAAAGAAATAGACAGAGTTGTTCAGATATTAAACAGGCGCTCAAAAAATAATCCAATATTAATCGGTGAACCCGGTGTAGGAAAAACAGCCATAGCAGAAGGGCTTGCCGTAAGAATAGCAGAGCGCAAAATTCCTGTAAAATTGTACAATACCGAGGTCTACCTTCTTGATCTGACTGCGGTTGTGGCAGGAACTCAATTCAGGGGTCAGTTTGAATCCCGTATGAAAGCAATAATTGATGAAGCAAAAAAAGCCGGAAACATAATTATTGTAATCGACGAAGTTCATAACATCGTAGGTGCTGGTGAAGCCGAAGGCGGTGCTATGAATGCTGCCAATATACTTAAACCTGCTCTTGCGAGAGGAGAGGTTCAGGTAATCGGAGCAACCACTCTGGATGAATACAGAAAACACATTGAGAAGGATACTGCTCTTGAAAGAAGATTCCAGCCTGTAATGGTAGACGAGCCTTCCGTTGAAGACTCCATAGAAATTGTCAAGGGCATCAAGGATTATTACGAAACATATCACAATGTTAAAATTTCCGATGAAGTTATCAAGCAGGCGGTACTGATGTCGGAAAGATACATCACCGACAGGTTCCTTCCGGATAAGGCAATTGACGTTATTGATGAGGCAGGTTCAAGAGCTAACCTTAAAAACAGCGGCCTGGTGGAACTTGAAGCATTGAGAACAGAATTATCCATGATAAAAGATGAAAAAGAAGAAGCGGCTGAAAATGATGATTATGAAAAAGCTGCTGAACTTAAGGTAAACGAATTAAGAATAGAAGGCAAGATAAGGGAATTGTCGAGAGAATGCGAAAATGTACATCTTACCACAGAGGATATCGCATATGTCATTGAAGCATGGACTAATATTCCCGTACAAAGAATAAATGAAGCCGAAGCCGAAAAATTAATTCATCTGGAAGAAAGGCTTCACACAAGAGTCATAGGACAGCATCCTGCTGTCACGAGCCTGGCAAGAGCAATAAGAAGAAACCGCTCAGGCTTCAAGAAAAAGAAAAAACCGTCCTCATTCATATTTGTCGGTCCGACGGGTGTGGGAAAAACAGAGCTTGCCAAAACATTGGCACATGAACTGTTTGAAAACGAAGACGCCATGATAAGACTCGACATGTCTGAATATATGGAGAAACACACCGTTTCAAAACTAATCGGTGCGCCTCCGGGATATGTTGGATTTGATCAGGCAGGCTTCCTGACCGAAAAAATCAGGAGAAAACCATATTCGGTAATACTGCTTGATGAAATAGAAAAAGCACACGAAGATGTGTTTAATATATTGCTTCAGATCTTAGAAGACGGCAGGCTCACAGACAATCAGGGCAGAACCGTAAACTTTGAAAATACCGTGATCATCATGACTTCAAATGCAGGAACAACAATTAAGGGACACAGAATAGGATTTGAGAACAATGAATATGAAGCAATGGAATCCAAAGTTAAAGATGCTTTAAAACATACCTTCAGGCCTGAATTCCTGAATCGTATCGACGACATCATCGTATTCAGCCAGCTGGCAAAAGATGAACTCAGCCAGATTGTTGAACTTATGTTAAAGGAAGTTATACAGGAAGGAAAAGAAAAGAAAATATCAATCGGTGTGACTGACAAAGTTAAAGCATTCATACTTGAAAAAGGCTACAGCACAAAGTACGGCGCAAGGCCTTTAAGACGTGCCATTCAACAATATATAGAAGATGAAATATCCGAAGCCTACTTAAAAGGCGAACTGAAAGAAAATTCTTCTGTCACGGTTGACATGGATGATGGCAAAAAAATCAGATTAGATATATGTTAAACACTCTGCAGCATCATTAAATGCAGCGGATGTGAAATAAGAGATAAATGCTGCAATACACGCAAAAATTGTATTGCAGCATTTTTAACGTTTCTATTCATTCAAAAATCCAATGCCCAGCACTCCCGGTCCTGCGTGCGTTCCGATTACGGAGCCTATCTCCTGCTCAATGATATTTTTGATTTTGTACTTTTCCTCAATTCTTTCTCTCAGCACTTTAAGCTGATCATAATTCTGCCCGTGAAACAGCAGCACGGTTTTATCCGACAAATCAAAGCCGTTTTTTTCAATCCATTCATCAAACCATTTAACAGTCTTGTTTCTGCCCCTTATTTTTTCAATTACGGACAGCTTTCCTTCCTTTATTCCGATAACAGGCTTTATGTTGAGGATGGAGCCTATGACTGCCTGGCCTTTTGACAGCCTGCCGCCCTTCTCCAGATATTTTAAAGTATCAAGTGCAGCAACGGCAACGATTTTTTCTTTTGATTTCTCCAATTCGTTAACCACTTCGTCAATAGTCTTGTTTTGACTCACCAACTCAATTGCTTTTAAAATCAATGCAAATGTACCCATGCACACACTCTTTGAATCTACGATACGGATGTTGCCGCTTTCCGTCATATCCTTTGCAATCCTTGCCGAATCACATGTTCCGCTGAATTCCGAGGCAAGAAATATTCCGAGAATCTGATCTCCATCCAAAAGTATTTCATTGAAAACTTCAGCAAAAGCTCCCGGAGAAACCTGCGATGTCGTCGGGAGTTTTTCTGATTTTGCAAGTTTTTCAAAAAACTCAGATGTACTTAGCTCCACTTTGTCAAGATATGACTTATCTTCAAAATTAACTGACAGCGGAACCACTTTCAAATTGTACTTA
The DNA here is from genome assembly GCA_003457065.1 of Clostridiales bacterium. Taxonomy (GTDB): domain Bacteria; phylum Bacillota; class Clostridia; order Tissierellales; family Sedimentibacteraceae; genus Sedimentibacter. The sequence continues at coordinate 19,486 of DMJQ01000180.1, forward strand.
TTGATAATATCTTCNNTAACCTCTCATTATTTCATTGTCGAATTTTTTGATTATTAAAGTAATATGGTGTAAAAATTCTGAAGTTATTCAGAATTTTACAGCTTATACTTGTTTTTAAAGAATCTGTCTATGCTTGCCAATACTTTTGTCAAAAGTTCTTCTTCATTGATATCCAGCTGTTGGAGAGCACTTATTACAAGATCCTTATGAAATTCCTCATGAGCACGGTACGCAGCAATTCCCTTTTCAGTCAGCTTTATCTTAACAACCCGCCTGTCTTCAACTGAGCGCTCCCTGGTCACATAACCTTTTTTAATCAGGTTATCTACCGCGGTTGTAAGTGTACCCGATGTAATTCTTAGATCTTTGGCAGTATCTGACATGGTTCTTTCCCTGTTGACACCGATATTGTCGATAACATGCATTTCAGATATTGATAAATCCGAAAACTCGCCTCTCTTTAAACATTTCTCCTCAATATCCAGGACATTTGCAAAAAGCCTTACAAGAATTTCATTTACAGTCTCATGATTGCTCATTAAAACACCTCTATTTATTTTGATAATCAAATTATATTTATTTTTAACAAATTTGTCAACAACTATTTACAAAGAATATAAATGTACCGATTTTATATACCAATCAAAATATATTTTTTATAAATTATCGTTGCAAAGTACACGTTTTTAAATATACCACTTTATAATTATAACTCAAAATCAATCAAACCGGCAAATAAATTTTTGCCGTTTTTTTGACGGCAAACACAGTAGCCATCCTTCTGTACAAGCATATAATAAAGCATACCGTGTCTTTATGGTTATTATACTCCATGTCAACAGGGCAGCCCTTGACACCTTTATAGGTGGTCTGGCTGCCCTGTTATCTTGCTAATTGTTTATATATCTTTCGTGCGCTTTTCTTTCTCCTCAATTTCCTTAATCAAAATGCTTTCGACGTAATTGCTTAATTTTCTATGCTCTTTTTCTGCATCCTCTCCGCAATTATTAACATCCTTATCATGTCTTCGGTAAAATCTAAAGTTCCGTCTGTGTTGCCTTTTATATAACCAGCATCAACCCACCTTTTAATGTAACCTTGGTAAAATTCCGGCATTTCGGAAATATTTTTGTACCTTTTAATTTCAGTCACGGTTTCATCAACTCCTTTAACATATTCAACCCCAAATACCGCACATATTCCCTTTGCCAATCCAACGGCACATCTTTTCCTAAAACTATCCTGTAAAGCCAAATCGGCGTCAGTACGGTTATCCATAAAACCGAATTCAACCAGTATGGCCGGACATTTAGGTTCTCTTACCATGTGGAAATTTGCTTGCCGGCAGCCTCTATCCTTAAGACCCGTAGCTTGTACCACATATGGATGAATTATACTTGCATATTTTGCGTCAGCAACATTCCCGGGGTAACTGTATGTTTCCGTGCCGGTAGCTATAGTCTGCCATGTACCTGTGACTGCATTGTAGTGTATCGACACACAGAAATCAGCACTTGCTTTGTTGCATATGTCTGTGCGCTTTTGTAGTGGTATATCTTCCTCCGTATCTGACAGCATCAATGTTTCAAATCCGCACCTTTGAAGCTCTGTTTCCAAATATTTAGCTACTGCGTGGTTAAACTCCCATTCGTGCATAAAAGAACCGCCTGGGAAGAGTGGCGTTCTCTTTCCGGCGGTATTCAGCCCGTGACCGTTATCTATTGCTATTAACTTACTCATTTTTCTTGCCCTGTTTCACAAGCTGATTAGCATACACACTTGCCCCAGCACACAATATACCTTGCGTGATAGCTGTAAATATAGCCATGTAGATGTTTTCTGCACCCTCTGTAGCTAACATCCATATAACAGCTAATACAATGCCGACAATGCCAAGTACCAAAGGTATATACTTGTCTTTTATCAAAGTAGTACCTTTAATCATCATGCCGATTAAATACAATACCGGAATTAATATCAATATCTCCGGCTTAATAAATTCCTTATAAAGTTCCATATCCATAATCTTAACTCCTTTCGATTATCTCATCTATCCTATGATGAGCTGACTTTGTCGACTCTTCCACCTTTAAGACCCTTTCGCTTAGGTCTTTTATATCCTTGTTGGTAGTCTTTTGCTCCAACTTGATATCATCTACACCTCTGCCAATTGTGTCCAGCTTCACATTAATTGTTGCCATCTCTGCTGCATCTTTCTTTATGTCTACTGTGTTACTTCGCTTCATGTTACTTGTGCCTGTATATATTGCAAATACTACTGACACAACTGATATTAGTATTGTTAATTCTATGCTCATATTTCACCGCCTATGCTTTCAAATTAAAAATAGGACCCTGTTTTTAAGGTCCCTTAATCAACTATCGAATTCAATATTTTTTGTTTTTCTTCTGCAGTCAAAGCGGGATAATCCTGCAAAGCTGTTTCCGCTGTTATTTGTTCTGCCTCCATTCTTGTTTTTACTACTCTTACAAATATTCTTAATTTCCATGCTGGCATTATAACTCACCTCCCATTCCCATTATGGCTGCCATAGCCATTTCTAAGTCTATAAGCCGCTGCTCTGTTTCTGTCGGCTCCTGTGGTATAACTTCTTGTTCATATTCTTGTTTTGTCCAGATGCCATTTTCATATGTATCACCAATTCCAAACTCTGACTCATCTTTTAATAAAACTAAATCATCTATAAAGCCATCGCGTACAAATACTTCTTTAAAAGCATTAGCTTGCTCTGGGCCATCAAACACTGCAATATTTACACAAGTATTTTCTTTTATAAAAGCATACTTCATAATTTCCTCCTAAAAACCATAATAACCTATGTAGACAACGCCTTGCATTCCATTACCACCTTTTGCGGAAGTATTATTAATAGGATTCGTATTGGCAGTTCCTCCTGCTCCACCGCCTCCTCCGCCACCGCAACCATACACTGTCGCGTTTGTTCCAACTGTTCCAACTTTATTACTTTGACCACCATTTCCTCCGTTGCCCGCTCCAGTTCCTCCGTTACCACCAACTCCAGGAGGTTTATTTGAACTTTGCCAACTATAACCTTCTCCACCATTCCCACCAGAAGATATATTTACATTATTCTTGAAAAGTAATTTTGCAGTTTCTCCGTTCAAACCATTATTATTTGAATCGGTTGGATTAACTCCCCAACCTCCTGGCATAACTTCTATAACATCAAGAAATGATATACCTGAAATTTTAGTCTCTCCGCCTTTACCCCCACGCGTAGAAGAAGTACTATCATTATTTCCTGCAGTCCCGGTTCCCCCGGCTCCAATTACAATATTTAACACACCTTGAGGCGTAACCGGAAATCGTCCGAAACTTGCCTTTCCGCTTTTTCCACCATAACCACCGTCACCACCCATTTCAGTTGACGAGCCATACGAAACTCCGGCGCCTCCACCTTCGCCTCCATCACCACCGTCTATTTTTAAAACATCAATGGCGGTAACACCAGCAGGAATTGTCCAACTTCTTGATGATGTTATAGTTTCCACTGTATATTTTAATTTATCGTTCAAAGCTCTACCTTGATTTGCGGAAAGAGCATAGCCATTTTTATAGCTTGCCTCACTCAAGTTGTCAATAACTTTTGTATGTCCGTAATTATTACCATTACCCAATTGGTCTTCTGTCAAGAAAACGGACAATAAAAACTTAATATATTCTTGAATCAATTAACCAACATGCTTATCCTCAAAATCATAAGGCGAAGACATATCACAATGACTGTGAATTCTCGTAGTATTGTAGAATGTTTCGATATATTCAAAAATGAGTTCATGAGCATGACTAATATGCCTTATGACAAATCTGTTGAGCCATTCTCTCTTTATTAGAGCATGAAAAGACTCAATGACAGCATTGTCCCAAGGGGTCCCCTTTTGGGAATAACTTCGTATAAATTTTCCTGCTGGTGTGGCCTCAATGTATGCTTTGGATACATATTGTACACCTCTGTCACTATGAATGATTATCGGAGCATCTATTTTCCTAGATGATTTTGCCTTATTGATGGCTTTTAGCACTCCTTCTGTTGAAAGAGTATCTGAAAGGTGCCAACCTATTACTTTTCGTGAGAATAGATCCATCACTGTTGTTAAATAAACGAATCCGCTTACTGTCCATACATAGGTAATGTCTGTTACCCATACCGTATTTGGTGAATTAGGTGAAAAATTTCTATCTATAATATTTCTAAGTTTATTATCAAAATCTGGATCAATTGTTGTCCTTTTATATGGACTTACCCAAATTGCTTTGATGCCTAACTCACGCATATAATTCCCCACTGTTTTCTCTGCGATGACATGACCCCTGCTTTGCAGTATGGATGTGATTTTAGGGGCACCATATATTTGTTTAGATTCATTGTAAATCTCTGTAATTTCTTGCTTAACCTGTTGTTTTCTAATCTTCTGATTTGAATCTTTTCTTTTTAAATAATCATAGTATCCAGAAGATGAAACGCCTAGTATTTTAAGCACACTGTTAACTGAAATTCGGCGTTCTTTAGATAAATTTTCTACTTCTTTATATATTACTCCAGTTAATCCTAGTTCAGTATGCTTATGGCCTTTTTTAGTATTTCGGGTGCATCCTCTTTATCTCTAAGTTCTTTTTTTAGTTTTGCAATTTCTTTTTCTGCATCTGATATAATGGAACCATAAATTAA
>DMJQ01000170.1:0-18569 GCA_003457065.1 Clostridiales bacterium
GGCTGGTATTAAATCCACCGGACTCAAAATATAAATCAAAGGTATTATAATCCACCATTTTTCTTTAAGCGGTATATTTTTGTCAAGCAAGAATTTAAAAATCAAATGAAATCTGTTCATTTTAAAGCACGAATGTCCTGTCCGGAAGTCTCTTTTGCAACTTGATCACAAAATTATTCGAAGGATCTTTTTCTCTTGAACTTCCTAATACAATGTGTGTAATATTCATTTCGTCAGCGTAATCTACAATTGTTCTTATAACATCTTTTGATCTTTTCACAGTTAATTCTGCTCCGATGTTTTTTGTAATTTTAAATAAATATTCCAACGCATCTCCGTCACTGAAATTATACAAAAATTTATCATTCTCGTTCACAACATGCAGAACATATAGACTGCCTGTCTGTTCCTTTGATAACTCTGCGCCTTGCTGTATAAGCTTCTCACATGTTTTTTGTTGTGTGACACACACCAATACATTTTTGTGCATAGCTATTCTCCTTAATTGGCGGGAATATGTGGGAATTGAACCCACCCAGGACGTTTTAACGCCCCGCAACTGATTTTGAAGACCAGGAGGCACACCAGCACCTATCTATCCCCATCGGAACTAATGATAACATAATAGGCAAATAATTTCAAGCCAAATTTTCTCACTTGCAGATGTCGTAAACATCCGCATCTTTATCAGTAATGTTTGACTCCATAACATCTGCCAGAGCTGATACTGTATCCAGCGAAGTAAACACATTTATTGATGCCTCAATGGCACATCTTCTGATTTTGAACCCGTCTGTATTTGAATCGTTGGCCTTCGTGGGGATGTCTACCACAAATCCCACATTTCCGCTTCTGATCAAATCAATGATTGTAGGCTTAGCTTCTCTGACTTTTTTAACCGTTGCCGCATTTATTCCGTTATGGTTAAGATATTCGGCTGTTTTTTCCGTGGCCGCAAACTTGTATCCCAATTTACTTAATTTTACAGCAACAGGCTTAAAGTTTTCTTTATCCCTGTCCCTTATTGTGGCAACAATTACTTTGTTCTTGTCAGGAATCCTGAATCCTGCCGCTTTAAATCCCTTGTACAGAGCTTCGTAATAATTCTTACCGATTCCAAGAACTTCGCCTGTTGATTTCATTTCAGGCCCCAGGCTGACTTCAACTCCGTCAAGCTTCTGAGTTGAAAATATCGGTACCTTTATTGCCGTCAATTCAGATTCCTTGTAAAGTCCGGTGCCGTACTTCATATACCTGAGTTTTTCTCCCAGCATCACCCTTGTAGCAATCTCAATCACCGGGATTTTTGTAACCTTGCTTATATAAGGCACCGTTCTGCTTGAACGTGGATTCACTTCTATTATATATAGTTCATTATTATATTCAATAAACTGTATATTAACCATTCCCACAGTCTTTAATGCATTTGAGATCTTCTTGGTGATTGAAACAAGCTGTTTCTTTATTTCTTCGCTTAAATTTTTCGGCGGGTAAATTGAAATGCTGTCACCCGAGTGAATTCCCGCTCTCTCAAGGTGTTCCATAATTCCCGGTATCAGAACGTCTTCTCCGTCGCATATGGCATCAACTTCAATTTCTCTGCCAACCAGATACTTGTCAATGAGCACGGGACTTTTGGAGTCGTTATAAAACGCACTTCTGAGATAGCTGACCAGATCATCTTCTGTATAGGTAATTTCCATGCCCTTGCCGCCAAGTACGTAAGACGGTCTTACAAGAACAGGATAGCCTATGCTTTTAGCCGCTGCTTTTCCGTCCTCTATATTTGTTACGGCCTTTCCCTTCGGTCTTTTAATACCAAGAGTTTCAAGCACCGCATCAAATTTTTCCCTGTCTTCTGCCATATCGATCTGTTCCGGGTCTGTACCAAGTATGGGAATATTCTTTTCCTTAAAGAAATTTGCAAGCTTGATTGCGGTCTGGCCTCCGAACTGAAGTATCACACCGTCAGGCCTTTCCTTTTCCACAATATTTAATACATCTTCTTCTGTAAGAGGCTCAAAGTAAAGCTTGTCGGCAATGTCAAAATCGGTGCTTACGGTTTCTGGATTGTTGTTTACAATTATTGTTTCAATGCCGCACTTTGCCAATGCAAATATGCTGTGTACAGAGCAGTAGTCAAATTCAACACCCTGTCCGATTCGTATAGGCCCCGAGCCTATGACCAAAATCTTCTTTTTATCAGATATTTTCACTTCGTCATATTCATCATATGTTGAATAATAGTACGGCGAAACCGCCTCAAACTCTCCCCCGCAGGTATCAACCATCTTGTAAACCGCCTCAATGCCGTATTTCAATCTCAGCCTGTAAATTTCCTCAGGCTCCGAATTAATCAGATCAGCAATTCCCTTATCGGAGAAACCCATTTTCTTAAGTTTTTTAAGCCTGTCTTTATCAAGCATGCCGACATTTGAATTTCTTAACAGTTCTTCTTCCTCGACTATGTTGTATATCTTATGAAGGAAAAATTCATCAACTCCTGTAAGCTCCTCCATCTTCTCTATGCGGTAGCCTCTTCTCATAAGTTCTGCCAGGCAGAACAGCCTTTCGTCATCGGGAGTTTGCACCCTCGCTTTTAATTCGGCCATGCTTTTCTTTGCTATTTTTTCGCTGTAAAGTGTGTACTGCTTGATTTCAAGGGAACGTACAGCTTTTAAAAGAGCCTGCTCAAATGAACTTCCGATTGCCATAACCTCTCCCGTCGCCATCATTTTTGTGCCAAGAACTCTCTTTGCCTTGAAAAATTTATCAAAAGGCCATTTCGGTATTTTTAAAACCACGTAATCAAGGGTTGGCTCAAATGCTGCGTATGTCTTGCCTGTTACCTGGTTAACTATTTCATCAAGGTTGTAACCCAACGCAATTTTGGTTGCCACTTTTGCGATTGGGTATCCAGTGGCTTTTGAAGCAAGTGCCGATGATCGGCTGACTCTCGGATTTATCTCAATGACGGCATATTCAAAGCTGTCCGGATTTAATGCAAGCTGTACGTTGCATCCTCCTTCGATTCCTATGGCATCGATGATTTTAATTGAAGCCGTCCTGAGCATCTGGTATTCCGCATCAGAAAGTGTCTGAGAAGGAGCTGCAACAATACTGTCACCCGTGTGAACACCAACCGGGTCAAAATTTTCCATGTTGCATATGGTTATGCACGTTCCGTTCTTGTCTCTCATTACCTCATACTCGATTTCTTTCCAGCCCTTAATGCTTTTTTCTATCAGAACCTGACCGTTCATGCTCAGCTGAAGCCCTGCGGACAGTATTTCTCTCAATTCTTCTTCAGTGTCGGCAATTCCGCCGCCGGTTCCACCCAGTGTGTATGCCGGCCTTATTATTATGGGATATCCTATCCTCGAAGCAGTTTCTATTCCTGCCTCCATATCCGTAACTATTTCAGAATCCACAATGGGCTCATTTATCTTGTACATCATATCTTTGAACTTTTCCCTGTCTTCGCCTGTTTTAATTGACTCGACGCTTGTTCCTATCACTTTAACATTGTATTTATCAAGTATTCCCTTGTCGTAAAGTTCTACAGTCAGGTTTAGCCCTGTCTGTCCGCCCATGCCTGCAATGATGCTGTCAGGTCTTTCCTTTGCAATTATTTTTTCCGCAAATTCAACAGTCAGCGGCTCAATATAAACTTTGTCGGCAATATCTGTGTCCGTCATTATGGTAGCCGGATTTGAATTTATCAATACCGTTTCGATTCCTTCTTCTCTCAATGCCCTGCAGCACTGCGTTCCCGAATAATCAAATTCCGCTGCCTGTCCTATAATAATTNNAATACTTTTTTTATGTTCTTATCTATTGCCATAATTTTTCTCCTTATACATATTTACAAAATCATTAAAAATTATATTTGAATCCTGAGGACCCGGGCATGCTTCAGGGTGGTACTGAACTCCCATTAGCGGCAGTGTCCTGTGACGCAGACCTTCCACGGTTCCGTCATTTATATTTAAATGAGTTATTTCTATGTCATCACTCAATGATTCTTTGTTTACCACATATCCATGATTCTGAGAAGTGATTGAAACTTTTCCTGTTGCAAGGTTTTTAACCGGATGATTGCAGCCTCTGTGTCCATATCTCATTTTTTCTGTCTTGGCACCAAGGGCAAGTGCAATAATCTGAACTCCAAGACAAATCCCTGCCACAGGTACCCTTCCTGCCAGCTTTCTGACTGTCTCTATTACATCGGAAAGATCCTTTGGATCTCCTGGGCCGTTTGACAGGAAAATTCCGTCAAAGTTGTACTTCATCAGTTCATCCGCTCCCGTGTGAGCAGGAAAAACAGTAAGCGAGCATCCTCTTTCCGCAAATGACTTCAGAATATTTGTCTTTATTCCGAAATCAAGCAAACCTATCCTGAGTCCTCCTTCTCCCACGGTTTTTATCTCCTTCGTTGTAACCATGTCAACCNNACTTACAGTAATGATTCCTTTCATTGTGCCTGAATTCCTTATTATTTTGGTAAGCTGCCTTGTGTCTATGCCTTCAATTCCCATAATGCTGTTCTTTTGCAGATAAACATCCAGATCAATTTCACACCTGAAATTATTTGGTGCCTTGCAAAGTTCTCTCACTATGAATCCTCTGACCTTTGGCGAATCAGACTGAAAGTCGTCCAGGTTCGTGCCGTAATTCCCTAATAAGGGATATGTCATTGTTACAATCTGTCCGTAATAGGACGGGTCCGTAAGAATTTCCTGATATCCGGTCATGCCGGTATTAAATACAACTTCTCCCACAGTATCTGATATTTTTCCAAAACATGTGCCCTCAAAAGTCATTCCGTTTTCAAGTATTAGTTTTCCTTTCATCTCTTCCTCCACAAAAAAATAGCCGCCGCAATTAGCGACAGCTATGAAATATATAAATAATTATTTTCTTTTTCAATAAATAACTTATCAATATCTGATTGAATTTGTTTGAATTGTTTGATTTGTATAATTTGTTTGCAACTATATTTTTTCATAATTTTAGAACCTCTGATACATTTTCTATAAAAAATATCATAAGTTCCAAGCTTTGTCAATATGTATTTTTAAAATAATCTTAGAATATTTTAAAAAGCGTCTATAATGTTATTAAAAACATTTTCCCCAAATAATACCTGTTTTAGAATCAGTGGGCGTTTCTGAAATAATATCCCACTCCCCACTTGGTGAGTATATATTCATAATTTTTATTTTTGTTTTCTATTTTTTCTCTCAGTCTTCTCACATGCACATCAACAGTTCTTAAATCGCCGAAATATTCGTATCCCCAAATGATCTCCAAAAGTTCCTCTCTGGAAAATACTTTTCCCGGATTGGTGGCAAGCAGCAACAAAAGGTCAAATTCCTTTGCCGTAAGATTTATCTCCTTGCCGTGAAGGCTTACCTTTCTTCCCAATGCATTTATGATGAAATCATCAACCACAACCGTCTGCTCGTTTGGTTTTTGAGCCGCACCCTTAGTCCTTCTCAGGATTGCTTTCATCCTTGCTTTTAATTCCAATATGTTAAAAGGTTTCACGACATAATCATCCGCACCATATTCAAGACTCAGTATCTTATTCATATCTTCATTGCTTGCGGTCAGTACTAAAAGCGGAACATTTGAGATTTCCCTGATTTTTTGACAAACTTCTAGACCGTCCATATCAGGCAGTATCAGATCAAAAATAACTATGTCAAATTCGTTTAATGAGATCTTTCTCAATGCTTCACTGCCTTCAAGAGCCGAATCAACTTCATAACCATCCTGCTCCAAGCTGTACTTAAGCCCCTTAATCAATAAAAGCTCGTCGTCCACTATCAAAACCTTCATTTGTTACGCTCCTTAAATTAATTTGTTACAAAAATTAAACTTTTAACTAATCTTACATTGTATCGCAAAAAATGTCAAGAAAAAAATCCTGATTTTTAGACCGATAGATGCGGCAATCAGAATAGAGTCCTGTCATTTCCGACTCTTTTTGTAACTTTGTTCACATCAAAGTACTCGAGCAGGGATATGGCGGTTTTACGGTTTGTATTTAACAAGTCTCTGTATTCTGCGGCGGTTATTTTTGAATTTTTCTTAATATATTCCATCAATAAATTTTTGGCATCATTATAGATTTCGGCAGTTGTGATTCCGGCATCGCCGGCTTTAATCAGCACTTTGTTTTCCAGCATGAGAGCTATAATTTCTTCGGCTTTATCACCGCCTGCCTTCAAAATTAAATCCTCCGGCTTAGCAAATTCAAATCCGGCTTCTTTCAGGGTTTTCAATATATTCTGCTCATATCTTTTATATACATCGTCATATTGAATCTGAAAATACGGCAGTGATATATTTTCTCCTTCCTGATTTATAAGTCCCTTTTCAACAAATGAGCTTACTGCCAAATCAAATACGTTCTGCTTCATTTTAGGCAGAAATCTGCTTTTTATTTCTGATTTCTTGGCTCCCCTTAAATACTTATTGTTTTCGTGATAATTATAAAGATATTTTTCTATGCTTTCCTCTATTTCTCTTTCAAAACTTTTGTGCCATAAATACTTATCGTTTTTCAGACTGAATGATGTTATTTTTTCTTCTTCTTCAAGTATTTCCGTGCTCGTTCTCACTTCTTCCTCCGACAGCGCAGTTAATTTTGCTATTTCGGCAACAGTGGGAACATTCTTGGAATTTTCTCTTATAATTTTTTCGATTACATCTGTGTTGCTTCCCTTTTCTTTAACCTTAAGCTCTTCAATGAGGTTTTCATCAAACCTCTTCCTTTTAAGCGGAACAGGTTCGATTATTTCTCCTCCGCCTATTGTTTCCATAGGCGAATAAAACCTCACGATGAATTTGTCTTCTCTTCTTACTGCCGTTTCTTCTTCAAGTCTGAGCTGAGCATAGCAGCTTTCGCCGGGAGACAGCCTGTCTCTGTCCAGAAGAACAACCCTGCAGAGTATTTCGCCAGTTCCGGTATATAGGTGCAGCCTTGAACGATTTTCCACGACTCTCCTCGAATTTTTCAGCAGATTCAGTTTTACGTCAAGCATCATGGTATTTTTCATTGAATTTACAGGCGCAATTACACATCCCCTGTAAATTTCGGATTTTTTAATATTAGATAAGTTTACGGCAGTTCTCTGTCCTGCGGACGCACTTTCTGCATCCCTTGAATGAACCTGAATATTTCGTATCTTGCTTATTTTGCCGACGGGGTATATTTCTACTTCATCGCCCTTTTTAATGGTTCCTGAAATTAATGTGCCCGTTATAACAGTCCCGAAGCCTGTAACGGAAAAAACTCTGTCAATCGGCAGCCTCGGAATAGTTTTGGTATTCCTCTGCTCAACCTGTGTTTCGGTCTGTTCGCATATTATGTTGACAAGATTGTCAATGCCGTAACCGGTCTTTGAAGACACCTCCGCCATTGGAGCATTTTCTAAAAATGTACCCTTCAGCCCTTCCCTTATATCATCCTTTACAAGCTCCAGCCATTCGGGATCTGTCAAATCAACCTTGGTCAGCACCACAATACCTTTTCTGANNAATATTTAAATGCTCAACTGTCTGAGGCATCATTCCTTCATCCGCAGCAATGACAAGAAGAACCAAATCCATCCCTATCACTCCCGCCAGCATGTTCTTAATGAATTTTTCATGACCGGGCACATCAATTATTCCCGCCTTGCTGCCGTCGGGAAGGTCAAAATAAGTAAATCCCAAATCAATGGTAATTCCTCTTCTTTTTTCTTCTTCCCATCTGTCCGTGTCTCTTCCTGTCAATGCCTTTATCAGAGTGGTTTTGCCGTGATCAATGTGCCCCGCCGTACCGATTATTATATTTTTCATTTTTCCTCCGGATTATTTAAATATGTTTTTAAGACCATCAAAAATTATTTCGTCTTCTCCTTCAAGAACGGTTCTTAAATCCATTAGCAGGTTATCATTTACGACTCTGCATATTACAGGAGTTTTTGCATGCCTCAGCTTCATTTCCAGAGAAGAAGTCGTCATATTAAAAGGCTTTAAAGAAACAGCACAGCTTTCTATCTTTTCGAGAGGCAGCGAGCCTCCGCCTATTTGTGACTCACAGCTTTCTGTTTTAACTTCGCAGTTTTTTCCTATTTCGTCAGCTAATCTGCCAGAAAGTCTTTCCACCTGATTTTTAATATCGTTTAAATTTCTGTTGATTAATTTTAAAACCGGCACACTGTCAACAACCCTGTCTTCGTCAATATACTGTCGAAATACACATTCCAAAGCAATTGCCGTAAATTTGTCTATCCTTAAAGCACGGGTCAAAGGGTGTTTTTTAATTCTGTCGATCATGGATTTTTTCCCGACTATAATTCCTGCCTGAGGTCCGCCCAGCAGCTTGTCGCCGCTGAAACATACGATGTCGGCACCTGCTTTCACTGATGCCTGAACAGTAGGCTCATAAACAAGTCCGTATCTTCTTAAATCAACCAGCACTCCGCTTCCGATATCCTCTATAAGCGGAATGCCGTGTCTGTGGGCAAGCTCCGCAAGTTCCTCCAGAGGAACAGATTCCGTAAATCCCACAATTTTATAATTGCTGGAATGCACCTTTAAGAGAGCTGCCGTATTTTCATTTATGGCATCTTCGTAGTCAAATAAATGAGTTTTGTTGGTGGTACCCACCTCCACGAGATTTCCTCCGCTCTGAGCCATCACATCAGGAATTCTGAAAGAACCTCCTATCTCAACAAGCTCTCCTCTTGATACAATAACCTCTCTGTCCTTTGCAAGGACAGACAAAATCAACAGCACCGCACCCGCATTGTTGTTTACAGCCATTGCGGATTCCGCTCCTGTTATTCTGGTGATTATATTTTCAAAGCTGGAATATCTTGAACCCCTTTCTCCTTTTTCCAAGTCATACTCAAGGTTTGAATATCCGGTTACCAGTTCTTTGATTCTCTCGGCAGTTTCTTTTGCAACAACTGCCCTTCCCAGATTCGTATGCAATATGGTACCTGTTGCGTTTACAACCCTTCTCAAATGATATGTTGTGTAGCTTTTTACGTCCTGTTCGATGTCTGCGGATACGCTGTCTACTTTTCTTGTAATCTCCTCTTCATTATCCGAACTGTTAATAAATTCTCTTAGATCTTCTGTTACTTTACGTACGGATTCCAATACATATTCTCTGCCGCAGTCCGAGCACAGGTTTTTTATTTCATCTGAATCCATAAGTTTATCTACCTTCGGAATTAACCTGTAATACTTGTTCTTATCCATACACGCTCCTTTGTTATTCGGCAAAACCGGCAGCACGCCTGTAAATCCGGCATATATTCGCCGCCATTATCATTCTTTAATTACAATAAACTTATCCTGCTTTTCCGTAACCGTTCCTATTAATGCAGACTCCGTTTCCAGATTTTCTTTCAGTTCACGAAGAATTTCATCAGCGTATTTTTCACCAACAGCAAATAAAAGCCCGCCTGAAGTCTGAGGATCAAATGCTAAATCCACATAATGTTCTTTCACGCCTTCAACACAAACCCTGCTGCCGAAATAATTTCTGTTTCTGTAAGCCCCTGCAGGTACAAGGCCCATTTCAGCATATTCAAAAACATCTTCTATAGCAGGAACTTTAGTAATGTCAATGACAAAAGTAACATTGCCCGCTTCAGCCATTTCAACCGAGTGCCCCACAAGCCCAAATCCCGTTATATCGGTACAGCAGCTGACAGGATAATTTTCTATGACTTTCTTTGCATTTTTATTTAGAGAAGCCATAACACGTATAGCTTCCTTCTCTGCTTTTTCAGAGCATATTCCAGCCTTGAACGCGGTATTTATGATTCCTGTTCCAACCGGCTTTGTCAAAATAAGCACATCTCCCGGTTTCGCGCCATAATTTTTCAATATTTTGTCCGGATCAATAAAACCCGTGACACATAGTCCGTATTTCGGTTCATCATCTTCCACGGAATGGCCTCCTGCGATTGAAGCACCTGCTTCCATCACCTTGGAAGCTCCTCCTTTTAATATCTCTGCCATGACATCAGGACTCAGGCAGTTTGGGAAGCCTACTATATTAAGTGCAAAAGCCGGCTCTCCCCCCATGGCATAAATGTCGCTTAATGCGTTGGCGGCGGCAATTTGCCCGAATGTATACGGATCATCGACAACCNNAATCAACCGTTTGAATCATTGCCAGCTGGTCATTTATTTTATAAACACATGCATCATCGGATGTCTCCAAACCGACTATTAGTTTTTCATCTTTAAATTTAGGCAGCTTGCTCAAAACTTGAGCAAGGGTCTCAGGACCTATTTTGGCTGCTCAGCCAGAAGCCTTTGTCATCTGCGTAAGCCTGATTTGTTCCAACGACATGGTTATCACCTCACAAATATTTATTTGTTAAATCATCTTTTGAACTGATTACAATTGGAGGAATCAAGCATCTGTTTTTCCTAAACCAATCTATCTAATCCATCTAATTAACTTTTATCAAGTCTTTTAATTTTTCAAATTTCTTTTCACCGATACCTTCGATGTTTTTAATTTCTTCAATAGAATCGAAAGGCTTTTTGTTCCTGTAATCAATTATTCTTTGTGCATACACTTCCCCTATTCCGGGCAGCGACATTAAATCGTTTGCTGAAGCCGTGTTTATATTGATTAAATTGCTGTCCTCAGAAAGGACTTCACTCTCTTCGCCTTCTTTTGGTATGTATATTTTTTCTCCGTCCGTTAATTTTCTCGCCTTGTTGAGATTTTTGGTGAAGGCGCTGTCTGTCAGACCTCCCGCCATTATTATGGCATCATTAACTCTGTCACCATCCTTAAGTTGATATACGCCCGGATTTTTTACCTCTCCGTCAATATCAACATACATGTGACTGATATGTTCTTCTTTTGTATCCTGTGATTCCTGTGTTTCATGATTTTCACCTTCCAAATTTTCATTGCCGGCAAAAACAATTTCTTCATCCTTGTCTGAAAGTTTAATCCCAACAGCAGCCATAACTAATAATGCAATGATTAAAACAACCACAAGTCCTTTTCTGTAAAGACGATTGTTCATAAATCCTCCATTTTTTGCATTTATTAGACATATCATATACATTATACATTATTTTATCAAAAAATCAAAAATTTTTAATTACAAAACGCTCGTTTTCTGCTATACTATTATTTGATTTGTATTTAAAAGGAGTTTACAGATGATAAAAAAAGTAATTGCATATATATTATGATTTTCCGTTTTAATATTGAATTCAAAAGCGTATGCAGAGCCGAATTTATTATGTAAAACAGCAGTACTTATAGATGCGGAAACCGGAACCATTCTGGCCGAAAAAAATGCAGATCAGAAAATGTATCCTGCAAGCTTAACAAAAATAATGACCGCCATACTTGCTATAGAAATGGGCGAACTGTCTGACGTTATCAAGGTGGATGACAATACACCTTACGAAATCGAAGGAAGTCACATAGCTTTGGAGCCGGGAGAAATAATGACTTTAAATGATATGCTCTATGCATTGATGCTGCCTTCAGCCAACGATGTAGCCCTCGCCATAGCCAAGCATTACGGCGACAGTGAAGAGGAATTTGTAAAACTGATGAATGCCAAAGCCAAGGAGCTTGGTGCGTATAACACCCATTTTGTCAATCCTCACGGCCTTCATAACGACAACCATTACACAACAGCTGCAGACCTTGCATTAATAACCAGATATGCGATGAAAAATGAAACATTCAGAAAAATAGTCAGGACTGAAAAATATGAAGTGCAGCCTACCAACAAAAAAAATGAAACAAGATATTTTACGAATTTAAATAAACTTATTTACAATTCGAGCTACAATCAAATTTTGGTGGACGGAGAATATATAAGCCCTAAGTATGAATATGCCACCGGCGTAAAAACAGGATATACTCCAGAAGCAGGCAACACACTTGTTGCAAGCGCCGAAAAAAACGGCACTGAGCTGATTGCGGTAGCTATGAACGGAGCATCTCTCGACATGTACCAGGATGCTCACAACCTGTTTAATTTTGGATTTAATGAATATGAAAGCGCCAAATTGGCTAACAAAGATACATTTGTCCAAAATATAAAAGTTCAGAACGGTGACAGCAGGGAAATCTCGATAATTACCGAAAGCGATTTGAGTGCTTTGGTTAAAAAAAGTGAAGCGGGAAAAATTGAATCCAAAGTTACCATCGATGAAATTAAACCGCCTCTGGACAAAAACGCCATTGTCGGAAAAATTGAATATATGTTAAACGGCAAAGTTATCGGAACAGTGAATCTAATCACTCCAACACAGGTAAAAAGCACCGTATCAGAAGAATCAGGCGGCGGACTGTTTTTAAGAGTCATCAAACTTATGGTTTTCATTGCGCTGATAACAGCGGCAGCACTGTTTATATTTAAGATTTACAACGATTTTAGAATAAAAATCAATAGAAAGAAAAGACGCAAAAGATATAACAGCTGACACTTATAACTACAAGTTTATATAATAAAGCAAAATCAATTTAAAAAATTTAGTATTGTATGGATTCAGCGGAATAAGAAATGTGCATAAGCAATATGTGATGAATTGGGTTATTGCCGTTTGAACGCGGCTCCCTACTTCTTTCTTCAAGTTATATCGAAATATACATAAAAAAAGGTTGCAAAAATCACAAGTGACTTAATGCAACCTTTTTACTTACATAATAATTAATATGTACAATCATTGAAACTTAAGTGCAGTACAGCTTATTATTTCGCACAACGTTTACATACATTGATTGTATTTTTTTCGTCCTCAACTTTTGACCACAACAATTTAACACCTGTTCTCTTGCAAACTGGACAAGTACCACGCCAATTTTCGTTAGATTTTATTCCTGATCCTCGTTTCGCTTGCGACATAAAAACTTCTCCTTTACAATATCGTTTAAATATTATTAATTTAATAATACTTTTAGTTAGTATAATAGCACAAATAATTAAAAAATGCAACTTCATCGCAAGAATTATTATATGTTCTGATTGATTTTTGGATGCAATAATATCTAAACATTATCTACACGGCCAACAATGCACTTTAACTCATTTGTAGGCAAATAAAAAATTCAGGTTTTATCCTGAATTTTTTATGTTATTTTTCAATTATTAGCTAAATTACAGCGATGGCGTCTATCTCTACGTTTGCATCTTTCGGTAGTCTTGCCACTTCGACGCATACTCTTGCAGGCTTTGTCTCTTTGAATACTTCGGCATACATTTCGTTAATTAAACCGAATTGATTCATGTCTTTAATAAATACTGTGCATTTTACAACATCTTTTAAAGATGCTCCCGCCTGTTCCAGTATTGCCTTCACATTCATCAAAGAAATCCTGGTTTCTTCCTTGATATCACTGCCTTTATAAAGTTCGCCCGTTGCCGGATTAATAGGCAACTGACCTGAAACATAAATTGTATTTCCGGCTTTTATCCCCTGTGAATAAGGTCCTACCGCAGCCGGTGCATTGTTTGTCTGTATTACTGTGTTAGCCATAATATCCTCCTACTTCCAATTTTTTATTCCATACTGTTCAACATCTATAGAATTATTGTCTAACCACAGTGATTCCAAATCATATATTTCTCTTTCATCCCTGTGGAAAATATGGACAATTATGTTGTCAGTCTCCAACAATATCCATCTTCCTGTATCAAACCCTTCCTTGTAGAAAAAATCGATTTCATTTTCATATCCGACTTTTAATACTTCATCTGCGATTGCAACAGTCTGTCTTTCGTTGCTTCCACTGCAGATTATAAAGTAGTCGGTTATCGAACTGGTCTTTGATACGTCTAATACCGTAAAATTATAAGCTTTTTTATTATCACAAGCTTTTAGTATTGTTTCTATATTTTTATGATCTTGATTCATTTTACCTCCTTTAAAAATTTTAACGTTTTTAATGAATCATTGTCAAGCTTTAAATTTCTTTTTTTAACATATTCTATCGTGTTCTCTAAAGACATTATTACAGCGGCATCAATGTCGGTATATGCCTTTTTTCGAAGTTCTTCCACACCGTCATATTTTCGTCTCGGCTCTATTTTATCCGCAATAAATATTATTTTCTCAAGCATTGTCATATTTTCTCTGCCTGTTGTATGATACATTATGGCATTTAATATTTCTTTATCATGCACATCAAATACTTCCTCAGCCAGCTCTGCTCCTGTTTTAGAATGAGTTAAATTATCCTGACCTTTTGTCATCCTCTTGCCGCAGTCATGAAGCAACCCTGCGATTTTTGCTTTTTCCTCATCAACGCCGTAGTGAAACGCAAGTTTCTCAGCTTCCTTCATGGTGCTGATGCAGTGGCTGTACAGTCCAGGATTGAAACTTTCCAGCTTTTTTTTCAATTCATCTATATTCATTATTTCACCTGTATAAATTGTTTTTAAATATATATTGTTCAACAGATTCCGGCAGCAAATATTTTGCCGATATGCCATTTTTAAATCTTTCCCTTATATCGGTGGAAGAAATATCAAGCATGGGAATCTGAAGCATCTCTATGTGACCGTTTAAATCTCTTCTTATTTCTTCTATCTTTAATTTCACATCTTCTTTGTCTATTCCCGGCCTCGACACTGCAATAAATTTGCAAATCTTCAAAAGCTCTTTGGGTTCATGCCAGTTAGGCAGATTGATTACCGCATCAGTTCCGGTTATAAAACAGAATTCGGTATCGGCGTACATGCTGTGAAATTCCTTCAACGTGTTTAATGTATAGCTCTTGCCTTTATTTTTAATTTCAATGTCAGATACGGTAAATTTATTGTTTGACAGGGTGGCAAGGCAGGTCATCACATATCTGTCCACGAAACTCGCACCCATTCCGCACTTGTGAGGCGGATTTCCGGCAGGCACAAATACAATTTCATCCAGTCCGTAAATATTTAAAACTTCGTTGGCAACAACCAGGTGCCCTAAATGGATAGGATCAAAGGTACCTCCCATAATTCCAACCCTTTTCATCGTCAATTTAAACTCCTTTTTTTCACCATTGTGTAAACAATTGAAATTATACCAATCGCTGCATGGATTGTCAAACCTTCCGTAATATTTCCGCTGAGCAGTATTAGTTTGCCTATTGAAACGCCCAATATTCCAGTAAAAATATATGGAAAATATAATTTAATCTTACTGTTTTTTATAATGTTTATTCTTTCAATCAGGCTTTCCTTTCCTTCGTAATAGCCTTTCATAAAGCCCGTGTAGGAAATAACCAATATTGCCAGCGGAAGCATAATCATAGGCAATAATGCCAGCATGTAATTCTTGTCCAGGCAAAGCATAACCGACAATGATATAAATATGGGAGCCAGGACAACCTGAGTGTATGAATCTCCTAATCCGGCAGCTATTCCCATCANNATATTTAACTGCTGCTCTTCCAAAGAAATAATATATCCGTGTATGGGAGTTCCCACATTAGGTTCTGTATTAAAAAAACCGCTGTGCCTGTGTATGACCTTAGCAATTTCTTCACTGCTGTCATATAATTTTTTTGCGATATTCTTCATGCTGTGTGCAAATGCCATTCCCTGAAGCCTTTCATAGCTGTAGCATGAGTGAGAGAAATTCATCCAGATAAACCATGAATATATTAAATCTTTTTTATCTATGATGCCGCATTTATTTTTCTTTTCATATTTCGCCGATAATAATTTTTTATTTGAAAATATTAAAATACCTGCCGTCGCAATGATAAAAATTATGTATGAATCCACGTTAATTGCCGCCGTAATTAAAAGTGCGGCCATAAAAATTAAAATATTTTTTTTGCTGTCCGGCTTATAAATAATATTCCAGACGGAAGTATAAACAAGGAAAAGGCCGGCCAAAAACAATGCATTTCTAATGTCGTATATAAAATCCTTCAATAAAATCAGGACAACCGCCGCCACAACAATGACAGCCGCACTCATTATATACAAGATAAGCTGCGGATACAGCCCGTCATAAATGCTGATATCCGGATTTTTCCCTTCTTCAAATTTCTTTTCATATTCCTTTACAAACACAGAGTTGATATTTAATCTGTACTTCCAAATCAGTATGCCTAAAAAACCAAATGGATATGCCGCAGCTGCCGCTTCCACAGGCGGCAATCCTATTATTACTGCCGCAGCCGCCGCAATTATTGCCGTCAGGCATTGATCTGCATTAAAGGAACCTCCGGTAGAAGCAAAGTCTATGTAAATTATATTTACAACCGCTCCCGCTGCCATTCCCGAGAAAGGATCTCCTAATATCAGCCCTGTTAAAAAGCCTGCAATCACAGGCCTGTAAATGGTGTAGTACCCTACACCGAAAGAAAGAGCAGTGCTTCCTGCCCAGAAATATAAAATACTCAATAAAAAATAACTTGTGATAGTCATATTATTTACCTACTTAAACGNNCAACTGCTTTATCATTCGGAAGCATTTTTATTTCAACTTCCGTTTGTTTTGCGATTTCTTTCAGCAAGTTAAGTTCATTATCGCTTAAATGAACCGTATTATAATATTTTTTTCTGGCAGGGCTGCTTCCCATGTTACCGATGTTGACTTTATTCAATTTAATATTTAAGTCAAGCAGTTTCTTTAAGTATTCAATATTCTTGAATATAAGAAAAATTCTTGAACCATCATCCTTTTCTTTCAAATAGTCTGCCGCAGCTTCAACCGTAAAAATATTAACTTTAACATTGTCCGGTGCTGCATTTTTAATTAATAAAGACATAAACTCATCATTGGCATATTCATCATCTACGATGATTACCTCATCTGCTTTAAGATAAGGTATCCAGGACACCACAACCTGTCCGTGCATAAGCCTGTCATCAATCCTGGTTAATACGATATTTTTCATTGTTCCTCCGTTAGTCTGCCAAGAACTTCTCATTAACAAATACTATGCTTTTCTTTCCGTTCTTAATTATTTTCTCCGCTATTTCCTCAAGACTGTATGAATCTCTGTTTACTGCTATATCTATAAACAGCGGAAAATTTATTCCTGTAATATGATAAAAGTTTCTGTTTTTCATTGTTCTCGAAACCGCATTAAAAGGGCTTCCGCCGTACATATCCGTAAATACTATTAAATCATCTTCCGAGAGCCTTTCCACGGCTTTTTCCACTTTGCCTAATAACTCTTCAAAGCTGTCACCCTGTTGAAATGATATACTCTCTGCATTTTCAATCGATCCTATGATTAATTCGGAACTTTTTAATAATTCCTTCCCAAAATTACCGTGTGTTACAAGCAAAATATTTATCATAAATTCCACCTCTTTGTCATATTAAAGTCAACGCGCTATTATATTATAGCATATAATTAAGTTTTTTTCATAATAAGTTTAAATTTCTTGTCGCCCAGCCGCATCCGGTTAAACAGCTTACTCTTTCAAATCCCATGCTCCTGATTAATTCATACATTTCACTTAATTTGCAGTCAATTGCCTCTGCGGTGTGGGCATCCGAGTTTATTGTTACCGGAATATTCTTTTCCATGATTAAGTGTAAAATAAACGATGAAGGATATTGTTCCGACGTATAGCCTCTTGCCATGCCGCCTGTATTAATTTCTACCACCGAGCCTGCAGCTTTAATTGTGTCAAGGCATTTCTCTGCCGCATCCCTGTACCAGCTTTCGTCCTCATTAAACAGCAAATTGTTTTTGTTGTTCTTTTTTATCAGATCAATGTGCCCTATTACAGGAGGATGGTATCTTGAAGCCATTTCCGATATTAAGCCGTAATAAGTTTCAACTGCCGACCTGGTGTTACCCTGAAAATTTTCGTTTATTCCCTTCACGAGCTCTTCCGTGCTGTAATCTACCGTCCACATCGATCCGTCGGTGAATTTCCCCAAATAATGCACCGAGCCGATGTAGTAGTCAAGTCTGCTTANNTGTCAAATCCTGTTCCCGGTATGTAATCAAGCTCCATTCCAAAAAATACATCTATTACACCCCTGTATTTTTCTTTAAGAGATGTGACCTCTTCGACATATTTTTCAACATTGTCAGCCTGCATATTCCAGCCTGTAACAAAGGGTACAGGCCCGTGTGATGATATTCCCACTGACTGAAAATTGCATTTAACTGCCGCCTGTATCATTTCTTCTGTCTTGCATTTACCGTCGCAGTAAACAGTATGAGTATGTAAGTTTGTTAATCTCATAATTTTCTCCAAAATTTATTAATAAATATATTGTAATTGAAGTTAATAAATTAGTAAAGAAAGATTTAATAAATTAATTCACCGAATGTAAGCTTAATACGTATATTAATTGTAAGAAATTTAAATATAGTATTGGAGGATTATATGATTAACTCAAATTATAGAAATAATATGCCTCATTATGATTCCATGCCGTTTAACTGCAACCCCGACGCTTACATGTACGGCATGCCTTCATACAGAGACACTTCGCCTTACCCTGCAGGTGCCATGTCAAGTACGCCCACCGTGCCCGGCAGTCTGATGCCAACGATGCCCGGGAATATTATGCCGACGATGCCCGGAAACATTATGCCG
>DMJQ01000170.1:18653-19019 GCA_003457065.1 Clostridiales bacterium
GATGCCTGGGAATATGATGCCAACTATGCCCGGCAGCATGATGCCTTCAATGCCGGGTGGTTTCATGCCTGAGATACCGTTTATTCCTGAAAGTGAAATGCCGTTTATGCCTAACGGAGATATGCCTGCAATGCCGATGATGCCAGGAAACGGCAACATGCCATACATGCCCGAAGACGGAAATATTTATCCTGATATTCCGGGTTTTCCGCAGATGCCTCAAACACCAACTATGCCCGGCACACCTTCAACGCCTAACGCGGCAACTCCTTCAGCGCCAAATACGGCAATGCCTCAAAACGGAATGCCTATGCAGATTACATGTGAACAGCTTATGGAAATGATGCGACGCATGAATTGCAGCAT
>DMJQ01000160.1:0-10616 GCA_003457065.1 Clostridiales bacterium
TCCGAACTCATGGTAACATGATTAATATCTACGCCGCTATCAAGGCAATGCTTTACACCTTGGGCAGGAGTAAATTCTCCGGGGGTTCTTCTAGGGGAACCGGTGCTTGAGGTAATATCTATAAATCCGCCTTTTTTAGCAAATTTTATGGCTTCTTCCAAAAGTGCTCTGTTTCTGTTTACATGTGTAGGCCTGAAATGATAGATTGGAATATCGCTTTTTTCTACAATCTCATTAATCATATCAAGTTTATCTTTTCCGTCTCCTACATGAAGATGCACAACGCCTGCTTTTCTGCTGAGCATTCCCGCTACTCTGGATTCTGTTGCAAGGCGGGTTATTTCTTCAATAGTAGGGGCTGAGGACCTATGGTCGGATATGGCAATTTCTCCTGCGCCTATTACTTTTTCATTAAGCAGAATATCTCTTTTTAAGCTGCCGGTTAATGTTACAAGAGGAAGCTCATAAGAACCGGAATAAATATAAGTCGTTATACCTTCTTCTTCAAGGCCCTTGGCTTTTGCATAAAGGGATTCCATATGCCTTGAAGTTCCATCGGTACCCAGAAGACCTATTACTGTAGTAATCCCGTATTTTATTATTTCAGAAAACATAACCTCAGGGGTTCGGGAAGAGTATCCGTTTTCTCCGCCGCCGCCTATTAAATGAACATGCTGATCTATAAAACCGGGCAGAGCTATAAAATCAGAGCCGTCTATTAACTCAAAATCCACATCTGTTTCGAAAGATATGCTGTCTTCTACGGCGCATATTTTTCCGCCCGCAAGTAAAATATCTTTTCTTCCAAGATCTTCCGGAGCATATACATATACGTTTTTAATTAAAGTAAGCATAATAACCTCCTTATTTTTAATAATAATCACATACTGATAGTATGGAATATTATATTTTGTTTGTCAATTATATTTAATTTTTAAAATGTTTGCTTTTTATAACAGACTATGATATAATTCAATTACTATTAAATGATAGTAATTGTAAGTTACATTTTCTTTTACAAAATGTATGAATTAATCTTATGGTTATGGTATAATATGAATAAAATCAAGCTTTACTTAATTTTATTCACGAATATATTTTCCGCAGGAAAATGTATGAGGAAAAATTATGCTTATGGTATAATAGAAACTAATAAAGCATAACTATATTTAGTTTCTGGATACATTTATCTTCTGTAAATGTATGAATGAGTCTTTGAATATTTTTTTAGTCACAACACCAATATTTTATATAATATAAAAGGAGGTTTTACTATGAGTAATACTTATAAGTTTGAATTGATTCCTCTTCCTTACGAGGTAAATGATTTGGAGCCTTATATCAGTGCTGAGATATTAAATCTTCATCACGGAAAGCATCTTCAAACATATGTTAATAATTTAAATGCTGCTCTTGAAAATCATGCCGAATATCAAAGCTGGTCATTAGAAAAGCTTCTTTATAATTTAGATAAACTTCCAGCAGAGCTTCAGAAGCCGGTTAGAAATAACGGCGGCGGAGTTTATAACCATAATTTATACTTTGCCCTTATGGCGAAGGAATCTGAAGGACCTAAGGGAAGCCTTTTAGAAGCCATTAACAGAGATTTCGGCTCAACCGAAGAATTGATTTCCAAGCTTAAGGCTATGGGCTTAGGCGTATTTGGCTCAGGATGGGCATGGCTTCTTTCTGATAAAGAAGGAAAATTATCTATTAAGAGCACTGCAAATCAGGATACATTTATTCCTGAAAATCTTTTCCCTGTGATTGCCCTTGACGTTTGGGAGCACAGCTATTATCCAGTTTACCAAAACCGCAGAGCAGAGTATTTGGATAATTGGGTAAAAATAATCAATTGGGAAAAAGCAGGAGAGCTTTACGATATGCATTCTTCCTTAGATTATTCAAAACTTTAATCAAAAATAAGCGATTTGTTCATAACTTAATCACAGAAATCCATCGTTTAGAATGTAGATGATTTTTAATTCTATTGACTTTTAAAAGTCTAAATGCTATAATTTACAAAATTAAATAATTCTAATTGAAACACTGTGATAAGGAGTAGTAGATTCTTGGATTTTTTCAGAGAGTTGCCGTTCGGTGCAAGGCAATAATTGAAAAGAATTGAACTCGCCTTGGAGTGGCTTGCTGAATAAAGTAGGTTAAGCCGGTGGTCTACCGTTATATTGACAGAATATCAGCTAAGGCTCGTATTCCGTAAAGTGCGCATTTTGCGAATTAGAGTGGTACCACGGATTTAAACCCGTCTCTTTGTGAGACGGGTTTTTTGTATGCTTTTTAACCTTATATCGGGTATCGGTAAAGCATGGCGTAACAGTAGATTTAGAATGAAGCAGTAACAAAACCATATATTCACGTGGGCTCAAAATGTACTGTTTCCCGCGGAAATCCGTATTTTTAAGTCTATGGTGAATAGGCTTTGTTACTTCTTTATAAGAAATTTACTATAATGATTAATATTTTGTAGGAGGAAATTATGAATTACAGAAAGTATAAAGCGTTCAAGCCCGTTAATTTAGTCGAAAGAAAATGGCCCAATAAAATAATAGAAAAGGCCCCCATATGGTGCAGCGTAGATTTAAGGGACGGAAATCAAGCCCTTGAAACCCCTATGAATTTAGAGCAGAAGGTAAATTTCTTTAAATTTCTTGTAAAAATGGGCTTCAAAGAAATAGAAATAGGCTTTCCGGCGGCATCGGAAACAGAATTTGCCTTTGCAAGAAAGCTGATTGAAGATCATATTATTCCCGATGATGTTACGGTGCAGGTTTTGACCCAGGCAAGAGAACATATTATAAGAAAAACCTTCGAGGCCTTGGAAGGGGTTAATAAAGCCGTGGTGCATTTATATAATTCCACATCAACTCTTCAAAGAAAAGTCGTCTTTGGAAAGTCAAAAGAAGAAATAAAGGCCCTTGCAGTTGAAGGAGCAAAGCTCGTTAAAAACTGCGCCAAAGAATACGGAAGCCATCGGTTTATATTTGAATATTCTCCCGAAAGCTTTACGGGAACAGAGCTTGATTATGCAGTAGATGTATGCAATGCAGTCATTGACGCATTTAAACCTACCAAAGACCATAAAGTTATAATAAATCTTCCTTCCACGGTTGAAATGTCTACGCCGAATGTTTACGCAGACCAGATAGAATATATGTGTACCCATATAAATCAAAGGGAAAATGTTATTATAAGCCTTCATACCCATAACGATAGGGGGACAGGGGTTGCTGCCAGCGAATTAGGGCTTTTGGCAGGAGCAGACAGGATAGAAGGCACGTTATTCGGTAATGGTGAGCGAACGGGAAATGCCGATATTTTAAATCTTGCCTTAAATATGTATTCTCAGGGCATAGACCCGGGGCTTGATTTTTCATATATAGAAAGAATCGTTGAAGTATATGAAAGGTCAACGATGCTTAATGTACATCCAAGGCACCCCTATGCAGGAAAGCTTGTATATACGGCTTTTTCCGGCTCTCATCAGGACGCTATAAAAAAAGGCTTCAGCGCTCTTAAAAATAAAGCAGAAGAATGGGAAGTTCCTTATCTTCCTATAGATCCAAAGGATCTCGGAAGAGATTACGAAGCGATTATAAGAATCAACAGCCAGTCAGGCAAGGGCGGCGTATCCTACATATTGGAAGAAAACTTCGGCCTTAAAATACCTAAAAATATGCAGCAGTCTTTCGGCAATATCGTAACGGATATATCCGACAAGGAAGAAAAAGAGCTTTTGCCTTCCGATATCTTTAAGCTCTTTGAAGATGAATATATTAATGTATCAAGCCCTGTAGACCTTATAAGTTATAGTGAAAAAACCAACGGTGAAAGTATTGTAAAAGCCGTTATTGCCATCAATAAGGATATAAAAGAAATCGATGGAAAAGGAAACGGCCTTATAGACGGATTCTGTAAGGCAGTGATGGAAGAAATCGGTATTGCATTTGAAATTTCTCACTACAGCCAGCATGCCATGGAAGAAGGCTCCAAGTCGAGAGCAATAACTTACGTAGGCATAAAAAATGCAGAAGGCAAGGAATACTTCGGCGCGGGAACATCGGAAAGCATAAGCAGGTCTTCAATAAAGGCGGTAGTAAGCGCTGTAAACAATATGCATATAAAACAGTAAATTTTTTTAATCTAAAGGTTGTATTGTTTGACGCGNNGGCGCACTTTGTGGTGTAAAATTAGCATGGTGAGCTGTATGAATAATGAAGATATGAATAATAAAATGGTTTGTATTGAGCCTTATGAAAATGCAATACACGATATTAAAACGGCTCTTACTATTATATATTCCATAAACCAACTTATGGACTTTAATAATAGTATTTCTGATGATGTCCGAAAAAATCTTAACATTATTAAAAGAAACTGCTTAAGGGCAATAAAAATTATTAATGATGTTTCTGATACGACGAAGCTTGATTTTAATTGTTTAGAGCCGGAATATACTCGTTTTAATATCGTATCTGTCATAAGCGGTCTTATTGAAGGCATAGAAATTTACTCTATGCCAAAGATTATCAAAATAGCCTTGGAGCATGATTTGAAATCGGAGGAAGTTATTTTCGACCGGATTATGCTTGAACGGATTCTTCTTAATTTAATTTCCAATTCAATTAAATTTATTGAAGAAAGCGGAACAATAAAAATCAATCTTACAGACAGCGAAGAAGCCATAATAATCAGCTTAAGCGATACAGGAAGCGGCATAAGCAGCGACTTAATATACGACATATTTAATAGATACAACACCAGCGATAATTCAAAGGGCAGAGGAATAGGCCTTTCCATAGTAAGAGACCTTGTAAATTTACTTGGGGGGAAAATACATATAGAGAGCAAACTGGGAGAGGGAACTACGATTACTTTAGTATTTCCAATAAAAAACATATCTGAAGAAAAGCATGAAGATAAGACTCATTCCAATAATTTCTATACAGATAACATAATTAAAATAGAATTATCGGAATAAAGCTTAGATTAGAATTTATCCGGACTGTCACTTCTTAAGTTCATAGGGCATCTGCCTGTTCTTTAAATTCATGCTTTTTTATAAAGAATAAATTCATTAATAGCAAACTTTGGCAGATAGGCTCCGTATGTTCTTTTATAGTATTTTTTGAAAGGCTGTGCTTATGTCGGACAAATATAATAAACAAATTAATTTTTTGGTAAATATAGCTTATTACTCTGTAGTCATTGTAATCATCTATATTTTATACAAATATGTATTTAGCCTTCTGCTTCCCTTTATATTGGCTTTTTGTATCGTGAGCATAGTTCACCCCATGATACGCCGAATAACATCTACCTTGAAAGTTAATCAAAAAATTATAGCAGTTATTATTATGGCTGTAATATACGGTCTTTTGGGTTTCGGGATATTTTGGANNCAATTACGGCTATAAGTAATTTCTTTCCCAATAATATGAATGATTTTCCGATTAACTTCCCGATTGATTTTCAATTGGAATTATCTGATTTCCAAGGGGATATTTTAAGCGCAATACAATCGGCCATACTTAATTTAAGTGAAAAGGGAATTTCCATCATAACCAAGGCTTCAAACAAAATTCCTTCCTTTTTTATAAGTCTTGCATTTACAATCATGCTTTCATTTTTTATAAGCATGCAGTATGATAATGTGATTAAATTCATTAAAAACCAATTAAGCCCTGAAACAGATAAGCTCTTAAAGGATATAAAAGTTATTTTTTTTGACACTGTATTAAAATATATAAAAGCATATTTTATATTAATGATAATTACATTTATAGAGATTTCCATAGGTCTTGTAATTATAGGTGCGGAAAGCCCCATCGCGGTTGCAAGCGGAATAGCCATATTCGATGCTCTTCCTTTTTTTGGAACAGGAGCCGTTATGATACCTTGGATAATATTTGAACTTATACAAGGTAATTTAACCTTTGCCATGGGCTTATTGATACTATATGGAATTGTTACCTTTATAAGAAATATTATAGAGCCTAAAGTAGTGGGGGATCAGCTTGGGCTTAATCCCATAGTGACCCTTATGGTTATTTATATAGGTTTTAAGCTCTTTGGCGTAATAGGAATGATTTTTATGCCTATTATCGCACAGATCATACTTGCCCTCCATAAAAATGGAAATATAAAATTATATAAGCAGTAATCTTAGCGTTAAAAATATATAAATACTTAAAAGGGCCTTGTGAAACAAGGCCCTTTATTAAATGCGATTAAAAAATATTCAAGGTTTTAAATATAACAAAATATTAATAATAAAATTTCTTGATATAAATGGCGTATTTGTTTATAATTATTCTAATTATGAAATGGAGCGTTATAAAAATGAATATTAATCTTGTTATTTTTGATATGGACGGCTTGATGTTTGATTCTGAAAACTTATTGTTCAAAAGCTGGAAAGAAGCCATGAAAAAAATGGGGCATGAACCATCAATGGATGTTTTTCTTAAAACTCTTGGTATTACGGACGAGAAAACCAGAGAATTTTATACTGATTATTTTGGCGATGAGCTTGAAGGCAAGCGGTTTTGTAAGATTACTATAGAAATTTTTTCCGGCCTTTTATCTAAGGGAGAATTAAAAATTAAACCGGGCCTTACAGAGCTTATTGACTATTTGAATAGAAATAATATAAAAAAGGCTATTGCAAGCTCAAATAATAGAAAAGTTATTTTTAGAAACATTGAGGTTACGGGAATAAAAAATGATTTTGATTACATAATCAGCGGAGATGATGTTAAAGAAGGCAAGCCTCACCCGGAAATATTTGAAAGAGTTTGTGAGGCTCTTAATATAGCAAAAGAAAACACTCTTATTTTAGAAGATTCTTTAAACGGTATAAAGGCCGGCCATGCGGCTTCAATTAAATCGATTATGATACCTGATTTATTAATGCCTACGGAAGAAGCCAAGGAAAAAAGCCATACAATTCTAAACAGCTTATTTGAAGTAATAGATTTTCTTGAAAAAAGTAATAATGGAGCTAGGAGATAGAGTATGAATTCACTTAATGATTTTAAAAAAGCAAGAGAAGTCCTTCAAAATGTCTTATTGGATACGAATTTAATATACAGTAAATCATTTTCGGAATCTACAGGCAACAGAGTATATTTTAAGCCTGAAAATATGCAGATTACAGGTTCATTTAAAATAAGAGGGTCTTATTATAAGATTTCTACCCTTTCAAAAGAGCAGAAAAAGAAAGGCCTTGTCACAAGCTCAGCGGGAAACCATGCCCAGGGTGTTGCTTATGGTGCCCAGCAGGCTGGAGCAAAGGCTACGATTGTTATGCCTACTATTACGCCTCTTGTTAAAATAAACAATACGAAAAAGTATGGGGCCGAAGTAGTTCTTCATGGAAATTATTATGATGAAGCCTGTCAGCACGCTATGGAGCTTGCAGAAAAGGAAGGCTATATTTTTATACACCCCTTTGATGACCTTGATGTTGCAACGGGGCAGGGGACTATAGCCTATGAAATTTTAAAGGATTTGCCTGAAACGGATATTATCCTTGTGCCTGTAGGCGGCGGGGGGCTTGTTTCAGGAATAGCCATGCTTGCAAAGCTTCTAAACCCTAACGTCAAGGTTATCGGCGTAGAGCCTAAGGGAGCCGCCTGTATCAGTGAATCCATGAAAAAAGGAAAAGTAACCTCCATCAATAAGGTTGAGACCATAGCCGACGGTGTTGCGGTACAAACGCCTGGAAGCGTTATTTTCCCATATATTGAAAAA
Source organism: Clostridiales bacterium (assembly GCA_003457065.1). Classification (GTDB taxonomy): domain Bacteria; phylum Bacillota; class Clostridia; order Tissierellales; family Sedimentibacteraceae; genus Sedimentibacter. Next base: position 7,774 of record DMJQ01000160.1, read on the forward strand.
TATGTAGACGATATCATATTAATAGATGACTGGGAGCTTACAGACGCTTTTCTTGATATCATGGAAAATCATAAAATGGTAGTGGAAAATGCAGGGCTTCTTTCCGTTGCCGCATTAAAATATATCAAGGCCGAAGATAAAAACATCGTAAGCATACTAAGCGGCGGGAACATGGACGTTATCACCATGTCAAGCTTAGTTCAGCACGGCCTTATAAACAGGGGAAGAATTGCTACCGTATCCCTTCATCTTCCCGATAGGCCGGGAGAGCTTGTAAGGGTTGCTGAAATCATATCCCAGCAAAGAGGAAATATCATTAAGCTTGAACATAACCAATTTGTAAATATTAACAGGAATACAGAAGTGGAGCTTAGAGTGACTCTTGAAGCCTTTGGCCATAACCATGTTAAATCAATGGTTGAGCTTTTGGCAAAGGAAGGCTTTAATCCTATCTTGTGTATGCCCAATGCCATATATCAATAAACTCGTTTCTGTNNGTTTAATTATTAATAAGGGGGCAAATATGGATAAAAAAATTATTATCACAGGCTTTGATCCTTTCGGCGGAGAAAAAATAAACCCTTCCTATGAGGCTGTAAAAATGCTTCCGGAAACTATTTCAGGGGCAACAATATTTAAAATAGAGCTTCCTACGGTTTTCGGAAAATCCATAGATGCCTTAAAGAAGGCTATGGCAGAAATAAAACCTGATTATGTAGTTTGCGTAGGCCAATCGGGAGGAAGGTTTGAAATTACTCCTGAAAGAGTAGCCATAAATGTAAGTGATGCAAGAATTCCCGATAACGAAGGCCAAAGCCCCATAGATGAGCCTATTTTTGCTGATGGAGAAAATGCTTATTTTACAAAGCTTCCAATAAAAGCAATGGTAAAGGCCCTTAAAGAAAATAATATTCCAGGGGCGGTTTCCAATACGGCAGGCACCTATGTATGCAACCATATTATGTACGGCCTTTTATATTTAATTAATACATATGAGGAATTTAAAGATATAAAAGGCGGATTTATTCATGTGCCTTACTGTACAGAGCAGGTAATAGACAAAAGAAACGAGCCTTCTCTCACGAGAGAGCAAATAAGCAAAGGCCTTGAAATTTGTATTGAAGCTTTAATAAATAACACTGAAGATATAAAAGAGCAAAACGGAGCCATATGCTAAAAACCTGCCGGTTAATCCCGGCAGGTTTTACTTTTAAGCAAGTATAGAACTGTATATATTATACCCTCCGCTTAAATTATAGCAGTCATAGCCTTTATTTTTTAACATCATACAAGCAATATAGCTTCTTAAGCCGCTTTGGCATGAAACGTAAACAGGCTTTGCCTGATTAAGCTTATCTAAATTATTCCTTAATGTGTCAAGTTCTATATGCATAAAGCCTTCAATGCTTCCTCTTGAAACCTCAGGAGCGGTTCTTACATCAAGAAGCTGAATGCTTCCGTCTCTTGGAAGATTTTTAACATCGTGCCAGTGGAATAATTTTAATTTCCCTGTAATAATGTTTTCTATCATATAGCCTGCCATATTTACAGGAGATTTTGCAGAGCTGAAAGGCGGTGCATAACACAATTCAAGGTCAGTAAGATCTTTTGCGGCTCCTTTAAACCTTATTGCTGTTGCGATAATATCTATGGTTTTAGCTACACCGTCAAAGCCGGCTGCCTGGGCGCCAAGAATACGGCCGCTTTCCTTTTCGAAAATAACTTTCATAAATATGGGAAATGCCCCGGGATAATATGTCGCATGGGAAAAGGGGTATAGAAATATTTTTTCGTAATTTAAGCCTGCCATGGTGGCATTTTTTTCATTTATTCCTGTGGAGGCCACCGCCATATCGAATATTTTTATGATGGAGGAGCCTTGTGTTCCCGTATATTTAGAATTTAATCCGCAAATATTATCTGCCGCTATTCTTCCCTGCTTATTCGCAGGGCCGGCAAGAGGAATAAATCCCTTATTTCCTGTTATATAATCGATAATTTCAACGGCATCTCCTACGGCATATATACCTTTAACGGAGGTTTCCATAGATTCATTTACTATAATGGATTTTCTTTGATTAAGAGCTATTCCTGCATCTTCCGCTATTTTGCTTTCAGGCTTTACGCCAGCAGAAAGGATTATCATATCTGCATTTATTTCTTCGGATAGATTCTCTTTTTCTACTATAAGGCTAAGATTATCATTTTCCTTTTTAATTTTCTTTACANNTGGTTTTTAAAAGCAGATTAACGCCTTTTGCTTTTACATAATTTTGTATTTCACAGGCAAAATCATAATCTATGGAATTAATAATATGATCAGCCATTTCAACTACGGTAACTTTAAGGCCGGCCTGGACAAGATTTTCCGCCATTTCAATGCCAATATATCCTCCGCCGATTACTGCCGCATGGGAGGGCTTATTCTTTTCTATGTAATCTTTGATAGCTACAGAATCAGGGATTGACCTTAATGTGAATATACCTTCATTGTCAAGGCCTTCAATAGGAGGCTTTATAGGCTCGGCACCCATAGAAAGAATTAATTTATCATAGCTTTCATCATATTCAGTGTTTTCTTTATGATTTTTTACTTTCACTGTTTTATTATCTGTATTTATTGATATAACTTCGGAGTTATTTCTTACGTCTACATTAAATCTTCTGTTAAAGGATTCAGGAGTTTGGAGTGCAAGGCTTGACTGATGTTTAATATCCCCGCCTATATAATAAGGAAGGCCGCAGTTTGCAAAGGAAATATATTCTCCTCTTTCAAACATTATAATTTCTGCATTTTCGTCCAGCCTTCTAAGTCTTGCCGCCGCGGAGGCTCCTCCTGCAAC
>DMJQ01000160.1:10653-19607 GCA_003457065.1 Clostridiales bacterium
AGGGGCGCTTAAGCGCCCCTTTTTTTAAGATATATATTTTCTCATGTTTTTTAATGCTGATTTTTCAAGTCTTGATACCTGAGCCTGACTTATACCGATTTCTTCGGCTACTTCCATTTGGGTTTTTCCTTCAAAAAATCTCAGGTTTATAATATGCTTTTCCCTTTCATTTAATCTTTTTATGGCTTCGGATAAAGAAAGGTTTTCAAGCCAGCTAACGTCTGTATTTTTTTCGTCCTTTACCTGATCCATAACAAATATGGCATCTCCGCCGTCATTATATATTGGTTCAAAAAGGCTAACAGGATCTTGAATTGCTTCAAGGGCAAATATAATATCTTCGGCGGGTATTTCAAGTTCCTTTGCTATTTCTTCAATAGTAGGCTCTTTAAGGCTTTTATTCATAAGCCTTTCTTTTGCTTGAAGGGCCTTATATGCTGTATCCTTAAGGGACCTGCTTACTCTTATGGAGTTGCTGTCTCTTAAATATCTTCTTATTTCTCCAATTATCATAGGAACTGCATAGGTGGAAAACTGCACTCCCTGCGTAACGTCGAAATTGTCAATTGCTTTAATAAGCCCTATACAGCCCACCTGAAATATATCGTCAATATATTCTCCGCGGTTATTAAAACGCTGTATTATGCTTAATACAAGCCTTAAATTCCCGAAGATATATTCTTCTCTTGCCTTTTCATCGCCTTCCAGTATTTTATCGAAAAGCACCTTTTTTTCGTCACTTTTTAGAATCGGCAGCTTAGAAGTATTTACACCGCAAATTTCAACTTTATTATTGAGCATATCAAACCTCCGGAAATAAGACGTTAATCCTCTATATAAATTTTTCCCTAGGCAATTTATTTAATACATGGAAAAAAGAAGAAATTATTATAAAAATATTTGATTTGAATTAAGCTTCATAAATGTTATAATGGGTATGATTAAGGACTATCTGTAAGGAGCGAAAAGGCATTAAAAGAAAATATAAATGATAAAGCTCTGTAAATTTAAGCTTATTTTAATGTGAATTATTTAATATAGACAATCAAGGCGGTGTTACATTTGGAAGAATCACTCAAAAAATATTGCGGCACAGGCGGCTGAAACGCTAAACTGGGACCGGAGGTCTTAAGCGGAATTTTAGACAGTTTGCCTAGGCAGTTTGATAAAAATTTACTCATAGGTTATGACAGCTCTGATGATGCGGCTGTATATAAACTTACAGATGATATAGCATTAGTTCAAACTCTGNNGCTCTTAATATCGTTGCCTTCCCTGAAAATATGGACTCATATATTCTTCAGGAAATCCTTCGCGGCGGGTCAGAAAAGGTAATAGAAGCAGGGGGGGTACTATGCGGCGGTCACTCCATTGACGATGTTTCTCCGAAATACGGTCTTTCTGTGACAGGGGTAGTTCACCCTGAAAAAATACTTGCCAATAATAACTGCAAAGTAGGGGATAGAATAATACTTACGAAGCCCTTAGGCGTAGGTATTATCCTCACAGGATATAAAATGGAGGCAGCAAGCCGGGAAGCCTATGATAAAGCTACAAAGCAAATGGAGACCCTTAATAAATATGCTGCGGAAATAATGAAAAAATACGATGTTCATGCGGCTACAGATGTTACAGGGTTTGGCTTCTTAGGCCACCTTCATGAAATGACAGGAAAGGGAATCACCATTACTGTAAATTCTGATGACGTGCCTTATATAGATGAAGCCTTTACGCTTGCAAAGGAATTTTATATTACAGGCTCTGCTCAAAAAAACAGGAACTACTTAGGAGATACCATATTACTTAATGATATGGATTTCGCAATGACAGAAATTTTATTTGATCCTCAATATTCCGGCGGTCTTTTAATCAGCGTATCTGAAAGTGACGCCGAAGCACTCCTTAAAGAGCTTAATGAAAACCTTGATATAAAATCGGCAATAGTGGGAGAAGTAGTTCCTTATTCCGATTACGATATAATAGTTATATAAACATACGGAGGGATTTTAATATGAAAAAGATTAATGCATTAGGAGATAAGTGCCCCATTCCTGTAATCAAGGCTAAAAATGCCCTTAAGGATATGGAGATTAACGAAGAGCTTATCATAGAGGTAGATAATTTTATAGCTACAGAAAATCTTTCTAAATTATCAGAGGAATACGGATATGAGAAACATATTAATAAAATTAATGATGAGCATTACGAAGTTAAAGTAATAAAAAAAGAGGCTGAAGTTAATACAAGTATAAAAGATGACGATAAAAACTTAGTGATTGCAGTATCCTCCGATAAAATGGGAGAAGGAAATGATGAATTAGGGGAGGTTCTTTTAAAAGGCTTTATTTATGCCGTTACAGAACTTGATACTCTTCCTAAAACTATCTTATTTTATAATGGCGGAGCCAAAATCACTTCTGAAGGCTCCAAATCAATTGATGACCTTAAGAAGCTTTCTGAAAATGGCGTAGAAATACTTACCTGCGGAACATGCATGGATTATTATAATATTAAAGACAAGCTTCAGGTGGGCGACGTAACAAATATGTATACAATACTTGAAAAGCTTTCTAAAGCTTCAAAGGTTATTAAGCCTTAATGCAAATCTTATACTTTAACGTGTACAAGTAAACTTGTACACGTTAATATAGGTCTTGCTTTTCCTTTACAAAATTAATAAAAAGAGGTATGCATACATGTTTGAAAGCGGAAGTTATATTGAAGAACTTTTGCGTTATTCCAGTGAAACCAAAAGTACGGACCTTCATATATGTTCAGGAATAAGACCCATGGTGAGGATAAACGGGAAGCTTCAGGAAATAGAAGATAAAGAAAAGGTGTTTCCTGAACAGGTTGACGCCATACTTCGCAGCCTTTTAAACGATAAAAAGCTGGAAAAATTATATGAAAACAAAGTTCTCGATTTTTCCTTCTCCATATCAGGGGTTGGGAGATTCAGAGCAAACGCTTATTCTCAAAGAGGCACTTATGCCATAGCTATAAGAATGCTTCCTTTTCAGATACCGAAGTTTGAAGAATTAGGTCTGCCTGAAATATCCGNNCTGAAATATCCAAAAATCTTACAGCCAAATCCAGAGGTCTTATTCTGGCAACAGGAGCCACGGGAAGCGGAAAGTCAACCACTTTGGCAAGCTTTATAGACCTTATAAATGAAAACTATAATTATCATATTATAACCATAGAAGATCCCATAGAATATTTACATAGGCATAAAAAAAGCCTTGTGACACAAAGAGAAATAGGAGAGGATTGCTTAAGCTTTTCCAATGCCCTCCGTTCTGCATTAAGAGAAGACCCGGACGTTATCATGGTTGGTGAAATGAGGGACCCTGAGACAATATCCATTGCGCTTACGGCAGCCGAAACCGGCCATTTGGTTCTTTCAACCCTCCATACCGTGGGGGCTTCCAAAAGTATAGACAGAATCGTAGACGCCTTTCCCCCAAATCAGCAAAATCAAATCAGGAGCCAACTGGCTACTGTGCTTGAAGGCATCATCTCTAAACAGCTTATGCCAAGAATAGACCGGCAGGGCTTGGCCCTTGCATCGGAGCTTATGTTTGTAAATCCCGCCATAAGAAATCTTATAAGGGAAGGAAAGCATTATCAGATAGGCTCTATTATGCAGACAGGGCAAGGACAGGGAATGCATCTTATGGAGGCCGATCTTGCCGATTTATACAATAACGGCAAAGTCAGCAAGGAAGAAATATTTATGAGGTCCACAGACCATCAGCTTTTAACCCAATTTTTGAACAGGAGGTAAAAATATGCCAGTTTTCACCTATATAGGCCATAATAAAGATGGCTATATGGCGGCAGGCGCAAAAAGCTTTTCTTCTTCTGATGAAATGAAGCAGTTTCTTGAAAAAGAGGGCGTAGTAGATTTTGAGGTTTATGAATCTAAGACAGATTATAAAGAAAAGCTTTACGCATCAGTATCCCCAATAGAGCTTTCATTATTTAGCAAGCAAATGTCAGTGCTTTTTTATTCCCACATGACTCTTATGGAAGGGATTGCTCTTTTATCCAGCCAAACAGAAAACAAACAGCTTAAAATTGCTCTTGACGAGATTTATTATCTGATGGAAAAAGGGCGTACATTTGCGGAAGCAATGAATATGTATAACCATATTTTCCCTGCGTATATGCTTAATATGATTATTATTGGAGAAACAAGCGGAACACTTGACGGAGTATTTCAAAGATTAAGTAAATTTTACGATAAGGAAGGAAAAGTCCGTAAAAAAATCCGCTCTGCGGCACTATATCCTCTTGTTTTAGGGGCTCTTATGGCAGGGATTATNNTTTGGTTTGATGAATACAAGCTTAAATCTAAACTTACAAAATATATATTTACCCGTTCATTGACCGCTAAGGTATCAAGAAGCCTTTCTCTTTTAATAAAATCCGGCGTTCAGATACTAAACGCCATGGAGATTATAACCCCTCTCCTGGAAAATAAGCATCTTGAAAATAAATTCAAAGAAGCCAATCAAAAGCTTAAAGAAGGCGGCGAGCTTAAAGATGTTTTTGAAGAGATTGGTATTTTCCCGCCGCTTTTCATAAGAATGCTTATTATAGGCCAAAGCTCCGGTCATTTAGATGAAATGCTTGACAAATGCGCAGACGTTTTTGACGATGAAGCAGATGACGCTATAGAAAAGCTTGCTGCAATGATAGAGCCGTTTTTAATTATAATTTTATCTATCATAGTAGGCATTATTCTCTTATCGGTAATGCTTCCAATGATTGATATTATGACTGTGATAGGTTAGGGTGCGTAATATGAAAAGTTTTGATTTTGAGCTTATTTCCAAAATAGCAGTTCTACTGATAATTGCCTTTATTACAGGTTATGCTATTTTCGGATTAAGTAAATTTAATAATAAAGAGGCCAGTAATACCGAAAGAATTGAAGAAATGATAGATAAAGCCCTTGTGCAATGCTATGCCCTTGAAGGAAGCTATCCTTCAGGAGCACAGTTTGATGAGAAAATGGCTAAATACGGCGTTGTGCTTAATAATGAGAAGTATATCTACCATTATGAGGTTTTAGGCTCTAATGTACGGCCTGAAATAATTGTAATTATAAAATAATGAGGAGTGTTTTTATTGTATAAAAATATAAATAACAATAAAGGCAGCAGCCTTATAGAGCTTATAATGGTTATGATGCTTATGATTGTTTTCGGCTTGACGATGTTTACACTTATTGGAGCAGGCTCTAATACGCAGGAAAAAATTACCGACAATAAAAATGCCCAATCCGACGCAAGAATAGCCATGAGCTATATCAATGTGACCCTTAGAAAGCATGATACGGAAAAAGGTATATTTATTGAAAAAATTAAGAAATCCGGAAAAAACGCAATTTTATTGAGGGAATATTCAACCGACGGCACATATGACACATGGATTTATTTTTCCGACGGGAAAATACTTGAGTGCACCGTTCTTTCCGGAGAACAGCCCGATGATTCCTATGCCTTTGAAATTGTTGAAATAGAGGACTTTACAGTTTCTTACGATGAAGAAAGCAGTATTGTCACAAGCATATTCAATTATACCTATGACGGAAAACCGGAAGAAATCGTAAGTAATTATAAAATGAGGCATAATATAGCAAAGCCTTAGGTTAAGGCTTAAATTCGGAGGTTTCAATGCTAAAATATTTTAAAAATCAAAGAGGATTTTCGCTTTTAGAGGTTATTTTATCTATTGCGACAGTCTCCATATTGAGCATTTTCATTCTTAGAATGTTCATGGTCTCATCCACTGCTAATTTAAAAGCCAAAAATATGGATATCGCCTCTAATTATGCCACTAGCTTTATCGAGGAGTTTAAGGCTTTTAAAAGTGTTGATGATTTCTTTCAAAATATGGTATTTGAAGGTTCTCAAATATCATTGGGAGAAAGTGAATTTATCGTTATAGACAATGATTACGCCTTTTCCGGCATAAAAATAGATCAGTACATACGAATATATACTTTTTTTAATGAAAAATGGAATATCAGAGAAATAAAAGATGTAGAAAGTGACCCTCTTTCTCCTAAGGAGGAGGACATAAAATTTGCAATGCTTTTGAAGGTTTCCCCTGATGAAGATTCTGAAAGCCTTCCATCGGGAAGCCTCTATAAAATAGAGGTTTCCATTTATGATGTTTCATACGATGAAGATAAAAAGGAGCTTGCCGGCTATTCCTCCTTGAAATATTTCCCAAGCAGGTGAGATAATGAATAAAAATTCTATTAAAAACAATATGCTGAATGAAAAAGGGGCAACATCGGTTCTTGTGATATTGATGATGATTGTTCTTGTTACTTTGGGCTCTTTTGCTATAGCTTCAGCAAACTCAAATATAAAGCTAAGCAAGACTTCTGCTAATTGGAATAAATTATATTATGAATTGGACTCCTTAGGGGAGAAATATCTTTCAGATATAGATGCCTGCCTTTACAGAGCTGAGATAAACGCTATAAGTTATATAAACAATGAAGAATATGAAGAACTTACCCATAAAGATCTTCCCATAGAGCTCCATATAGCCGCAAGGGAAATGATGGAGGAGCCCCAGAATATCGACTTGGCATATTATAATGTTTTAAATCTTGTATATTATTACTATGCTGATACTTATATAAAAGAGCTTTCGGAGAAATATCCTGAAAATGTAATTTCCTCTTTGCCGGACGGAGCAAAAATATCTGCAATCATTACGGATATAATTTTAATATCTCCCGAGGAGCCGGATTATTATCTGAATGTTTCTTTGGAGATAAGACCCCTTGATTATGCTTTTAGTAATGAAGGCGGAAACTTAACCTATAGAAAATCGGATTCATTAAGATATTCGGTAATTTCATGGCAACAGGCCCAGATACATCCTGCAGCCACAAGCGATATCGAAATATGGGACGGAAATATTTCTCCTAAAAAATAATTATTTTTTAAATAAATGGAATAATAAGACTTAAATAAATATTTTCTTAATCTTTGTTCTATAAAAATGAACTTTTTATGGGTTTATGCCTTTAAAAAGCTAATATTTGCTTGCCTATAAGCCAAACATATGATATAATTTCAAGCGAATTAATTCACACACAGCTGAAATTTAAACTGGTGCCCTTTGGGTTGGGTTTTAATACGCTGTGGAGGAAAAACCAGGAGGTGCTCTATGAGCGTTATTTCAATGAAACAATTGTTAGAAGCAGGGGTTCACTTTGGACATCAGACCAGAAGATGGAACCCTAAGATGGCAGAGTACATTTTTACTGAAAGAAACGGCATCTATATAATTGACTTGCAGAAAACAAGCGATAAAGTAGATGAAGCTTACAACTTTATTAAGGAAGTTGTTGGTAACGGAGAAGAAATATTATTCGTAGGAACTAAAAAACAGGCTCAGGAATCAACAAAGGCCGAAGCTGCAAGATGCGGAATGCATTTTGTAAGCCAGAGATGGCTTGGCGGAATGCTTACAAACTATGCAACAATCAGAAAGAGAATAGATAAGCTGAATTCATTAAAAGCTATGGAAGAAGACGGAACTTTCGATCTTTTAACAAAGAAAGAAGTTATTAAGCTGAGAAATGAATCCGAAAGACTTGAAAAATTCCTCGGCGGAATTAAAAACATGGATAAACTTCCTGGAGCATTATTCGTTGTTGATCCGAGAAAAGAGAAAATAGCTGTTGAAGAAGCAAGAAAATTAGGTATTCCTGTTGTGGCAATAGTTGATACAAACTGTGACCCTGATGAAGTTGATTATGTAATTCCGGGTAACGACGATGCTATAAGAGCCGTGAAACTGTTGACATCTACGGTAGCGGATGCTGTTATAGAAGGCAGACAAGGCGTTCAGATGACAGATGAACCGGAAGCTGAAGATGCAGAGATATCAGAAGAAGAATTAGAAAAAGTTGAAGAAAAATCAGTAGAAGAATAAAAAATAAACAAAGTAAGGGGTTAGGAATTTTTTCCTTACGCCTTGCTTTTTTAAATTTGGAGGTTAATAGATGGTAATTACAGCTTCAATGGTAAAAGAACTGAGAGAAAAAACTAATGCAGGCATGATGGACTGCAAAAAAGCATTACAGGAAACAGGCGGGGACATAGATAAAGCAATTGATTACTTAAGAGAGAAAGGACTTTCAAAAGCATCTAAAAAAGCTGACAGAATTGCTGCCGAAGGTCTGACTTCTGCTTTAGTTTCAGCTGACGGAAAGAAAGGCGTTGTTGTAGAGGTTAACTCTGAAACAGACTTCGTTGCTAAGAACGAAGAATTCAGAACTTTTGTAGAAGTTGTTGCAAAGACAGCTTTGGACAATGAACCGGCAGATGTTGAAGCATTAAAGGCTGCAAAACTTGAAGACGGAGCTACACTTCAGGAAGCATTGACAGCAAAAATAGCAAAAATAGGCGAGAATATGTCAATCAGAAGATTTGCTGCCGTAAAAGTTAACGAAGGAAGAGTTGTTTCTTACATTCATGCGGGAGGAAAAATTTCTGTTGTAGTAGCTGTTGAATCAGAAGGCGACAAAGAAGTTCTTGAAGTTTTAGGAAAAGACCTTGCTATGCAGGTAGCTGCCATGAATCCAAGATATATATCAATAGATGATGTTGATAAGGATTTTATCGCTCATGAAAAAGAAGTATTGATAGCTCAGGCATTAAATGAAGGAAAACCTCAGAACATAGTTGAAAAGATGGTTGAAGGAAGACTTCAGAAAGAGCTCAAAGAAGTTTGTCTGCTTGAACAGGCTTTCGTTAAGGATTCAGATATGACTGTTAAGAAGTATATTGAAAATACTGCAGCTAAAGCAGGTAAGGCAATAAAGATTACCGGAGTTCAAAGATTTGAAGTCGGTGAAGGCATCGAAAAGAAATCTGAAGACTTTGCTGAAGAAGTTGCAAAACAAATGGGAATGT
>DMJQ01000160.1:19620-29340 GCA_003457065.1 Clostridiales bacterium
AAGTTGCTGTTGTCGTAGGCGGCGGAAACTTCTGGAGAGGCGCAAGCGCCAAAGAAATGGACAGAACGACATCAGATTATATGGGGATGCTGGGAACAATAATTAACGGTCTGGCTTTGCAGGATGCACTTGAAAAAATAGGCGTGGAAACAAGACTGCAGACTGCAATCGAAATGAGGCAGATAGCTGAACCGTATATTAGAAGGAAAGCGGTAAGACATCTGGAAAAAAGCAGAGTTGTAATTTTTTCAGGTGGTTCGGGCAATCCGTATTTTTCAACCGACACAACAGCGGCATTGAGAGCAGCCGAAATAAATGCAGATATAATACTTCTTGCCAAAAATGGTGTTGACGGGGTGTACAGCGATGACCCCAATAAAAATCCTGATTCGGTCAAGTATGATGAACTAAAATACATTGATGTACTGAACAAAGGCCTGAAAATTATGGACTCCACCGCAACATCGTTGTGCATGGATAATAAAATTCCTATTTTAGTGTTTGGAATTGAGCAACCGGAAAATATTGAAAAAATTGTAAAAGGTTACGACATAGGAACAATAATAAAGGAGGTATAAGATGTATAAAGATTTAATAGCACAGTCAGAAGAATCTATGAAAAAATCACTAAGTTTTCTAAAAGAGGAACTTGCGACCATAAGGGCAGGCAAAGCGAATCCGAAACTGGTTGATAAAATTCAGGTGAGTTATTACGGAACTATGACTCCGATAAACCAAGTGGCAAATATATCTGTACCGGAACCGAGATCAATCATTATTCAGCCTTGGGATGCAAGCCTGGTAAAAGAAATTGCAAAAGCAATATTAGCATCGGATTTGGGAATTAATCCGTCTAATGACGGCAAGCTAATAAGACTGGCAATTCCGCCGTTGACGGAAGAAAGAAGAAAAGATTTAATCAAGCAGGTTAAGAAAGAAACCGAAAATTCCAAGATCGCAGTCAGAAACATAAGAAGAGACGCTAACGAAGAATTCAAGAAATTAGAAAAATCCAGCGAACTGACAAAAGACGACCAGAAAAAAGCAGAAGAAGAAATGCAGAAACTTACCGATAAATACATAAAGTTGACAGATGACATCTATAAAGAAAAGGAAAAAGAAATCTTAGAGGTTTAACATGGATAATTTAATCGGTTATCCGTTGAAGGATGCTCTAAAAATTATTGAAGAAAACAATAGTAAAATTATTAATATAAAAAAGGTGACAGGGACGAACAAAAAATTCAACGATTTAAACAAACCGTACGTAATCAGGAAACATGACAGTGATGATTCCGTCACATTGTATGTTTCATATTATTAGTCTGTAATGAGGGCTTGTGATGATTATCATAAGCCTGAGTTGCATTTTTTGTTTATTGTGGAGAGGGACATATGGACTTAGAAGAAAAAGTACGTGCAGGCATTATTCCGGAGCATCTTGCTGTTATTATGGATGGTAACAGGAGATGGGCAAAAAGCAAAAACCTTCCGGCAAGAGACGGACATAAAGAAGGTGCCATGAGGGTAATAGACCTTGTAAGAAATGCTGTGGAGCTTGGCATAAAGTATTTGTCTATTTATGCTTTTTCAACTGAAAACTGGAGAAGAGACAAAAAAGAAGTAGATTATTTAATGAGCCTGCTTGTGGAATTTGTAGCGAAAGAACTTGACTACATGCATGAAAATGGTGTTAAGATAACTCTTATGGGCAATATTGAGGATCTGCCTCAAAAAACGAAGTCTGAAGTAAAACGCTCAATCGAGCTTACAAAAAACAATAAAAAACTGCATTTAAACATAGCGTTAAGCTATGGTTCAAGAGATGAAATAGTAAATGCTGTTAAAAAAATAATCGATGACTATGAAAACAACAAAATTAATATAGATGAAATAGATGAAGAAAATTTTAAAAATTATCTGTTTACACATGATATGCCTGATCCGGACTTGTTGATAAGAACAAGCGGCGAAATTCGACTAAGCAATTTCCTTTTGTACCAGCTTGCTTATTCAGAGTTTTATTTCACTGATGTATTGTGGCCGGATTTTAAAAAAGATGAGCTGCTGAAAGCTGTTGAGAGCTTTCAAGACAGGAAAAGGAGATACGGAAATTAGGGCGGTGGTGTTATGAGACAAAGAATTATTACCGGAATTGCCGGAGGAGCCTTTATCGCCGCTGTAACATATGCCGGCGGTACTGTGTATGATTTTGTTTATTTTGCCATAACCTGCATAGCTATTTATGAGCTTTCCAGGGTGTTTTTTGGCAATGGTTTTGATTATGGAGCTATTGTGAATTATTTGTTCGCAATTGCTTTATTCATTGAAAAAGCAACAGAATACAAACATTTTTTTGATTTCTTCCTATTCTTGTACATATCATTGAATTTTCTTATGTTTGTTTTTAATAAAAAAATCGATGTTAAGAAAATTTCGGAAATTATTTTTATAGGAACCTATGTTGTATTTTTCATGTACCATATGATGCTCATGAACGACACTCCATACGCGTGGCTTGTATATATCATAGCTTTCGGCTCAGATACGTTTGCTTATTTTACAGGGAAAATGTTTGGAAAACACAAGCTTTATCCTGAAGTTAGCCCTAATAAAACCGTGGAGGGTGCCATCGGAGGCATAATCGGGTGTGTCATATTGTCACTTGTTTATTTCAATTATTTAAGAATAAATAAATATATTTACATTATAATATTTAGTGTGAGCGCATCTGTATTTTCCATGACAGGTGACCTTGCAGCTTCAAAAATCAAAAGGGAAAATGGGATAAAAGATTTCGGTTACATGCTGCCGGGGCACGGAGGAATACTTGACAGGTTTGACAGTGTACTTTTTGTGGCGCCGACGGTATATTACTTTATCAGACATTTCTTGTAAGACGGAGGTAAAATATTGTTGACATTAGTTGCATCTATACTTGTATTTTCGGTAATTGTCCTTGTTCATGAATTTGGACATTATAAGGCCGCAAAAAGCGTGGGAATCAAGGTTTATGAATTTGCAATAGGAATGGGGCCTACACTTTTTAAAATNNCAAAGAGAAAAAAATGGAACAATATACTCAATAAGAGCAGTACCAATAGGCGGTTTTGTACAAATGGAAGGTGAAGAAGAAGATGTGAGAACCTCCACGAGCTACGGAACAAAAACAGTGTGGCAAAGGTTCAAGGTAGTGGCTGCGGGACCTTTGATGAATTATGCCCTGGCACTGGCTTTGTTTATTATAATCGCTTTTTCATTCGGTGTATACGGCAGCCGTATAGACTACATAGCAGAAAACTCAAATGAATACAAAGCGGGCATGAGAACCGGAGACAAGATAATTTCGGTAAACGGAGAAAAAGCATATATCTGGGAAGATATATTTTACGAAATAGTAAATCCCGATAATACTTACTATACGGTAGAGTATCAGAGGGACGGGCAGATTAGACAGGCAAAAATAAACAACAACTACAGAAAAGTGGTGGGAATAGCCACCGACATAGTTGATGGAAAAGCAACAACTACGGTTTCTCCGTCGGAAGTTACCTCTCCCGCATATAAGGCCGGAATTAAAGACGGAGACAAGGTAGTAAGCGTAAACGATGTTCCGGTAGCTACCTGGGAAGAACTGACATCACAGGTCGAAAATACGCCGGACGGAAAGCCGGTTAAAGTAACGGTTGACAGAAGCGGTGAATTAATTGACTTCAGCATTGAGCCGCAGACGCAAATATCTGTTAAATTTAATACTAAGCTTGAGAAGTCATTTATAACGGCAATTTCGTCGTCAGCCTACAAGACCGTTTACTACATAGAGCTTATGTTTAAAACAATAAGCCGTCTGGTAACCGGAAAGCTGGGAAGCGATGCATTGGGGGGGCCCGTAATGGTTATTTCCATGGTGGGTGAGGCAGCTGAAAGCGGTATTCTTTCGCTGCTGAATTTAGCGGCATTCATAAGTATAAACCTTGGTTTTATGAATCTACTGCCGATTCCGGCTCTTGACGGAAGCAAACTGGTATTTTTAATTGTTGAAGCCGTAAGAGGTAAAGCAATACCCATTGAAAAGGAAGGATATATTCATTTCATAGGATTTGTTGTACTGATAGGTTTCATGATATTTATAACATATAAGGATATTTTAAGACTATTTAGAATTTAACAACTGACGGGCAATTGGTTGGCTTGAATGAGCAATGGACTGGCAATGGTTAGTAATTGCTGCTCAATCCATAATCAATTGCTTTTTATTGTCAGTTTATTATTCCGGGAGGTTTTTATGGATCAGATAATCAGAAGGCAAAGCAGGGCGGTCATGGCAGGAAATGTGCAAATCGGAGGAGGAGCGAAGATTCCCGTTCAGTCCATGACAAATACATTCACAAAGGATGTAAGTTCAACAGTAGCCCAGATATTGCAGCTGGAAGAAGCCGGTTGTGAAATAGTGAGGGTGGCGGTAGCGGATACCGAGGATGCCGAAGCCATAAAAGAAATAAAAAAACAAATACATATACCCATAGTTGCGGACATACATTTTGACTACAGGCTGGCTCTGAAAGCCATCGAGAACGGCATTGACAAATTGAGAATCAATCCGGGCAATATCGGAAGTAACGACAGGGTTCAAAAAATTGTGGAGATGGCAAAACCGAGGAATATTCCCATAAGAATCGGAGTCAATACCGGAAGTGTTCACAAAGATATTCTGAAAAAATATGACGGAAAAGTCACATCAGAAGGCATGGTGGAATCGGCTCTTGAACATGTAAAAATACTTGAGGATCTGGATTACAGGAATATCGTAATTTCCATGAAGGGAACGGACATTAAAATGACCATCGATGCCTACAGATCTATGGCTGAAAAGGTTGATTATCCTCTTCATCTCGGTATCACACACTCGGGAACGCTGTTTGAGGGAAGCATACGCTCTGCCATCGGCGTGGGAAGTCTTTTGGCAGACGGAATCGGAGATACACTTAGAATTTCATTGACTGATGATCCGAGAGAAGAGGTGAAGATTGCAAGAGAAATTTTAAAGAGTCTCGGACTTAGAAATTTCGGCATTAATTACATTACCTGTCCAACCTGCGGAAGGACGAAGATAAAGCTCATCGAGCTTTCCAAAAAAATTCAGGAAGGACTAAAGGATGTAAATAAACCCATAACTGTGGCAATAATGGGATGCGCCGTAAACGGACCGGGAGAGGCAAGACAGGCAGATATAGGTATTGCAGGCGGTGTAGGTGAAGCTCTGCTGTTTAAAAAAGGCGAAATTATCAGAAAAATAAAAGAAGAAGACATTGTGCAGGTTTTGATGACAGAAATTGAAAAACTGGAATGAGATTGACATTTTTGTAGAATGTTAGTATAATTGACCTTGTAAAATTATCGGTTGAATTTCCTAACAGGGTTCAGCTTATTTTTATAACTAATCTAAAATAATGCGGGGTGTTATTAAACTTTAACATAAATTTTAAGGAGGATTACAATGTCAGAATTAGGAATACTAAACATTGAAAGAAGAAAAACCGTAAATACCAGAGCAAGCAGAAAGCTGCGCAAAAATGGATATATTCCGGCCAGCGTTTCTTGCAGAGGTAAAGAATCAATATCAGTAGCTGTAAAAGCAGATGAATTAAGGAAGAGTTTAAATTCCCACGGAAGGAATGCTCTTTTCAGATTTTCTTTAGATAATGACAATTCAACGATTGGAATGGTTAAAGAAATTCAGTTATCACCTGTAAAGGGCGAAATGCTGCATGTGGATTTGCAGCAGGTATCATTGAATGAGGAGATCAAAGCTGATTTATCCATTAGGTTTAAGGGATTGGAAGCTTTGGAATTTAAAAAGCTTATGGCGCTTCCGCAGATGGACGAAGTACGTGTAAAGGGACTGCCACAAGATATTCCGGATGAAATAGTCATTGATGTTTCAAATATTGAGGGCGTGGAAAATATAGCTCTTGCAGATGTGGATCTTCCTAAGGGCATTGTGCCTGAAATCAGTCTTGACCAATGCGTAGTTTCCATAGTTGAAATCAAACGACAGGAAGTTAGCGATGATGAAACTGAAGAAGAAACTGTAGCGGTAGCAACAGAAGAAGCAGTAACAGCAGAAGAATAATCATAAATTAAAAATAGTCGCAACTGATTTAATCGGTTGCGATTTTTTAAAGCTCTTCTATATGGATAAGCCCTTCAAAGGAACTGAATTTCTGAATGGCCTCAATGTGGTTGAGGCGTTTCTCCGATTCCAAAAGTATTATAGCTATCACGGTTACTTCTCTCAATGAAGGATCCTTGGTAATCTCAATATCGTGAATTTTATATCCTGACTCAAGACAGTAGACAATGAATCTGTCAAAATGTTCGATTGATGAAAAAGATGTGTACACGGTAATCATTTTATTGGTGGATGTAAGCAGGCTGTCAAATTTTTTAAACAGCGTTATTATTAAAAAAACCGCAAGGGCAACTATTACCGCACCGTAATAAAATCCGATTCCTATTGCCAGCCCCAGACATGCAGATGCCCATAATCCTGCGGCAGAGGTGAGTCCTTTTACCTGGCTTCTGCTTGTGACTATTATTGTTCCCGCTCCAAGAAAACCTATGCCGCTTATAACCTGAGCACCCAGCCTTGCAGGATCGCTTCCGCTGAAATTTATATAGATGAACTGATTTGTCATCATGACAAGTGCGGAACTGAGGCATACTATCATGTATGTCCTGAATCCTGCGGGTCTGTTTTTCCTGCTCCTTTCAAGCCCGATTAATCCTCCGCATACCATTGAAAGAAAAATTCTGAAACTTATCGAAATTATATTTAAATCATAAAGTGTTTCTATAATCATCACCGCCCCTGTAATTGTAGTTAGATATTTTTGTGTTATGCCATAATACAGCCTCTTGCCTGATTTAAGCCGGCATAAATACATTGTGCGGAAAAATGGCTTTCTTTATTTAATTGACATTATTTATTATATCAAAAGTTTATGGAAAGGTGATAATAAAATAATTAAATTATATCAGGGAGCCACGCCTGATCATCCGTGACTTTTATTTTCATTAGCCTTCCTTGGTCTTTATCATATTTTGCCTGATGGTATTTGAAGATTAATTCATCGCTGCCGACACTGCCGATGATTTCGATTTTACCCGTGGGGTGGCTCATTGCATATTTGAAACTCTTGCTTATTCCATTTAATTTTGCTCTTGTTTCGTCAATTATTTTAATTGCTTGTTTAAAAGGCACCTGAAATTGATTCTTAACTCCGGAAACCGGCCTGCATTGAAATATATAGTATGGAATTACCCCTATCTCGGTAAGGCCTTTCATTAAATCGGCCATTGTATTCGGATTGTCATTTATGCCTTTTAACAGTACGGTCTGATTTCTAACCACGATGCCTATATTTCTCAGAGCTTCTACTGCTTTGGAGGATTCTCGAGTAATTTCATTCGGATGATTGAAATGAGTGATTATATAAATTTGTTTTATTTTGCTGTAATGTTCAAGTATATGAAGAAGTTCGTAATCTTCATAGATTCTTTGAGGAAAAACGACAGGCATTCTTGTACCGAAGCGTATAAAGATTAAATGATCTATCTTAACTAATTCACTTAATATCTTTTCTATTTTTTTATTGCTGTTCATAAAAGAATCGCCGCCCGAAATCAGTACATTTGTCATTTCCTTATGCTCTCTTATATATTTTACAACTTCGTCAAATTCCTTATTTATCTCATCATCGTTTACTCCCACAAGCCGTTTTCTGAAGCAATGCCTGCAATACATGGCGCACATGTTTGTAGACAGATACATTCCCGTTTGCTTATATTTGTGCTGAAGTCCGTTTGCTACAGTATTGCTTGCTTCGTCGCTGGTATCAAGGCTGCCGCTCATACTGTCTTCCATAATCGAAGGAATGCAAAGCTTCTTTATGGGGTCATCGGGATTATTTTTGTCAATTAAAGATAAATAATACCTTGGTATTGACATGGGATACCTTTCAATAATATTTTTTAATCTGTTCTTCCCATCTTCCGGTAAATTCCAGTTCAAGGCTTCAATTACCTCATCTGCAGTTGTGATATTGCTTTTCAGTTCTGTTTTCCAATCCATATATTCAACTCCTATCATAAAAATTAAACATCATGTACTGCTTAAAATTATTTTCGGTTTAAAAAGCAACTAAAAATACAGCTTTGAAATACAGTGATAGCCATGTAATATTATTTTTATTTTGAAGTCAGCGTTTTAACGGTGAAATAATTTTAATAAATTTCTGATAATGTGATTTAAGATATGATTAATATGATGTTTTTTGTGAAAAATTATTTAGATATCTAAATTAATTATACTTTTAATATTTTAGCATAAACTAAGGAATGAGTAAAGCGATTACCTTAAAATTTTTAGAAAATTATATAAACAAATACCGAACGAAACGTCAACAAGGCGGCCGGGGCAAAAATATATGTCTGCCAGTGAGCGTCAGCATATGGCAAATCAGATTTGACGTTTAAATAGTAAATTTTATTTGATTAATAATTTATATTGTGGTATAATATAAAAAAGTTTGAGGTTTTGACAGAAAGAGTGGGATATCCCACTCTTTCTGATTGTAGTGTGTAATTAAAAGTCGGGTAAAGGAGAAAATATGAGCAGGAAATCTATAGAAGCATCTGTTTGTAAGATGGTTGAGACTGTAATAAAGGATACGGACATTGAACTTATTGACATTGAATATGTTAAAGAGGGTCCTTTTAAGTATCTGAAAGTTTATATTGACAAACCGGGCGGAGTTACGGTTGATGATACCGCCGATGTAAGCAGAGCATTGAATAAAAAACTGGATGAAGCCGATTTAATCAAGGAGCAGTACTTTCTGGAAGTATCTTCTCCGGGAATTGAAAGACCTTTTAAAAAAGAAGCGGATTATCAAAAAAACATAGGCGAGAAGGTGGAAGCAAGGCTTTTTAAACCGATTGACGGCAAAAAAACCGTAAACGGTATTTTAGCGGAAAAAAATGAAGACAGCGTTGTAATACAAAGCAATGAAGGAAATATGACAATTGAACTTAAAGATATTTCAAANNGTTGTATTGGACGCAATTAAAACCGCTCTGGAAACAGGTTATAAGAAAAATTTCAGCAAAGCAACAAACTTCAGTATAGATATTGATGATGAAAACGGGGAATACAAGTTATTTCAGGATAAAACAGTAGTTGAAGAAGCAGAGGACATAAATCAGGAAATATCTTTGGAAGATGCTAAGGCAATTGACAGCAGGTATGAAGTTGGTGATATTGTTAAAATCGAAATTAAGCCAAAGAAAGATTTCGGACGTATTGCAGCTCAAACGGCAAGGCAGGTAATACTTCAAAAAATCCGTGAAGCTGAAAGAGAATCCATATTCAGCGAATTTTACGGAAGAGAGTCCGATATATTTACAGGCATCGTCCAAAGAGAAAACAAAGGAAATATTTATGTTGATTTAGGAAAAATCGAAGGAATTATTACTGCCAATGAGCAGATACCCGGCGAAGTATACAATCCCGGAGACAGAATAAAGATGGTTATAGTGGAAGTCAAAAACTCAGGCAAGGGTGCAAGCATTATGCTTTCAAGAAGTCATCCGAATCTTGTTAAAAGATTGTTTGAGCTGGAGGTTCCTGAGATTCATGACGGTATAATCGAAATATTC
>DMJQ01000114.1:0-2108 GCA_003457065.1 Clostridiales bacterium
AAAACAAAGCCGTTAAACTTAAGCAATGAAGTAAAATCTGTCATTCCGGTCTTTGTCTTTGAATAATCGGGCACCATAATGATTATATCTGCATTAGTATTTCCTTCTATGCCGGATTCCGACACATATTTTGAATTTACTTTCACTGTCAGCATACCTTCTAAAAAAGACAGTTTTCCTTTGTTTGTCATATCTGTATGCGGATTACCTCCGTCATATACGCCTTCATTTATATTATTTATGATGTATAGTTTGTAGCTGTCTTCGAACAAATTGGATGCACCGGCAATATCACCGGGCACCGATAAAAGATATTCATCTGCTTTATTTAAAGAATAACCAGATGCTTCGCATATCAGATCATACAGTCTCAGATATGCATTATTTAACCCGCTTTCGGATATGTAAAATGCTCTTTTAATCTCACTGTTGGATTGTTTTATATTAAGTTCAGACATGGTAATGTTCAGAAGAGAAGTTCCCATTAATATGACTGCGGCAATAATCATTACCAATAAAACTAAGGTTGAGCCTTCTTCATTCGTTACTTTCCTTTTCAATGAACTATCCTCCGCTGTTCTGCATGATTTTACTTCCGGTCAGATGATTTATTATCTCGCCCCTGTCCGTTACCAAGACTTCTATCGAATACAAAAAATTTCTTACTGGCATAATTGTTATTTCTGCCCCGTACTCATCTTCTGTCTGAATGACAGTCCGCTCATATGAACCTGTACCCGGATCATAAATATAATTTTCATGGTCTGAATCCTCCATTGACTTCATTGCCTTTATTTCTTCCATGTATTTTTGAGCCGTCAGCATAGATTTATATTCCATGTCGCTCTCCCGATTTATTTTTGCACACATCACAAACAATGTCATCAGCGGGACTATGACAACCCCTGTTATGGCAATGGTTATAATGACTTCAACCAGTGTTATTCCCTCTTTGCTTCGAAATGCTGTGCAAGTCCTCAGTACTTTCACATTTGCAGTGCATAAAATTTTAAACTTATGACACATTGTACAGTTTCTCCTCCGTCAGAATTTAAAATCTGTATGTTTGTTATACTGATATCAGTATTGCCGCTTTGCAGACGGTCAATAAAAAGCATCAAAGCATCATATGTTGAAGTAAATTCCGCATTAACCGCCATGTATGTCATATTTTCAACTTGCTCTGACATATTTTCATCCATGTCTGCCTCATCATTGATGTTTCCGCCATCGGCACTTACAGACCTGACTTCGGAAAAAATAACTTTGTCGGCGCTTATGTTGCATTCCTTCATTGCATAATTCAATATATTTATTATTTCTGNNGGCTTGAAATATATTTGACCGGTTGATTTCGTCTAAAAGCTCCCGCTCGGTTTCTTCATACGTCTCAATCATCTTTAAGTTATCAGACATACTCTCATAAACCTTATTTACCTGCTCATATTCTTGGCCGGCAGCCCGGACTGAATTTTCATCATCCGAATGAATATCGTATAATATATATGCAGCTGCAAATATCACAACTGAGCACATCAAGACAATTGGCATTTTATTTATTTTCATCTGATTCACCACTGGTATTACATAAAATCTGATATGAATAGCCCTCTTCTTCCCTGTCCTCATTAATTTCAATTTCAATTTCCGGAATGTATACGTTTTTTATAAATTCATAATTTCTCAGTCGTTCAAGAAACATTGATATTTCTGCCATATTATCTGACTTGCACATGAGCTGCACATTGTTTTCATCTATAAAGATTGAATTTACACTTGTACCGTACGGCACAGAGGCTTTAATCCCCTTAATCAGCTCCGAACTGATGCAGTCTTCATTCTCTATCTGCCTGCTTACCATAGATGCATGCTTTAAATACATTTTCAAATTATCTATCTTCTGTTTCTCTTCTTCAATTCTAAGATTTTGTTTTATATTTTCCTCATTTTCTATAAACAGCTTCATCACTTCAATTTCATCCCTGAGTATACCATCCATATATAAATCATTGACTCCCCCAAGCACCAATGCCAGAACAAGGATAATGAGTGCAGACATTACAGCAACTCCTGTATTAAACTTTATTTTACGACGTTTCAGCCCTTCT
>DMJQ01000114.1:2167-6754 GCA_003457065.1 Clostridiales bacterium
TATCTTGAGACATCCGTTTTATTTTTCCGCCCGCCAATATTGTTTAAATCTGAACTGTGGTAACTGCCTAAACCTTCTGCAACTATCTCGGTGTCAGTTTCATTTTCATCGTAGTAATAAATTCTGAAAAATTCACTTATGCTGTTGTTTATAACACTGAAACACAGACTGTTTCTGTTGATATTGACAAATACATTTAGGTTTTCAGATTTGTACTGCTTAAAGTTAACATTTAGATTTTCAGTCGACAGATTTTCAAGGCAGTTTGATGAATTATCCAGTTTCTTCAGTTCAAGCTTCAGATTTTTTGAAAGCTCCATATACTGATCATAGATTTTCTTAGGCATGCCTTGGATAATGTAATATGCATATTTAACACCTTTAAGCATGAAAACATCAGAAACTTTGTAAATAAATACATATTGCTCCGGATCAGCTGAAAATACATCTTCCAAGTTATAACGGAGCATTGATCTTGTATCTTTCCTGCTCTTCAGGTACGGCATTTCTATTTTCCGGGAAATAATCGAATTACTGTTTATTATAAATGCAGCTCTACTTGTTTTAATTGAATTGTCATTAAGAGCCTTTTCCAGCAATGCCTTAACCACGCTCATACTGACTATTTCT
This sequence comes from Clostridiales bacterium, assembly GCA_003457065.1. Classification (GTDB taxonomy): domain Bacteria; phylum Bacillota; class Clostridia; order Tissierellales; family Sedimentibacteraceae; genus Sedimentibacter. Next base: position 2,798 of record DMJQ01000114.1, read on the forward strand.
CCGTTTGCAATGCAGTTTTTTGGCTGTTCAACACGGAGGCATTTCAACACTGACAAAGAATTGCCTTTTTTAATACTCTCTGTGATTTTAATTCTGCTATTGTCAAACTCTATAGATATTGAACTAAACATGCCGTCACCTGTTAAAACCTTCCATAAAACAAATTAAAATAAGCCGCCATTAATTCACTGCCGTAAAAAATATACAGCAGGACTGCCGACGATATAAACGGTCCAAATGGTATTCTGCTTTTTCTGCTAATCAGATTCAGACAAATCAATATGAGCGAAACAAAAGCTCCGATAATAAAAGATACTAATGTAATAAACAGAACACCCTTTATGCCAAAAATAAACCCTGTTACTGCCATTAGCTTCACATCACCGCCGCCCATAGAACCGGTAAATGCAGCTATCATAGCAAACAATATAAATCCTGTCAAAAGTCCGAAGATTTTATCCAAGACAGTTTCTCTTTCATATATAAGCAGCATTGCGCCAATGATTGCCCCCACAATATTTACACTATCCGGAATAATCATGTGTTTAATATCTATTGTACTTGCAACAATCAGCAGACTGGCTAACATACAGTAAAATACCGCATATACCGAAAATCCGTACTTAACTGCCATAAGGCAATATATAATACCGTTGGACAGCTCCGTTACAGGATACTGTACAGAATAATGCGCTGTACAGTACCTGCATCTTCCTTTGTAGTAAACATAGTTAACCACCGGCAGCATATCAAAATAACTTAGTCTGTGCCCGCAGCTTCCGCATGCCGATGGTGGACTGATGACAGACTGTCCTGCCGGTATCCTGTAAATACATACGTTCAAAAATGAGCCTATAAATAATCCGTAAATAAAAAACAGAACCGACATATGCCCTCACAAATTTTTTATACAAACACTATTTCATAATTAAAATTTTTCAGCACGCAGACTGCATACCAATATTATATCCGCACAAACATTACAGCGTTCTGTTTAATTAAATGCTGCTATGATGACTATTTTATTGGATATAACGTTATGTCTTCTCCTTCTGAAGGGTGAATTTTGACAGTTGTTACCCCATCTAAAAATGTAATTTGAACATCCTTCGCAGTATACTTTNNTTATCAGATTTAAAATCAATTTCATTCATATAGCCGGAGCTAACCAATTCAGCAGCATCTGTATCTGTCGAAGATTTCTCTTTCGCTTTATACAGCTCTGCCGCCTTAGCTATCATCGCTCCCGTGGCATAATCCGCATCCTCCTTTGCTCTATCCTGAACTTTGAGAAATTTAGGCACAGCAATAGCTGAAATAATAGCAATCACAGCCATTACCACAATCAGCTCAACCAGTGTGAACCCCTTGTTATTTTTTATAGTTTTGATCAATATCCGACACTTCCTTATTTTTATTTTAATCTTCCAAAGCCTGATAGCGCGCTTATCTTCACTCTTGAGAGATTAATTTCTTTAAATAACCTTCATTGTACAATTCCGGCCATATCAAACATGGGAATGGTAATTGCCAGCATTATAAAACCAATTATTGCAGCCATCAGCACAATCATCAGCGGCTCTGCGGCGGCAATCAGTCTTTGTATTGCAGCTTCAGACTCCTCATCACATAAATCAGCGGTTTTATTCAACACATCTTCAATTTCACCTNNATATTCTGATTTTTAATTGAAAATGCAAGTGAAAACCCTCGTTTTACATCCTCTCTTGCATTTAGTACAAGTCTACCTATATATTCATTACCTACAATTACACCCACAACTTCGAGGCCATCAATCATTGAAACACCGCTGTCCAGGAGAGTGGATAACGTCCGTGTGAATCGTGATGCAGCCAGTTTAACTTTCAAAAGTCCATATAAAGGGGTTCGGACCTTTAAACTGTCCAATGCATACCTTGCATCACAATTTTTACTCAGCCTTTTAATGCTGATAACAAGTGCTGCGATAAATAATAAAATTGTATGCCACATGTTTTTAATCCATTGGCTGATATTTAAAAGCACTACGGTCATAAATGGCAGCGGAACCTCATAACTGCTGTATAAGTCTACAAAAGTCGGCATTACTTCGACCAGCATGAATATTACCACGGCAATCGAAATTATTGACAGGATAGCAGGATATGTCATAGCCGTTTTAATTTTATTTTCGATTTTATTTTCTTTTCCGTAATAGTCCGCCATACGTTCCATGACAGAGTCAATATTTCCGCTTAATTCTCCGGCTTGTACCATCGTCACAAACATCGGCGGGAATGATTCCCTGTGCTTAAATACTGTTTCTGAAAATGTACTTCCGGTTAAAAGCTCCCTGTGCATCTCGGCAATAATTTTACGCAAATTTTTATTTCCTGTCTGTACGTTTAATATTTCAAAACATTTTACAATTGTGATCCCGGATTTGAGCATAGTATTCATCTGCCTGCAAAATAAAGACAGTTCTTTAGACTTTACCACCCTGACTTTTTGCATCAGATTAATTTTTTCCAAACCATGTCTTGAAACTTTTACATTAATTATGGTTAAGCTGCTTCTCTTTAGATTTTCCACTATGTCATTTTTCGAAAATCCCTCCATTTTTAAGATCCGCATACTTCCCGAATTAGTTAACACCTTGCATTTATACAAACTCATTTATTCCTCCACAAAGCTACTCAGATATTANNCTCTGCGAGTATTCTTCTGTAGTCGTTACACCATCCAGCACCAGCTGCCTGCAATTATCTTTTAATGTACTCATTCCGTTGCCTGCCGCCGCTTCTGCCAACTCATCAACGGATCCTCCCATGCATATAATATCACTTAAGTTCCTGTCGATTTTCATTGCTTCATGTACGGCTATTCTTCCCTTATATCCTGTGTAATAACATTTTGGGCAGCCTGTTCCTTTATATAAAATTGTATCATTGTTTATTTTAAGTAAATCCTTTTCAATTTCATCTGCTATATATTTTGTTTTGCAGTTGACGCATATTTTCTTAACCAACCTTTGTGCCAGTATTCCTTTCAGCGATGCAGCAATCAAAAATGGTTTTATACCCATGTCCCGAAGCCTTATTACTGTTGACGGAGCATTATTCGTGTGTATGGTGCTGAGAACAAGGTGACCTGTTATCGCTGCTCTTATGGCTATCTCGGCGGTTTCAGCATCCCTTATTTCACCGATCATAATTATATCCGGATCCTGCCTCAATATTGATCGCAGCCCACCTGAAAAAGATAATCCGATTTTCGGATTAACTTGAACCTGGTTAATTCCTTCAATTTTATATTCAACAGGATCTTCTACCGTCACAATGTTCTTATTTACTTTGTTAAGCTCATTAAGATAAGAATACATTGTGGTTGACTTGCCGCTGCCGGTAGGTCCCGTAACCAATACGATTCCGTAAGGCGCTTCCATTATTGAGTCAAATATTTTTAAATTGCCGTCTGTAAATCCAAGTTCATGCTTTGATTTTAAGAAATTTCCCCTGTTCAATATCCTTATGACTATTTTTTCGCCGTAAACCGTCGGAAGAACAGAAATCCTCATATCAATTGCATCCGAATCCAAAATCATTTCAATTCTTCCGTCCTGCGGAAGCCTTTTTTCTGCTATATTCATTTCTGCCATAACTTTTATTCTGGTAACGATTGCCGAATGTGAATAACTTGATATGTTCAGTACCTCATGCAGCTCCCCATCAGTTCTGAATCTGATCCTTATTCTGTTTTCAAATGGTTCTATGTGAATATCACTTGCATCAGCTTTAACGGCCTGCCTTATCAGTGAATTAATCAGTTTTACAACAGGAGGATTATTAACATATTCATCATCCAAAGTATCGTCAATGTCAGAACCGTTTAATTCATCCTCTGTGTTGCCTCCGGCAACCTCTCTTGCCGCAAGCTCAGTGTTTCTCCTGCCCATATATTTATCTATCGCATCAATTA
>DMJQ01000108.1 GCA_003457065.1 Clostridiales bacterium
AAGAGGAGGATGATTTTATAACAATTGACGATTTTGACAAGCTTGATTTAAGGGTTGCTGAAATCATTAAAGCAGAAAAACATCCTAATGCCGACAAGCTTCTTGTATTCCAGTTAAAGGTCGGTGAAGAAACAAGGCAGGTAGTTTCGGGAATTGCAAAGTATTATGATCCTGAGGATTTGGTTGGGAAGAAAGTCATCCTGGCTTACAACTTAAAGCCGATTAAATTAAGAGGTGTTGAATCCAGAGGAATGCTTCTTGCCGCATCAAAAGGAAAGAAGTTAACATTGCTTTCAACATTGGAGGACATAGCGGACGGAGCTACAATATCATAGATCAGAACTACAGATGAGCGGCAGATTATTAAAAGCCTGCTGCTCAATCATTTGCTTAAAATAATAAGGTCTGTTGCATTCATATGCAGCAGACCTATTATGTCTATTTATTCAATAATTTTTCAACAGCTGTTCTGACAGTTTGTTGCTAATCTATTGTTATTATGCTTCTTTTTTCCACAATCCGTGAAGGTTGCAATGCTCATAAGCAGAAACTACTTTATCGCCTTCATTCAGCACGAATACTGCTTTTGGCTCATCGCCCGGTTTCAGACATTTTCTCTGTACGCCTTCTTTAGTTTCAAGATAAATCCATTCAATGTAATGTTCTTCTGCCATCGGATGTGTTACACTGCCTATTTTAACAGTTACTTTATTTCCTTCAACTTCAATTACCGGAACATGTTTTTCAACAGCTGCATCAACTGTATTTGGAACGAGTTCCTGCATTTCCTTTCCGCAGCATACTAAAGTGCCGCCGCCTTCGTTAAGCAGACTTACTAAATTTCCGCAGGTATTGCAAATAAAAAATTTTGTATTACACATATTATCCTCCTAAATTATATCATTTTAATTTTAATTCATTCAACATTATATTGTATACCCACTAAAATATGTTTAAAACATATAATTACAAATATCAGTTAATTTTTTTAAGTTTAAATTTATGTGCTATCAAACTTACCAAGGCCATTGCAACAGCCATGCATCCTATGCTAAGAATAGTATTTGCCCCTGTTTCAATAGCCTTAAAAATGTCATCTTCCACAAAAGCAAGTATTGTTTCGTAAAGCCCAAGTCCCGGCACTATGGGTATAACACCCGGGAAAATAAATATGGTTGCAGGCATTTTAAGCTTTCTGGCAAATATCTCTCCAAGCATGGCAATAAATGCTGTTCCCATAAAAAATGCCAGAAAATGATGGCCGTCCAGTAAAAAGTACTTATAAACCAGGTAACCTGCTGATGCGGTTATGGAGGAATGAAACAATGTTTTTTTAGGTGCATTCATTATCAATGCAAAAAATAATGTGGCAGCAAAGCAATAAAACAATTCTAAAACAAAATTTATCATTTCCTATACTCCTAAAAGTCCGATTGAATGTGAGGTATAAATAATAGCTCCGGCTCCCGCCGCCAATGAAGATGCCACAAGCAGTGCCTCCGTAGCTCTCGCAATCCCGGAAATCAGGTCGCCCCTTATCGTGTCGCGTATGGCATTTGTCATGGCAAGACCGGGAAGCAGTGGCATGATTCCGCCAACAATTATATAATTGTAATTTCCAATTCCTGATAAGGTTGTGGCAATAACCGCAGTCAATGATATGACAGCGCCGGATATGATGCTTGAAAAAAACTGGTACGAATTAATATTTTCAAAGCCTCTGGATATAATTGAAACTAATATTCCAGTCAGCAGTGCAATTACAAATTCAAACAACCCGCCTCCGAAAAGTGCGGCAAAAAAAGCCGATGATAGTCCTCCGTAAAACAGGGAATATTTATACTGAGTCGAACCACCGTTTTGGATTTTTTTCAATTGAGTTAATGCATCATTCAAAGTAATTGAATTGGAGGCAATCTGTCTTGATATGTTGTTTACATCATTTATTTTCTGCAGGTTTATTGTTCTTTTTTTAATCCTCTTGACGATTGTATTATTATACTCACCGTCTGTGGATATGGTCAGATAAAATCCTGTAGGAGTTGCAATTGCTTCAATTTCTTTTACGTTATAAGGCTTGCAAATAAATTTGATAGTTTCTTCTGATCTGTATGTCTCGCCGCCGTTTTCAAGTATTATCTGTGCCGACAGCTTAATTACTTTTAACAGAGTGTTTGTGCTTACTTTCAATATATCACCTCTATAATTGATTATATCACAACAATAATATTATAATAACTACTTTTTTGTGTAAAATTATTTATTTTAATGAGCAATAATAATATTGGGCTGAAATAAATTGCAAATCATTATATTAATGATGGCATGCGTTCCAATAATTTACTAAAACAGACCTGGAATTGCAACACCTTATTGCGCAAAGTATTGAAATAACAAGGACTTGGAGTTCAGATTAGAAATTGTATTACTAAAAAAGAATTGGAGAGCATATTACATACTACAATGAAGTTTGAGGTAATACATTATGAAAAAATTATTTGAATATTTAATCTTGCTTATATACGGAGGTGTAATATATTATTTTATAGAGTTATTATACAGAGGTTATAGTCATTATGCTATGATTTTGGTAGGTGGATTGTGTTTTATATGCATAGGCATGCTGAATGAATTTTACACTTATAAAATGTCTCTTATAAGGCAGATGATAGTATCTTCTCTTATTGTTACGATAATAGAATTTATAGCCGGTGCAATATTAAATATATGGTTAAAATTAAATATTTGGGATTACAGCAGTTTAAAGTTTAATGTATTAGGGCAGATTAGTCTGCGAACAAGTGTCACATGGTTTTTCCTCGCTTTGCCGGCAATATATTTAGATGATTATCTAAGATATTGGATGTTCAA
>DMJQ01000132.1 GCA_003457065.1 Clostridiales bacterium
GCAAAAAAACATATATGCATGAAGACGCAAAAATGTACAGTTACAAAGGAAGTTTATGTTTTTGAATCTATGTAAATAAGTTTTTGCTGCTTTTTATGAGTAATTTACTATATTAAGTTTTATGTATATTACGGGAGGTAGAAATGAAAAAGTTATTTTTGTGGTTTTCTTGCCTGTTGCTTTCAGTAAGCGTTTTTTCCTATAAAGCTGAGGCTAGTGAAATATCAGACATTAATGGCCACTGGGCCGAGGCTGTAATGAGAGACTGGAGGTCTAAAGACTATATTTCCGGTTATGCAGACGGAAGTGTTCGCCCGGATAATCTTGTTACAAGAGCAGAATTTTTTGCCATGGTAAATAAGCCCTTCGGCTTTATCTATTCGTCTCCTATTAATTTTTCTGACGTAAGATACGGTTCATGGTACTACAATATCATAAGCACAGCCGTAGCTGCAGGATACGTTTCAGGCTACAGTGACGGTACAATACAGCCCGACCGCTATATAACAAGAGAAGAAGCCGCCGTCATGCTTTGCAAGGCCGTAGGCCTTGTACCCTATAAACCGGGGGCTGATATATATAAGGATTCTGCCATTAGCCAGTGGAGCAGGTCCTATATAGGGGCAATATCAAACGCAGGTATAATGCAGGGATATTCCGATGGGACATTTCGCCCCTTAGGAACCATGACAAGGGCTGAGGCTGTTACATCGATAAATAATGGGCTGATGAGAAGAAACCAGAACATNNGTTCAGCCTGTGGAAAATCAGCAGATAAGCAGCGGCCTTACGGTAATTACCCCCAACACAGGAACAAATACTCAAAGCAATTCTTCTTCAAGCAATAGCCAAGGCTGGCAGGATATTGAGGATTTTGAAGTAGTAATAAGCGCTTCATCCTACGGCTCTTCCAGAGATGACAAATACATAAACGGCAACGTAAGAATAGACGCCAATTCAACTACCGTAAGAAACACAGAAATCACAGGAGACTTACTTATTTCTTCATCGTCAAAGGGAAGAGTTACCCTTGATAAGGTATCCGTAAGCGGAACCATTTATGTAGAAGGGAAATCAAGGCTTGTTTTAAGCGACAGCGACGTTTCGGACATTTTAGTCCGGTCAAGTAATTCCGACGTAATATTATCGGCGGAAGGAGAGACCACCGCAGGAACCGTATATTTATATTCAGGTGCCGAAATCTCCGAGGGAAAGCTTAAAAAATCTTATTACGGCTTTGAAGATATTGTGATAGAAGACTCTGTTAAAAATAATTCCAGATTTGAACTTTCAGGCGATTTTAATCAAATCGATGTCTACGCTTCCAGAATAAAATTCATATTTACCTCCGGAACCATATCCAGCCTTAATATTGAAGACACTGCCGAAAGAGGAACTTATGACATTCATTCAGGAACTACCGTGGATACGGTGGATATATATGGCCAAAGTTCTTCTTTTTCAGGCCGAGGCCGTATTAAATATGCCAATGTATATGCTAAATATGCTTATTTTTCCGTAAAGCCGGATACGGTTTATAATGATTACGATTATGATACAGGCTCAGGAAGCGTAAGTTACGGTGACTACAACCTTACGGTATATGTGGAAGATGAAGACGGTGACGACCTTGAAGATGCAAGAGTTACCATAAAAAGAGAAGGCTATTCTTCAGAAGATTGGGAAAGAACCAATTCCGCCGGCAGAGCTTACTTTGGCGATTTATATAATGATTATTACGATATAACCGTGGAAAAAAGCGGATATACTACAGAAACAAAGAGAGTTAATGTACGGTATGACGATACGGAGATAAGGATAACGCTTCGGGAATCAAATTATAAAAAAACAATATTTACCGTTTTTGTTACAGAAGTAGATACAGATGGAGAGTATGTTTTTTTACCTGGGGCAAAGGTAGTTCTTAAAGTAGGAACATCTACTGTGGAAAAAATTACAAGTGCTGTAGGCATGGTCGTATTTACAGACTTGGATATTGGCAGATATGATATTACCATATCTAAGGACGGATATGAAAGCGAGACGGGGCAGATATTAGTTTCTTCAAACGAGGCAGATAATTTGTTAACTTTAGCTTTGATTAAAAAATAAAACAAAATAAATTTTCAATTAAAATACCCCTTTATTTCTTATTAGAAATAAAGGGGTATTTATGGCATTGCTATTTTTACATTGATTAAAGCTAATTACAGCCCGGAAGGCATATCTTTTTTAAACTTTTCACAAAGCTTTTCCTGCCAGTCGGTTTTTGCTTTAAGCTTTCCTAAGAAAAATCTTAAGGTTTCAGGCTCTTCGGTAAATTCAAGGCCGCCTATTAAATGGCGGTTTTCAAAAAGCCAGGAAACACGGTCTGCAACAAATTTAACCTGAGAAAGGGTGAAAACTCTTTTTGGGAGGGCAAGGCGCACAAGCTCCATGCTCGCAAGCTGCTCGCTTCCGTCGGGGTTTCTCTGTTCAGACATAGTTCCTCTTTCCATTCCTCTGACACCGCTTGCAATGTAGATGGCAGCGGCCAATGCGCCGGCAGGGTATTCTTCCTGGGGGATATGGTCTACAAAGCGGGAAGCGTCAATGTGACAGCCAAGGCCTCCGGCAGGCGTTACTACAGGAACGTTCTTTTTCATAAGCTCTTCGCATAAGGCATTAACAAATAATGGGGTCTGGCTTATTACATCAATATCAAGGGTTTCTATAAGCCCTACCGCCAATGCTTCCATTTCACGGATACTCATGCCGCCATAGGTAAGAAAGCCTTCAAATAAAGGAACCAGGGTTTTTAAGCTGTCGAAATGATTTTGATTATTTGTAACGATTCCTCCGCCTCTTGCACAGCCGAGTTTTCTTGCAGAAAAGTAGATAATGTCAAACATCTGGCCGATTTCGTTTGTAATTTCTTTTAAGGTTTTATCTNNATTGGATAAGGACACAGGCTGACCGCCTATGAGATTTGTTCCGGCTTCAACACGTACAAAGGATATTTTTTCGTTTCCAAGCTCGCAATGAAGCTTTTTAAGCTTATCCATGTCTATATTGCCCTTAAAGGGGCAGTCACTATCTATATTAAGACCTTCGTCTTTCAGTATTTCTTCTACTGAGCCGCCTAGACGGGTAATATGGGCTTTTGTTGTTGTAAAATGAAAATTCATAATAGCTGTAGAACCCTCTTTTACAAAGGCTTGGGCTAATATGTTTTCACAGGCTCTGCCCTGATGCGCGGGAAGGAAAAATTTCGTCCCAAAAACCTCTTTCAAGGCTTCTTCCAGTCTGTAAAATGTTTCGCTTCCGGCATAGCTGTCGTCTGCAACCATCATAGCAGCATATTGCTTGTCACTCATGGCATTGACGCCGCTGTCGGTAAGCATATCAAGAAAAACATCTTTGTTTTTAAGAAGAAAAGTATTGTTTCCTGCTTCTTGGATTGCTTCAAGCCTTTCGTCAACGGAAATTAAATTAAGCTTTTGAACCATCCTCACTTTGTGCATTTCGAGAGGAATGTTTTCACCCGAGAAAAATGATACTGTGTTATTCATAATGTACCTCCATAGAATTAGTTGTGCCCTATGGAAAAAAGCATAAAAAAAGCTCTCGTCCTTGGGCCATTTACCCAAGGGACGAAAGCAAAGCTTCCGCGGTACCACCCTTATTACGGTATTATTACCGTCATTTAATTAAACAGGTCATATAAACCCTTGCCCAGTAACGGAGGCATCCGTATATGCCTACTAAAGATATTCAGCATATCGGCTCAAGAGTGTATTTATATATAACATACGGGTTTTGCTCGCACCAACCGCAAAATCTCTGAATCCGGCCTAGTTATATTTTTCTCTCTGTCTCAGCCTTTTAATATTTAGGATAATATCATATAGACATTTATATGTCAACAGGAATTTCTTTATTCTTTTAAATAAGAAAGGAGCCATAAGACTCCTAAAAGTTTCTGGAATATAAAAAATATTTATTCATATTATTTTTGAATTTTCATGCTATCTGATAAAATACCTTCTTAAAAGGGTAATCCCAATTTTATTTGCCATTTGCTTTCTGTTTATAATGCTTTCATATTCATTGTTGATAGAATATATTGTTGCAGAATCCACAATGCCTGTGGGCGGAAGATATTTAAATTTCTGGAATGCTTCAACAAGCTTTGAAGTGCTGGGATTATAGATTCCTGTTGCTTTAATGGGCTTATGGAAAAGATAATGGCTAGCGATGGTATTGAGCTTCCTTTGAAGCAGTTCTATTTCTTCCGTCATTTCTTCATTTTTTATTTCGTTTATATAAAGAGCCTCGGGCACTTCGTTTTCTTCCGATGTTACTTCGTCATAGATTTCTATCATTTTATTCCATGTAATAGGGCCAACAATTCCGTCGGGATTAAGATCAAACTGCTTTTGAAATGCTACTACTGCCGCTTCAGTTGCGTCGCCGAATATGCCGTCAACATTAAGTTTTTGGACGACTCTATAACGGTCTCCTATTCTGTTTAAATGTTCCTGAATAAATTCCACATGCTCGCCTCTTGAATCGTAGCCTATAAGATATCCGGGGAAGGATGTAAGCTCTGGGGACGGCAGCTCTGAAGGAGACATGGATATGGTGTCTTTTATACGCCAGTAAGTGTTATATAATCTCTGCCATGTTTCCGGGCCTACCACCCCGTCAGCAGGACTACCTGTATATTTTTGGAAACTTCTTACGCTTTCTGCGGTTTTAGGGCCGAATAATCCATCTGGTTCAACAGAAAGAACTTCGGGAATGAAAAAAGAAAGATAATCTATCATATACTGCAATGTTCTGACATCGTCTCCCGTATCCCCCTGCCTTAAGATAACATCAGGCGGTGTATCGCCTACAGCCATGCTTCCTATGACGGAAAGGGCAAAAAGATTTCTCATTGCGGCATAAACTCTTGTAATATTATACCATGTTTCTATGCCCACTATACCGTCAACGTCAAGGCTGAAAATCTGCTGAAATGTTCTTACTGCCATTTCTGTAGTTTCGTCAAATATACCGTTGGGATTTTCTATTTTCGGTATAAAGGGGAAATTAATGCTGATTTCGTTAAGGTATCTTTGAATCAGCTCAACATCATCACCTCGGCTTCCAAGCCTTAAGGGCGTTCCAGGATAGAGAATATAGAAGCTTTCAAAAAGGTCGCTGGTCACGATGCCGATATCAGGGGGATAAAAATACCTTAATATTTGATAGCTGTTAAAACCCCTTCTTGCTAAATCAAGGCTTTCCCATAGGGACATGCCGTCGCAATCTCCCGAATCCCCGTTGCAATAGGTTGCTAAAAAAGGTTCTTTTCTGCCGGCCCTTTTAATATATTGGTTAAATATACGGTCTACAATAAGGCTGACGTTTCCATAGATATTTCTGCCCTCTTCAAATTTTTGGTNNTCTGTGCTTGTTACGTCAAAAGGATACCCTCTGGAGGGATACCATTCATTATAAAGCCTGTTGAGAATGAAAGATATTTGCGCATAAATATTTGCTTCAAGGGCGGATTCCGGCCATGTGGGATATACGATGGAAGAGGCTACGTTTTTTATATAGTCTGAAAAGCTTACCCGAATGTTTCTTGCAGGCTCATCGGGTGGACCGAGATGGACGACGACATAGTCGGGTATTACGACTTCTTTAAGCATTCTGGCGTTGGGTTCATTGGTTTCTAATTTTTTAAGCTGCCGCAATGCTTTATAACTTTTAAAGCCTTGTGTATTTGTGCCGGGCGGATTAGGTGAACCGGTGCCCGGTGCCCGGGGATTTCCTTCCAGTATATGGGGCCCAATATCAAATATTAAAGGCCCTGACGGTCCCTCTATGCCGCTTTCTTGAGGGATCATATTTACAGGAAGTATAGACATTTGCCCGTCAAAAATCTGAACACCTCTTACGACCGTTTCTATGAAAGCTTGTTTCGCCACAGAAACTACATAGGTTGAATATTCGATTTCAGTTCCACTTATTAAGGAAAGGCCTCTGTCAGGGGCAGGCAGCTCAATTATATCGGTGTTTCCATTTATATCGGAAAAAGTTTCATATATTAAAACATCATCAGTGGTATATACGGTGACTCTGGCATTTTCAATAGGGACAAGCCCTTGTGCGGCGCGGGCTTCTACCTTTAATGTTCCTGATCCCATTTTTATTCCTCCAACATAGTAATGTTTATTTATTCTATTCTTATAAATTTTTTTTGTGATTTTATAGTAGAAGAAATTTAATTTTGACCTGGAATTTTGTCAACAGAGTGGTATCATTTAAGTAACAGGGGTATTTAATAATTAAACAAGAAGCCGAAGTGCTAAAAATATTGATTTTATTATGAACTTGTGATAATCTTAAATATCGTACAGGAAAATTAAAATGGGGGGATTTTGGGAAAATTTTCTTTTTTACTTATAAAAAACAGTTTGGGAGTGTTTAAATTGAGCTTACTTGAAATCATGCTCACTTCTATTGCCCTGGCAATGGACGCATTTGCCGTTTCTATTTCAAGCGGTATGTGCATTAGGGATTTCAAGCTAAATCATGGATTAAGGTTCGGCTTGTATTTTGGTTTTTTTCAGTTTAGTATGGCCGTATTAGGATTTTTTCTTGCTTTTTCATATGCAGGCTACATAAGGAGCTTCGACCACTGGATAGCGTTTATTCTTCTTGGCGTAATCGGCGGAAAGATGATATATGAAACATTTAAAGAAGAGGAGCTTGAATGCGACGTTCTATCTGACGCTGTAATGAACTTTAAGAATATGATTATGCTGTCTATTGCTACAAGTATAGACGCCATGGCCGTAGGAGTAAGTTTTGCCTTCCTTGAGGTAAATATATGGGATTCTGCGGCTTCCATCGGCATTGTAACCTTTGTGCTTTCCTTTGCAGGAGGGTTCATAGGGAACAAAATAGGCGGCTTTTTTCATAAAGAAACTCAAAGAATAGGAGGGGTTGTACTGATATTTATAGGACTAAAAATATTAATAGAGCACTTAAGTATAGGGGGGTAATATCTTTGTATAGGGAAGACTATCTTACGCTGGCGGAAGCAGCTAAGAAAAAAGTAGTATTTTTAAAAAATAATCCTGCAGGTTATTTTGTATCATCTATGCTTGCAGGTATTTATGTTGGTTTTGCGATGCTTTTCATTTATATCATTGGCGGAAACCTCGATGGGGCGGGGATATCAAAGGTAATAATGGGAGCATCATTTCCTGTGGCTTTAAGCCTTGTTCTTATGGCAGGCTCAGAGCTTTTTACAGGAAACAACATGGCTATGACAGCAGGTGTATTGGAAAAAAAGGTAAAAACTAAAGACGCTCTTTACTTATGGTTTGTATGCTATTTAGGAAACTTTGCCGGTTCTATCCTTCTTGCCGTAATTTTCTGCTCAGGCGGCTACGCTACGGGAAAAGTAGGCGTATTCTTAGCGGAAGGTGCTTTAAGCAAAATGAGCCATGGGCCTCTTGAGCTTTTTTGCAGAGGAATCCTTTGTAACATCCTTGTTTGCGCCGCCGTATGGTGTTTTTATAAGCTGAAAACTGAAAGCGGCAAGCTGATTATGATTTTCTGGTGTATTTTCGCATTTATAACAAGTGGATATGAGCACAGCGTTGCAAACATGACACTTTTTACGGCGGCTCTTATAAGTGCCAATGGTGTTGCGGTAACGCCAGCCCTTGCTTTCCATAATTTACTTTTTGTTACTTTGGGAAATATCGTAGGCGGTGTTGTATTCTTAGGAATCGCCTATTACATAATATCGAAAGAGCCTGGTAAAAAGCAGNNAAGGGCTGCTTTTGCGAGTTTTTATCTGCCGCCAATTTTCCTTAAGGGAGCAAAGCTCTCTTTGCGGCTTAAAGTCTGGGCTTTTAGAGCTATTATACCATGAGCATAATTTTGTTCATATTATACCTTTTACCTTTAGCATCTCATTGAGATGCTTTTTTTAACTGGCAATGACTGCCTTTGATGAATTCAAATTGACAATTTTATATGAAAATGCTATACTTTAAAAAAACTTAAAGGGTGTGTATTGATGTCGGTTCTGTCTGTAATGGTGGAAATCAACTAAATAGACGCTGATTAATTTAATATAAGTAAAACTTTTCAAATTTTACTCTGTTAAGCTTAATTGGCGCAGTTGAAAAAGTGTAAGGGCATAGAATGCTTTTTTTGTATTACACTTTTACAGAACATACCTAACAGACTGCTTCAATACCTTAAATAATCGGTGCGTGGCAAGGTGTTATTGCCGCGTATTTTTTATATAATAAATTATTCTGCAAACAATTAAGATACCCTTAAAAATACTTAAGTTTTTTAAGTTGTTTTTAGGCATGTTATTATACTATTCCATGTTTTTCTTGCAGATTTAATTTGCCCACAGGAGCATTCTGCACTTTTATAGGTGTAGGTATGTTCTTGTGGGCATTTTTTGTATTTATGCTTGAATGATACTNNTTATTGATTTACGATATTTTATTTTATATTTTACCCAGATTAGTATCGGCCGAGAAGCAAAAGTAAATTGAACCTATTTTGTAAGGAGATTAAATATGAATAGTTATAAAACACTTGAATTTGATATAATACTTGAAAAATTAGCTGAAAAGGCTTTATCAGAAGGCGCAAAGGAAAGATGCCTTAAGCTTCGGCCGTCTTTGGCGGAAGAAGAGGTTCTCCGTTTTCTTGATGAAACTACCCAGACAAGAAGCATTATAGAGCAGATGGGAAAACCGCCCCTTCCTGTTATGCCGGATCTTGAAAAAATAATAGACTATATTAATATTGAGGCGATGCTAATGCCGGAGCAGATTGAAAAGGTACTATCCTTTCTTGTATCCTGCAGAAGAATGAAGGAATATTTAAAGTCTGCAGAGGCTACCGAATGCAGTATCGCCTGGTATGGCGGCAATATAGACGAGCTGCGTTTTCTTGAAGAAGAAATTGAAAAATCCATTTCCAATGGGGCCGTTTCCAATAAGGCATCTTCAAAGCTTGACAGCATAAGGCGGCAGATAGATATTACCTCAGACCAGATGAAAGAAAAGCTTAACGAGATTTTAAGAAAAAACAAATCATGGTTTTCCGAAAGCTTTGTGGTTATAAGAAACGGGCATTATACCCTTCCTGTAAAAAGAGAATATAAAAACTATGTTTCCGGTACAGTAATCGAAATATCCAATAAAGGAGGTACGTGCTTTATTGAACCTTCTTCTATGGAAAAATACCAGTCGAAGCTTTCACTGCTGCAAATAGAAGAAGACAGTGAGGTAAGGCGGATATTGTATTATATTACCGGCATCATAAGCGATAATATAAAAGCCATTCAGCTTAATATGGAGACAATAGAGACATTGGATTTTCTTTTCGCTAAGGGTAAGCTTAGTATCTCCATGAATGCATCTTGCGTGAATATAAATACAGAAAGAAAGATATCCATAATAAACGGAAGACACCCTTTAATTAATGAAGAAGAGGCGGTCCCTTTAAATTTTCAAATTGAAGGGGAGACAAAAGGCGTGGTTATTACCGGACCCAATACAGGAGGGAAGACCGTTGCATTAAAAACAGTAGGGCTTCTTTCCCTGATGGCCCAAAGCGGACTCCATGTTCCGGCAGACAGTCAAAGCAGTTTTGCCATGAATAATATCATTATGAGCGATATCGGGGATGGCCAAAGTATTACGGAAAATTTATCTACATTTTCGTCCCATATGAAAANNCCTTAGTGCTTATTGACGAGCTGGGTTCAGGCACAGACCCTGCCGAGGGCATGGGCATTGCCATAGCTGTTTTAGATGCTTTATGCAGGAAAAAATGCAATTTTATTGTGACGACCCATTACCCCGAGGTTAAGGAGTATGCGGAAAAGACTACAGGTATTGTAAATGCCAGAATGGCTTTCGATAAAAACAGCCTTATGCCTCTTTACAGACTTGAAATAGGCTTGGCAGGGGAAAGCTGTGCTTTATATATTGCTGAAAGGCTGGGTATGCCTTCGGGGATACTGAAGCGAGCCTATGAAGAAGCTTATGGAAAAGAAAACAGCAAAGAACATGATTTTAAAGACAAAGATTGCCATGAGCCTGAAAATGCAGATATACCCAAGATTATCAGAAAAAAGGAAGAAAGGTTTGCTGAACATCTATCATTACCGTCCTTTACCATAGGTGACAGCGTATTTGTTTACCCTGAAAAGGAAATAGGCATCGTCTATGCTTTATCTGATCATAAGGGAAATGTAGGCGTTCAGGTAAAGGGCCAGAAAAAGCTTATAAACCATAAACGCATTAAGCTTAATATACCTGCCTCTGAGCTTTATCCCGAAGGATATGATTTTTCAATTATTTTTGATACGGTTGAAAATAGAAAATCAAGGCATATTTTAGAAAAGCGCCATGAAGAAGGCAGAATTATAATCCTTGAAGAAGGAGACAAAGAAATATAACAGCAAAAGTCCCCCGACAGCGTATAGCATATCGAGGGACTTCATTATGGTTAATTTTAATAAGTTAAGGGTCTTTAATTAAATAAGGCATAAGGCCAATAAGAAATTGAAGAACATTATTGGATTTTGTCATACTTAAAAATATTTATTTATAAGAAATAATTTTGTTATTTTAAGGAATATGCCTTATATAAAGACCCGGACTTATTATATTTATATATTAATCTAATAGGCCCAGACTATTTTCCTGCCATCTGTCTTTTCTGAGCATCAATCATCTTCTTAACCATATATCCGCCAACGTAACCGTTTTGAGCTGAAGTTAAATCTCCATTGTATCCCTGCTTAAGAGGAACACCGATTTCGTTTGCAACCTCATACTTGAACTGATCAAGAGCGGCTCTAGCTTCAGGTACAGAATTTTTGCTGTTTGTACTTGGTATATTCGGTATATTCATTATATTCACCTCCTCAATAGTATTATTAACTTAAGAAGGCAATATATTCTGGAAAAAATTATTAATATTTGGCGTTGATATAGTGATCTATTTTTGAGATTCTAATTTTTTCGTCAAAAACCCGTTCCCTCCGTAAAAGACTAAGGATTGAATCGTTTGCAGAATGCAGTATCATGTCATAATCTTCCATAATGATTTCAAAAAGTTTTCCCTTTAAGTACGAGCTTCTTACTTTAATGAAATAAGCGTCGATACCTCTAAAATCTAAAAGCTCAAGAGTTTTCCTGGTGGCAAAGTCCTTTTTGTCATAATAATATTTTACTTTTTCAAGATAAAGATTTTTATGTTCATAGTCGGAATAAGTATGGCTTATCATTTTGGCACTTTTGGCTTTGGCGTTAAAATATTGGTAATTAAAAAGGCATTTCTCTATAGAATCCAAATATTTAAAAGGCTTTTCTCTAAGGCTTAAAACGGCATCAAGGTTTTTATTCAAATATTCATGCTTATTCATATCGCCTTTAATATACTGGTCTATCAGGTCCTGCCTGTATTTAAAGTATTTTTCAAGTTCGTTCAAGATTTCACCCTCTGTACGATAGCATTAATTGCCAGTGAAATTTAATGATATTTCATATATAATTATAACAGATTTCAATTATTATTCAAAGGGCAGGTTCTGGCATGGAATATACGTTTTTAGACTATTTTAACGAAGTATTGTCTATTCGGCTAAAAGAAATTGATATTTTAATAAAATGTAATGAAACTATATCCATAGGCAAGGTATCTGAGCTTTTGGATATTTCGGAAAGAGAGATTATGAAAATCTCTGCCCCCGAAGATGACTTTATTGAAGCAAAAGAAATTCTGCATATTATGGAGGAAGGTTCCTCTGAAATATGCCTCATGTATCAAAGGGAAATAGAATGCAATTCTCCTTACATATATTCTGCGGAAGAAATAGCTTATATATACGGCTTTGATTTGCCGAAAGTGAAAGAAGCCATGGAAAAAAACGACATTAAGGCCGTAACATGGCAGGTTCTTCCTTTTGTATTTTCATTAATACCTTATAATCAAAATGCCATGAAAAAGTAATTTTTATAATAAGTCAAGTTCAAAATAGTTTAATGTAGTTGGAGCTATTTTGAACTTGATGTTTCACGCCGTACAGTCAAACGGCTTTTTAAATTGATTGACTGTAAAAAACTTGGATTTTTTAAATTACATTAAAAGGCCCCGGTTAATCAGGGCCTTTTAATGTGTGAAGTATTATGGCGAATTTAAAGTTAACCAGTAGCAAAGCCGTATATTCAGACAGGCTAAAAAATATATTGTTTCTGAAGGAAAGCCGTGTTTTTATACAAAGCGAACTTAAAAAAGGATACAGGTATAAGCCTGTATCCTTTTTTAAGTGAATATTTTCTTATGATTATCAAACTTGTTTTTTGTTTGGTAACGATATGCCTTAAGGGAATAGACTTTTGCTGCTTCTTCATAATAAATNNCCGCCAATGGCCGCCTGTACAGTAGCTTTCGGCATATATGCAATCATGCAAAAAAGCCGCTCTTTAAGTGATAGCCCTGTCTTTAGCAAACAAAAGAAAACACCTGTCATACGAAGTGCCAGAACAGAAAAAATAAGTATCATAGATGGCAATCCGGCTGAAAGTGCGTAGCTTACATCAACAGTAGCACCAACAAGGACAAATAAGAGAATTTCAGCACCCACCCAAAGCTTTGTGAACTTATTGGATAAGCGTTCAGAAAGTACGGGGTATCTTCTGAAAATCATAGCGCCCATAGCCATTACTGCAAGCAATCCGGATACAGGAAAAAGATTTTCGGCATATTTCTCAAAGGCAACAAGCAGAAAAGATATGCTTAAAAGGATAATTACTTTTGCAGAATCTCGAAAATGCTTTTTTTTGAAGAATATTACTAACAAATAGCCTATTAAGCTTCCAATCAAAGCACCCGTAATAATAGACACGGGTATTTTGGCAAAGCTTATGGCAGAAATATTGCCGCCGGTGGCTAATGATGTAAAGGAAGTAAAAAGCACAATTACAAAAACATCATCAACGGAAGCTCCAGCCATAATAAGTTGAGGAATACTATTATTAATACCGTATCCTTCTTCCATAAGCTTTAGCATTCTTGGAACTATTACAGCGGGGGAGACAGCCGCAATGACAGAACCCATTATTGCAGCTTCAAGGTAAGAAATTCCCAATAAAGGCGGTGCCAACAACACTGTTCCTGCAATTTCAAAGCATGCTGGAACGAAGCACATGAG
>DMJQ01000133.1 GCA_003457065.1 Clostridiales bacterium
AGGAAGGCAAGAAGCGCATGAGGCAAATCGGCAATGTGGAAGTTCCACAGGAAGCATTCCTGGCTGTCTTAAAATTTGATGAAGATTAAGAGGTGAATAATATGAAGAAAGGTATAATAATTTTATTAGTAATACTGGCTGTTATAGCAATATTTGTGTTCAGCATTTTTGGAAGCTATAACTCGCTGGTATCCTTGGATGAAGATGTTAATACACAGTGGGCTAATGTTGAAAGCAAGCTTCAGAGAAGGTATGATTTAATTCCTAACCTTGTGGAATCGGTGAAGGGAGCAATGAAACAGGAGAAGGAAGTATTCACTGCAATAGCCGATGCAAGAGCAAAGCTGGCTGGAGCCGGAACAACATCCGAAAAGGTTGAGGCATCCAACGAATTAGAAGGAGCATTGTCAAGACTGCTGGTGNNTAAGTCAAACCAGAATGTAACAGCATTAATGGATGAACTGGCTGGAACAGAAAACAGAATCTCTACCGAAAGAGACAGGTACAATGCGGTAGTAAAAGAATATAACAGGGCAATAAGGTCATTCCCTAAAAACATAATAGCAGGAATGTTTGGATTTAAAGAGAGACCGTATTTTGAAGCAACTGCCGGAGCTGATGTTGCACCTGAAGTAAATTTTGATTAATGTCTGGAGTGATACGTTTGAAAAAGACTCTGATGCCACTGATGCTGGCAGTCATACTATTATTTTCGGGAACATATTCCTATGCTCAGGTCAAACTGCCTGAACCTACAAGGGAATTCTATGTTAACGACTTGGCAGATGTAATAAGCGCAGAGGCAGAAAAAAACATAGTTCAGGTGAACCTGAATTATGAAAAGACTGGAGAAAAACCGCAGATAGTAGTTGCGACGGTCCAGAATTTACAGGGCTTAGATGAAAATAAATATGCCGTGGAACTTTTTGAGAAGTGGAAAATAGGAAGCGGTAAGCACGATAACGGCGTTTTAATTCTTCTTTCCATGGAGGAAAGAAGAATTAAAATAGAAGTCGGTTATGGGCTTGAAGGTGCAATAACCGATTCCGAATCTGGAAGGATATTAGACCAGTCAACGGGGTATCTGTCTGCCGGAGATTATTCGGCAGGGCTGGAAAATATTTTTTATCTGGTTGCCAAGAAAGTGAATGAAGAATATGGCTACGATGATGACGAAATTTTCAACAACGTGAATGCGAATATTCCGCAGGAAGAAAGTTCTGCTAATGCGGGCGCCTTATTCAAGCTGATTTTATTGATTCTTTTAATCATAATAATCAACGGTTTCGGCGGAGGCGGCAGAAGAAGAAGAGGTATTTTCTTCATACCTCCCATAGGTCCTGGAAGAGGCGGCGGCTACGGCGGCGGTTTCGGAGGCGGAAATTCGGGCGGCGGTTTCGGAGGCGGAGGCTTTGGAGGAGGCGGAAGCTTCGGCGGAGGCGGCAGTTCAGGCGGAGGCGGAGCAAGCCGTGGATTTTAATAAAAGAATAGACTATTGAATTCAATTGTAAAATTAAAGCTGCTGCATGGCATCAGACTGTCATTATGGGCATCAACATAAGAATCTCATGATTAACTGAGATCTGCCCTTATCAGAATGGAATATGCTCATGCAGCAGCTTTAAATATTAAACTCGGCATTGTTTTTTTGCTGCTTATCTGCAGCTGATCAATTTTACGATATTCTCCCTAAAAATATGATTTCGTCTGTTTCCGCATTTACGATAGAAAGTCCTTTTTCTTCCCAGTTTGATGAACCAAGATAACCAATCCTGTCATCCCAGGCATCATCATACTCATCCTTGGTAACCTTTTCACCATCCACATAGTATTCTATTTCAGAAGCAATTAATTTAAATCCTTCCTGAGAAATAAAATCATGGTCGTCTTCAAGGTCATAATCATCTTCGTAATCGTCCTCATCGTCATAATCATAGTCTTCATCATCATAGTCATCGTAATCTGTATCAACATCAGCGTCTGTGTACAGATATCCGTAATTTATTAAGTTGTAAAGGCACTCGTACATTTCATTCATGCTTTCGTCATTGCTGTAAGCTTCACCTAATTGAGCAAAGAAATCCAAGATCTCCTGGCTTTTGACCTCATAAGTAACCTTATCCTTGGTGTAAAGCATTTCTTTAAAATCGCCGCTTTCATTTGTTATTGTAATTTTCATGTTCCATCCTCCCCGCATAATATTTATTTATAAAATATATTAATCATTTCTTAAATTATAATAATTTTTTTGTATTCTTCGTGATTAATTTATTTGTTATAACAGAATTTATTATTTTGATGGCGGGGAGATGCTGTATGTTGTTCATTTGAAGCCATTCGCAAAAATCTGACATTTTTTGTGTTGACATACCGCCTTGCATTTCGCCGCCGGGGATGATATAAATCCGTGTGTGAAAGTTCATCTACGGCAGTAATATTTCATTATTATGATTAATTTCAATTATTTTTGTAGAAGTGTGAAGCTGTGATTTTTTAAAATCCGACGTTGTTTTGAAGTCTTCCCAGAAATGCATGGGTATGAATACTTTCGGCTTTAATTTTTCAATAAAATACTGTCCGCCGCACAGGTAATTGTATTCGAGTCTTCTATCCACAGGGAAGAATGCAATATCTATGCCTGCATTTATGCTTGCTATGTCGTCTATAACGGCTTTAAATGCACTTTCCATTTCTTTTTCTTCTTCGGGTGTGTCATCGGGCCACTTCCACCAGTTCAGGTCTCCTGCATGGAAAATATTCATGCCGTCAATGTTAACCAGAAAGCTTATGCCCTGGTCGGTTGAACCGAAGGTATTTATTTTCAGATTGTTTATTTTAAACTCTTCATTTTTCGTTGCCGTGTAAAGATTGTTTGTGCTGCCGCCATACAGCTTTATATCGCTGCTTAATATGTAGTATGTTTGCTCTTTTTCTCTGCTCCAGGAAAGTATTCTGCTGTTAAAATGGTCCTGGTGGCTGTGGGATGAAAATACATAAAGTGCTTTGGTGCTTTTAAATATGCTGTCAAGAAGTTGGTTGAAATCAAAATCTTCTTTTGAATCTTTTTTGTTTTTAAAATAATCAAATATTAAAAATGAACTGTCAGTTTCAACAATGAAACAGCTGTGGTATATATGATATATTTTCAAGTTATCATCTCCTCACGTAAAGATAAGAACATAATAACATAAAAAGTTCTACATAAAAAGAGCAAACATTGCCCATAATTAAAGATATGGAGTAAATCTTAATTTTTCAAGGAATTTTACGGAAATTAATAATAAATGTCAAAAATAATTTGTAATTATTTAATTTACATTGTATAATGAGAAGTTAGTAAAAATAGAATGAGGTTGATAAGATTAATGAAAATTGAAAATGTAATTTTGAATGAGAACATTCAAAGAGCCTTAGATGAAATGGGTTTCGAAGAAAGCACCCAGATTCAGCAAGAGGCAATACCTGTAGTATTAGAAGGAAGAGATATGATCGGGCAGTCAAATACAGGTACCGGCAAGACTGCAGCTTTTGGAATACCAATTCTTGAAAAGATAGATAAAGATTTAAGAATGCCGCAGGCTATTGTTTTATTGCCTACAAGAGAACTGGCGGTTCAGGTGGCAAATGAATTTAGAAAAATCGGAAAATACATGGAAGGCATCAGAACAGTAGCGGTTTACGGCGGAGCGGATATACGTGACCAAATAAACAAATTAAAGGGAGGAGCACAAATTATAGTTGGGACTCCCGGAAGAATTATTGATTTAATAGACAGACATGTTATAAAATTAAGCGAAATAAATATAGCAGTTTTGGATGAAGCCGATGAAATGCTTAAGATGGGTTTCAGATAAGATATTGAGATGATACTGGGCAAAATAGATCACCCCTTTCAGACAGTTCTGTTTTCGGCAACAATTCCGGATGCCATGAAAAATATTATTAAGAAATTCCTTAATAATCCTCAGATAGTAAGAGTATTGAGAGAAGGAATAACTGCCAAGGAAGTAAAGCAAAGCTATTTTCTTGTTAAAAACTCCGACAAAGTGGAGGCGCTGACAAGAATTATAGACACATACACTCCAAAACTTACGGTAATATTCTGCAACACTAAAAGATCTGTTGATGATCTGTATGAGAAGCTGATTGAAAAAGGTTACAACTGCGACAAAATACACGGTGATATAAAGCAGACACAAAGACTGGATACATTAAACAAGTTCAATAACGGTGTCATAGACATATTGATTGCTACAGACGTTGCCGCAAGAGGAATAG
Source organism: Clostridiales bacterium (assembly GCA_003457065.1). Taxonomy (GTDB): domain Bacteria; phylum Bacillota; class Clostridia; order Tissierellales; family Sedimentibacteraceae; genus Sedimentibacter. Next base: position 4,279 of record DMJQ01000133.1, read on the forward strand.
ACGTTGATGATATTGATATCGTTTTCAATTACGATCTTCCCCAGGACGAAGAATATTACATTCACAGAATAGGACGAACAGGAAGAGCCGGAAAATCCGGTAAAGCCTTTACCTTTGTCGTAGGCAAGGAAATATATAAGCTTAAAGACATCATGCGCCATACAAACGCTAAAATTTCAAGAGAAAAACTTCCCTCTTCAGGCGATATTGAGCAGGTAAAACATAATGCATTTATTGAAGAGATAAAAAATACACTTTATAAAGGCCAGCTTACAAAATATATCAATTTGGCCGAAACAATTATATCGGAAAATGATATAACTGCAATGGATTTAGCGTCAGCCCTTTTAAAAATGAGTCTTTTTGAAGAAGTAAAAGAAGAATATTCGGATTTTGATGTTGAGTATTCCTATGAAAAGGAAAGTGAGAGGTTTAAGAGCCCAAAACAAAAAACCGATAAATCCGGCAAGAAGCTTACGGATAAAAATATGGTAAGAATTTTCATAAACATAGGAAAATCAGATGGTGTAAGGGCTAAAGACATCGTCGGAGCCTTGGCAAATGAAGGCGGCCTTTCAGGAAAATCCATAGGTAATGTAGATATATACAATGATTTCACCTTTGTTGACATCCCCAAAAAGGAAGCGCACGATACGATAAAGCGTATGAAAAGTACAAGAATTAAGAATAAGAAAGTTAATTTGGAGATTGCCAAAAAAAAGTAAAAATACATTTTCACCAAATTTTTGTAACTAAAATTTAATAATTTCCATTTTTTGATTTTATTATATATTTATATATATTGTATATTTATGCCCCTTTCCTGGGTATCCCTTTAGTGGAATTGTAAAAGTATACTGAAATGCATTTTTATTGATAATGCACATTAATATTAAATTCCGCATCTTTTGTTGATTTATTTGTGGTATTAGAGTATAATTCAATATATTTAAAATACCCAATATGTTGACGAACAGGTCCAAGATGTAAGTTTTTACATGTTTTACCACGGTTTTTAAAAAACCGGTAAAAATAAATAATCATACGAGGTGAATTTATGAAGAAAAGTAAAATCAATATTTTTGCTTTAGCTTTAGCGGGAGCTCTTGTAGTTGGCTCCTTAGCAGGATGTGGTAGCAAAGCTGCTGAAACTCCTGCCGAGAGCCAAAAGCCTGCAGAAAGCGGCGCTCCAGCAGCTGAAAGCAGCAAACCGGAAGAAAGCAAGACTCCAGCAGCTGCTCCTGCAAAAGATTCCATCATAATCGCTACTGAAAACGAAACTCCTTCTTTAACAGTTGAAGGACACAACGCAGTTGCAGGCGATTACATGAACCGTCTTACACATAACGGTTTGATGAAGACAGGCATGGACCTTGAACCAGAACTTGATTTAGCTGAATCCATCGAAGCCGATGCAAACGATCCGCTTATATGGCACGTTAAATTAAGAGAAGGCGTTAAATTCCATGACGGCACTGAAATGAAAGCTGAAGACGTTAAAGCTTCTCTTGACCAGGCCCGTGTAGCTCCACAGGTTGCTCAGTACACAAAGACAGTTACAGAAGTTACCATAGTTGACGACTATAACATTGATCTTCACACTGCTACACCATCAGCTACGCTCCTTTCAGACCTTACTCACCACGGTAACTACATCTATCCAAAGGCTTTAATCGACTCCGGTAACGATTTCAACGCTAATCCTATCGGAACTGGTCCTTACAAGTTTAAGGAATGGGTATTCGGCGACAAGCTTGTATTCGAAGCTTTCGATGAATATTTCAACCAGGACGAAAAAGCTGCTATCAAGAATATGACATGGCAAGTAATTCCTGAAGGTTCTTCAAGATCTATCGCTCTTGAAACCGGCGATGCTGACTTCGTAGTTGAAGTTGCTACTACAGACCTTCCAAGACTTGAAGCAAACCCTGACATCACAGTATTAATGGTTCCAGGAACTTCTCATAACTTCCTTATGATTAATAACGAGAGAGCTCCTTTTGACAATCAACTTTTCAGAAAAGCTCTTGACAGCGCTATTGATAAAGAATCCGTTGTTATGGGTGCTTTAGACGGTCTTGCTGATCCAGTTTACACTCAGGTTCCTATGGGCTTCAAGGGAACATCTGAAGAAAACATTAATTCCTATGACGTTGAAAAAGCAAAACAATACTTAGCAGAATCTGGTATTGATCCTGCAAGCGTATCCTTCTCAGTAATCTGTTCAAACGACCAGAAAGCTCGTTGTGCGGAAATTATCCAGGCTAACCTTCTTGAAATCGGAATTAAGATGGATATTGAACGTATGGACCTTGCTACTTACCTTGACGTTACTGCAAAAGGCGATTATGATGCATCTATCGGCGGATACACTTCAAGTACATTGCTTGCTTACTTAAACGGTGTTTTCCACTCAAAATCAATCAATGCATCTAACAAAACACGTACAAATATTCCTGAGGTTGACGCTTTAATCGATAAGGCTTCCGCAACAATAGATGAGGCAGAAAGAATAGGATATCTTGAAGAAGTTACTGCATTACTTAATGACAATACTCCTCAGATCCCTGTTTACCAGGATACAGTTAAGAGAGCATACAATGCGAAACTTGGCGGCGTAGAAGTTAGCGCTTCCGGTACATTGTTCTTCAACAAAGTTTTCTGGACTGAATAATTTTATGTTTTAAAAAGCCACTATATTCATTTTGCCTGCCCAGTTCTTTTGTTCTGGGCAGGAAGTGGCTTAATTTTTTGAAATTCTATAATAAAGTATTTTTATGCAGTTTACTTTTATATTTATTAACAGTTTTATCCATTAATACCTTATGTTTTAAATTTCTAGTTTTAAAAGTAATTTTTAGCATTATAGTGACAGTGGATTAAGTCTTAAAATCTATGGGTATTTTACCGGAAAAATGAAATTCGGCGCTTATGCAAAGAAATGTTTTTTACGGCAAAATAGGCTAGCGTTTTAAGCTTTAATACATCCGTTATCAGCCAATAATCTTTTTACTTATTACCTGCAAAAGGTAATGAAGGAGGAAACATGTGGAAATATATTCTTAAAAGATTGCTAACACTTATTCCGGTTATTATCGGCGTTACCATGATAGTTTATCTGATATTAAACTTAGCTCCTGGCGACCCTGCGAAAACAATCCTCGGTGACCAGGCTACCCCTGAAGCTATAGAGCAGCTTCGTGAAGAAATGGGCTTAAATGACCCTGTTTTCGTTCAATACGGCAGATACATGCTTAAGCTTGCTCAGTTTGACATGGGAAATGGATATAAAAATGGCGTTCCTGTTATTCAGGAGGTTAGTGCCAGATTCCCAAATACAATTAAGCTTGCTATTACAGCGAGCCTTATAACCATCGTTCTTGCTATACCACTTGGTATATTTGCTGCGATTAAACAGAACACTTTATTCGACGGCATCAGTATGGTAATTGCCCTTATCGGCGTTTCCATGCCTATTTTCTGGGTTGGTTTGCTTTTGATCTTACTCTTCTCCTTAAAATTAGGCTGGTTCCCTGCCGCAGGTGCCCAAGGCTGGAAGTCTCTCGTTCTTCCATCCATAGCCCTCGGATTTATGCATATGGCTACAATTGCACGTACTACCCGTTCTTCCATGCTTGAAGTTATCAGGCAGGACTACATAAGAACAGCAAGGTCAAAAGGCCTTTCAAACATGGTTGTTATACGTAAACATGCGCTTAAAAACGCCATGATACCTACCGTTACAATGATAGGTCTTCAGATGGGCGGTATGTTAAGCGGTTCCGTTCTTACAGAATCTNNGCTTGGCCAGGAATTGGCAGGCTTATGATACAGAGTATAAATGCTAGAGATACACCGATCGTTTTAGGCTGCATTATCCTCTTTACATTGAGCTTCTCTATAATAAATCTTATAGTCGACCTGCTTTACGGATTTATCGATCCACGTATCAGGTCACAATATTCTTAGAAAAGGAGGAGCTTTATAATGAGCGATAACACTAAAAAAGTGGATGTAATTGAAAAGAAATACAAGAAAAAAAGCCAAATGGGTGAAATTTGGCACAGACTCAAAAAAAATAAAACTGCAATTTTAGGACTTATAGTATTTCTGCTTCTTATATTAATGGCACTTCTTGCTCCTGTGCTTTATGATTATGATACACAGGTTATAAAGCAGAACATACCTACTAGACTTATGCCTCCCAGTGCTGCGCATCCTTTTGGAACAGATGAAATGGGCAGAGATATAATGGCAAGGGTTGTATACGGCTCAAGAATGTCTCTTTTCATTGGATTTGCCGCAGTTTCCGTATCTCTTTTAGTAGGCGGTTTCTTAGGCGCTATTTCAGGATATTACGGAGGTACTCTGGATAACGTTATCATGAGGTTTATGGATATTTTGCTTGCTATCCCTGGAACCCTTCTTGCAATTACCATAGTTGCAGCCTTGGGACCCAGTATCTTTAACCTTATTATAGCCCTTTCAGTTTCATATATCCCGAACTTTGCGAGAGTTGTAAGAGGACCTGTTCTTACCGTAAGGGATGTTGAGTTTGTTGAAGCTGCTAAAGCAATAGGCGCAAAAACAAGAACTATTATATTCAGCCACGTTCTGCCAAACAGTATGGCTCCTGTAATCGTTCAGACAACTTTAAATGTTGCTTCGGTTATTCTAACAATTGCCGGATTTCGTTTCTTAGGCCTTGGTATTCAGCCTCCTATGCCTGAGTGGGGCGCTATGCTTTCAAGCGGCAGAACTTATATCCGTGACCAAAGTTATATGACATTATTCCCTGGTCTTGCAATAATGCTGACAATCCTCTCTCTGAACCTTTTAGGCGACGGTCTGAGAGACGCATTAGACCCAAGACTCAAATAGGTCTTAAACTACCTTTGTTAAAATAAAGCACCTGGATTGATACAAAATTTATCCAAGGTTAGATAGGAGCATAAAAATGAGTGATATTTCTAAAAATAAGAAAGAAATGGCTTTAGAAATAAATAACCTTGTTGTTGAGTATAGAACCGATGACGGCATCGTGCATGCCCTTAACAATTTCGATCTCAACATTGAAAAAGGTAAAACTCTCGGGCTTGTTGGTGAGACCGGCGCCGGTAAAACTACTGCCGGTCTATCTGTTCTCCGTCTTGTTCCAAACCCTCCTGGGGNNTCTCCGGCGGCATGAAGCAGCGCGTTGTTATAGCTATAGCCCTTGCCTGCAGTCCTCAGGTTCTGATTGCCGATGAGCCTACAACGGCTCTTGACGTTACGATTCAGGCACAGGTTCTTGAGATGATGAAAAACCTTAGAGAAAAATATCATACCTCCATGTTAATGATTACCCACGACTTGGGTATTGTAGCTGAAATCTGCGACGCAGTTTCTGTTATTTATGCAGGACGTATTGTTGAGCATGGATCACTTGAAGATATTTTTGAAAATACAAAGCATCCTTATACAGAAGGTTTGTTTAACTCTCTTCCAAACCTTGAAGACAGAAAAGCTAAACTTAAGCCAATCAAAGGCCTTATGCCTGACCCAAGTAACCTGCCCTCAGGATGTCCATTCCATCCGAGGTGCGATTACGCAATGGATATTTGTTCAAAAGAGATGCCCGGCAAGATATTCCGCAACGATGTACATTACGTAGCCTGTCATCTTTATAACGAAAATAACATTAAAGAGGGTAAGGTGATTAACAGATGAGCGAAGCAAACAAAAAATTACTTGAGGTAAAAAACCTCAAGAAATATTTCAAGACTAAAAGAGGTATGCTTCACGCTGTAGATGATGTTACCTTTACAATCGAAAAAGGAAGGACCCTCGGCGTCGTTGGAGAATCCGGCTGCGGAAAATCTACAACGGGACGAGCTATCCTTCGTTTACTTGAGCCTACAGGCGGCGAGGTTCTTTTTGAGGGAGAAAATATATTAAACTATAACGATGAGAAAATGCGTCTTAAACGTAAAGATATGCAGATCATTTTCCAGGACCCATTCTCATCTTTGAACCCAAGAAAGACAGTAAGCCAGACAATCGCCGAGCCTCTTAAGCTTAACAATATCGAACCTGATAAGACAAAGAGACTTGAAAAGGTTTTAGAGATTATGGAAATCGTTGGTCTTGCAGAAAGACTTGTAAATTCCTATCCTCATGAGCTTGACGGCGGAAGGCGCCAGCGTATCGGTATCGCCAGAGCCCTTGCATTAAACCCTAAATTCATCGTTTGCGATGAGCCTGTATCCGCTCTTGACGTTTCTATTCAGGCACAGATACTGAACCTTATGAAAGACCTTCAGGAAAAAATGGGGCTTACATATATGTTTATTACCCATGACCTTTCCGTTGTAAATCATTTCTCAGATGATATTGCTGTTATGTATCTTGGTAAGCTTATAGAGAAGGCACCTTCTGAAGCGTTATTTGCGAATCCTACGCATCCATACACTCAGGCTCTTCTTTCAGCTATACCGGTACCCGATATTCGTCATAAGAGCAACCGAATCATACTGAAAGGCGAAATTACATCTCCTATAGAGCCAAAGCCAATCTGCCGCTTTGCAAACCGCTGCAACTACGCAATGGATATTTGCAGAAGCCAGGAGCCTCCTCTTAAGGAAATTGCGCCTAATCACTTTGTGGCTTGCTTCTTAACAGATAAATAGTTATTAATTGGCCTTATTGTTCATATAAAGATAAAATATATCTTAGTTTTCATTCATCTTAAGGAAGAGCAATCCTCCTTAAGATGATAATAGGGCCATTATCTCAATTAATGTTATTTTTATATACTGCTGTATATGAAAATAACTTTTTTTATGCCGAAAATTAGCTGAGAATTTAGGTGTTTGCTCCTTCTTTATAAGAAATTTA
>DMJQ01000134.1 GCA_003457065.1 Clostridiales bacterium
GATTCTTCGCCGCTGTTCAGAACAAGCATTAGAATACAGATTTCGGTTCTTAGTTTGTGAACATCTGTGTCCAGTAAGGAGTTCCGTTGTTGACATACCCAACACCTATTTTACCAAAGTTCGGTGAAAGTATGTTAGCTTTGTGGCCTTCAGAATTCATCCACGCGTTAACTACTTCTTCAGGAGTATCCTGACCGGATGCAATATTTTCTCCCCATGCAGACCAGTTGATTCCTGAATTTCTCATCATATCGCCGGCACTTCCGTGTGTCGGAGACTGGTGAGCGAAATAATTGTTATCTGACATGTCTTTTGATTTGGTTCTTGCCACATTAGAGATAGATGAATCAAGAGTAAGAGGCTGTAATCCATTCTTTTCTCTTTCTACATTTACCAATTGAACTACTCTTTTTTCATAACTTGCATTTGAAGAAGGGGTTGAAGCTTTTGCCGTCTGTGTTTTTTGTTTAGCCGGCTGCTGTTTAGTGTAATCATTTTTTGCTTCTTCAGTTTTAGTTGTTCTGGCCGGTTGTGCATAATCTGCAGACGGCTCGGTATATTCAGTATTGTAATTTCCAAATAAATCATTTAAATTAAAGTTAAAAGTGTTCAGGTCAGCTGCAAATACAGTAGTCGATGATAGTGCTAAAATTGTTCCTAATGCTAAAGCTATAATTTTGTTTCTCATTATATTCTCCTTTTCGGTTATAATTTTTACCCCTTGCCCTAACGAACGTAATCAATTCGATGNNCCATGTACATTTTTAAAATAAAACCCTCAATTACTTGCTGTGTTGGAAAAAATGTTAAAAATATTACACATATATGAATTGAAATTAATATATTACAAGTTTATTACAAAAAAATATACTGAATTTTTCTTTTTTGTAAAAGAGAAACTTTTTATTGACATTACATAAAGTGTAATGTTACAATAAATGTAACGATAAAATTGTGGAGGTCAGAATGGAAAATAAAAATTATATTGTATTAAAAACTGACAAAGAACTAAAAATACTCATGTCTCCCATAAGACAAAAAATAATCAAAGCTATGAGTATAGAGGGAAAACCCGTAACATCCAAGCATATAGCGGACAAATTGAATATTTCGCCGTCATCGGCACAACATCACATTAAGCAGCTGCAGAAGGTGGGAATAATTGAGTTTGATCATAACGAAGTCATAAACGGTATAACGGCAAAATATCTGAAACTGTCGGATAAAACTATCAGCGTAGGTCAGGATATCAATGACGAGTTGTCTTCGGAACGCGATTTGCTGTCAAGAAATTTTTTAAGTAAGACATATAACGGATATAAAAAACTGTTAACCGAAAAAAGAAAATTCATATCGGATGAATATAGAAAAAAAGGAAATAAGATGGCGGATCAACTTACAGGTGTAGTTCATTTAACTGTCGAAGAAGCTAATAAATTATTTGATATCATGGAGGATTTAGTGAAAAAACACTCGACAGCATCTGAAGATACGCATCCTTTTGAGTATGCTTTTGTTGCATTCAGGGCAGATTTAAACAATGAGGACGAGGGTGAAAAATCATGAGAATAAAGCTGTATTCGCTCATATTATTTCTTAATTCGTATATTGCGGGACTTCTTGTACCCGTGCTGAGCCTGCTGCTGATGGAAAAAGGAGCGACTCTGAGCAATATATCGGTCATCATGGGCATTTATGCCTTTACGGTAATAATATTTGAATTGCCTTCGGGAATAATAGCAGATTTAATGGGCAGGAAAAAAACGTTTTGCCTTTCGCTGATCATGTCTTTAATATTTTCTGCTGTTATTTTTGGCGGACATGGTTTTTTGATTTTGTGCATTGGAATTTCCGTATACGGATTGAGCAGGGCCCTCTCATCCGGGTCATTTGAGGCTTTGTTCATAGATTCATATATTAATGAATTTGGGAAAGATAAGCTGCATAATATAACCACACGCCTGAATGTTCTTGATGCCATGGGATTATCTGCGGGCGCATTAACAGGAGGATTTTTTCCCGATATATCTAAAAATTATTGTCCGTCACTGGGTGTGTATGATTTAAATCTTATTGTCAGAATAATTTTGACAATTGCGGTCATAATTCTTGCTGTTGTTTTTGTAACCGAAAAATCAGTCAATCATGAAAAAAAGCAAATCTCTTTAAGCGAGCATATTAAAAACAGCTTAAACACGATAATTAAAAACAAAAATATAATCTGCATATTTATTTCTGTTTTTTCAACTGGATTTTTCCTGAGTACCTTGGAGGTATACTGGCAGCCTCATTTTATTTTACTGATGTCTGATGACGGTCTGATGATGCTTCTGGGTGTAATGGCATTTTTGTATTTGGGTGCGGCAATGGCAGGGAACATTATTTCCTGCGGTATAATAAAAAAGTTTAGTCAGGAAAAAATGTATTTGGTGCTCAGACTGCTGCTTGTTGTGGCATTGGTGACAGCGGCTCTGCAGACAAACATAATATCTTTCATAATATTTTACACATTGATATACTTGGTTTTCGGCATGGCAAACATACCTGAAGGAGTCATTCTCAACAGGGAAATACCCAATGAATCAAGGGCGTCGGTTTTATCGTTAAATTCTCTGATAACGCAGGTTGGAATGCTCATGGGGTCTTTTTCAAGCAGCGTCATCATAAATTATGTGACGATTCCAGAGCTGTGGATAATTTCTGCATGCATAGTTTTGATTTCGGTTATGATAATATATAAAAAGCTTATATGCAGGTCGTACGAAAAGGTTATATAAGTAAAAAATTATTTTGATAATTCCGAACATATGTTTTGACAAATAGAACTGCATGTGCTAATATAATTGTAAATTTATTAACTGCGGTGAATTATGGACGATAACATATTTAGAAAATTAAAAATTTTATCTGATGCTGCAAAGTACGATGTTTCATGCGTATCCAGCGGTGTTGAAAGAAAAAACAGGAACACGGGCGGAATTGGAAATGCATCTGCCGCCGGAATCTGCCATACATGGTCGGCAGACGGAAGGTGCATTTCTCTTTTAAAAATACTGCTCACAAACGACTGCATTTATGATTGCAGCTATTGCCTGAACAGAGTTACCAACACAACCGAAAGAGCCACGTTTACACCTGAAGAGGTTGCTGAGCTCACAATTCAGTTTTACAGAAGAAATTACATAGAAGGGCTGTTTCTCAGCTCGGCTGTGGAAAAAAGCCCGGATAACACCATGGAGAATATTTACAAGGTTCTTGAAATTCTGAGGTATAAATACAACTTCTGGGGATATGTCCATGTGAAGGTAATTCCGGGAGCCAGCCCTCTGCTTGTTCAAAAAACAGGAATGCTTGCGGACAGGATGAGCGTAAATATTGAGCTTCCAACAAGGGAAAGCCTCAGGATACTGGCACCGCAGAAAAAAATAGAAAATATTTTAAAACCAATGTCTCTGATAAATAATGAAATAACCAGGACGATAGAAGATAAACAGCACTTCAGCAGCACGCCGAGATTTGTTCCTGGCGGGCAGTCAACACAGATGATTATCGGAGCTACTCCGGACAGCGATAAAACAATACTCAATCTCTCGCAGAATCTGTATGAGAAATTCCACATGAAGCGTGTGTTTTTTTCCGCATACATACCTGTTATTTCATCGCCAATGCTGCCTGCCGTAAGCACAATGCCTCCGCTTCTGCGGGAACACAGGCTGTATCAGGCGGACTGGCTCATGAGGTTTTATTATTTTCATTCGGAAGAATTATTTACACAAGATAATCAAAATCTTGATCTGGAATTCGACCCTAAAATGATGTACGCACTGAGAAATATTGATAAATTTCCTATTGAGATCAACAAGGCATCCTATGAGGAACTCCTGAGAATTCCGGGGCTCGGTGTAACAAGCGCACAAAGAATAGTAAGGGAAAGAAAAAATGCGGAGCTTTCCTATGATTCGTTAAAGAAAATGCGGACTGTTTTAAAAAGAGCCAGATACTTTATAACCGTAAAAGGAAAATATTATGGGAATGTCAATTTTGACCCTGAGGTCATAAAAGAAGAACTGCGGCAGAAAGAAATTCAGAGGCAGCTTTCTATTTTTGAGTTATTGTAGAGGTTATTATGGATTATTTGTATGACGGAACATTTGAAGGGCTTCTTACTTGCATTTATTACCACTATAAAAAAGAAAAGGCGGCAGGAATTTATAATATTTCCAGCTACCAGCAGTCACTTTTAAATAGCTGCGAAACAGTAGAAACGGATGAGGAGAAAGCGAAGATCGTTTCAGAAGCAATTAACAAGAAAATATCAAGGGAAGCATATGTAAATGTATATTATTGCTACCTGTCAGATTATGAGAACAAAGAAAACATAATACTCAACTTTTTAATGTTCGGTTTTAAATACGGCAGGAACACAATGAACTTTTACACCCACGAAAAAGTTCTGCCGATAAATGAAATCTTTTTAAAGGTTTCCAGGGAGGTCCACAGATTTCTGGGAATACTGCGGTTTTCAGATGTGAGTGGAATTTTGTTTGCCAGGTTTTCACCGGACAATGACATACTAATATTGATGGTCGATCATTTCAGTGACAGATACAAATATGAAAAGTTCATCATTTATGACGAAAAGAGAAGCAAGGCGGCAATCTATTCGGACAATTCCTTTGAGATAAAAGAAAATATCAATATTGAAAATCTGGAATATTCACAGGATGAAATGGTGATTCAAAAGCTGTGGAAGCAATACTTCAGTGATTTGGCTATCAAGGAAAGAATAAATTCAAATCTTCAGTTCCAGCTTGTTCCCACAAGATACAGAAAAAATATGGCCGAATTTAAATAGCTGAAACAAATGCAAATTGACTTTGACAGTGCCAAAGAATATAATATTTGCAATAATCAATGATAGCTTTATATTAAAATCAAGGAGCATATTATGCTAAATATTATACTTGTGGGAGCAGGAGGATTTTTGGGTGCCTGCTTAAGATATATTGTCACTTTGAATTCTGCGAAAGTTTTCGGAACGGATTTTCCTTACGGAACTTTAATTGTGAATGTTACTGGAGGTATTGTCATCGGTATTATAATGGAACTCAGTCAAAATTCCGGCATGGTATCCGATAATATGAAACTGTTTCTTACAACAGGCATTATGGGGGGGTTGACAACTTTTTCAACCTTCAGCTACGAAACGATTTCATTTTTTGCCGGAGGCAATTACATTCTGGCAATATTAAATGCAGGATTAAATGTATTTTTAAGTTTCTTTGGGGTTCTGTTGGGAAAGTACATAGTGTTGACAATGTAATTCGGTAAGATTGGGAGGTATGTGTTGAATTCTATTGTAATAACTAAAGAACAGGCAAGACAGTTTATTCTGTTGAAGCAGGGATTAACAGGCGATTATAAATTCGTAGGAAAAGACGGTGTTCTTGATTTCATTAAACAAGCAGGCTGCGTGCAGTTTGATCCAATTGATGTATGCGGAAAAAATGCCGAATTGGTTCTGCAGTCGAGAGTAAAAGGATTCACAAAAGACATGCTGTATGAATTGCTTTACTCAGAAAGAAAACTGATAGATTATTTTGATAAAAACCTTTCCATAATGAATGCGGATGACTGGATTTATTTTGACAGAATCAGAAAAGAATACAGGAACAGCGGAAGAAGTTTTGAGGAAATAAACAAAGTTTCTCCAATAATAATATCGATGATTGAAAAACGCGGGCCTCTGTGCTCTAAGGACGTGGGTATGGATGAAAAAGTGCACTGGTATTGGAGCAATACCAGGCTATCGAGGGCAGCGTTGGAAACCATGTATTTTAGAGGAGATTTAATTGTTCACCACAAGAAAGGCACAAATAAATATTATGCGCTTGCAAAAGATTATCTGCCTGAAGAAATATTAAATGCAGAAGAACCGTTTTCTGATGAACTTGATTACTTGAAATGGAGGATTTGCCGGAGAATTTCCGCCGTGGGGCTGCTGTGGAACAGACCATCAGATGCATGGCTGAACATTTCTGATTTTGGAGCAAAAGTACGAAACAAGGTATTTGAAGAATTAGCAGCCGAAGGAACTATTTCGGAAATTAGTGTTGAAGGTTCAGAGCATAAATATTACTGTTTGTCTGAAGATTATAATATTATTGAGGATGTGGTGAACGGCTGTGAAAAGAAACATAGAACAGAACTGATCGCTCCGCTGGACAATATGATCTGGGACAGAAAGCTAATAAAAGAATTGTTTGATTTTGACTATAAGTGGGAAATATATACACCCGAACAGCAAAGAAAATACGGCTACTATGTTCTTCCTTTGCTTAGCGGTGAAAAATTCATCGGTAGAGCAGAGGTTATCTGCGACAGGAAAAACAACACTCTCATAATAAAAAATATTTGGTTTGAAAAAGACGTGCTGCTAACAAAAGAATTAAAGAAAAAAATCCGCAAGTGCTTTTCAAAATTCGGCAAATTTCATAAATTAGAAAATCTGCAAAATCTGTGTACGGTCCTCGAATAAAGGATCTGTACACAGATTTTTTAATTGCTGAATTTTTTTACAAAAAGTACTTGACCTGTCGTAGTAATTATGATATATTTACTGCGACAGATGTAGTAAATGTTTATAAATAAGAAAGAAGAGATATTATGATTAGCAGTGATGTAATACGTGGTTATAACGATACCATGATTTTGTATCTGTTACTTCATGAATCCTCTTACGGCTATGAAATTTCCAAAAAGATCAGGCTGCTTACAGAAGAAAAGTATACCATGAAGGAAACCACGCTTTATTCAGCATTTAAGAGGATGGAATCAAACGGGCTCATTGAATCTTACCCGGGAAACGAAACTAACGGTAAAACAAGAACCTACTATAGAATAACAGATAAAGGCCGGAGTTATTACAGGGAGAAATGCAAGGAATGGGAAATAACTCAGGAAGTTATGGAAAAATTTATTATTAAGGAGGATACCGATGAATACAATCAGAAGTTATCTTGACAATATGTTTGCGGGACTGCCAAAGACAAGAGAAGTTTTAAAAGCAAAAGAAGAGCTGCTTGGTATGATGGAGGACAAATACCAGGAATTAAAGGACAGCGGAAAAACAGAAAATGAGGCTGTAGGGATTGTTATTTCAGAATTCGGAAATCTGGAAGAATTAGCCGAAGCCTTAGGAATTAAAGGAGTGCTGGAGCAAAAAACAGAATTGCTTTTAATATCATCTGAAAGGGCAAGAAGCTATCTAAAGGATGCAAGAGAGACAGCTCCCAAGACTGCGGTTGGAGTGTGGTTCTGCATTATGTCTCCTGTATTGCTCATAACACTACTCGGACTGACCGAGGCGGGAATTATCGGCATGAAAGAAGAATATGCGACAGCTTTGGGGCTGACAGTGCTGCTTATGCTTGTGGCGGTTGGTGTTTCTTTTTTTCTTCGATATTCGGGCAAGATGGAGAAATACAACGACCTGCAGCAGATGCCTTTCAGTCTGGATTATCAAACCGAACTCATGGCACGTGATATAAAAAAACAAGATGAACCGGTTTATAAATCAGCAGTCAATATTTCTGTTATTACATATATACTCAGTGCTCTGCCCATTTTAATAACATCACTTCTGATTGCAGAAGACGGAGCAAGTATTTTGTCTGTTTCGGTGACACTTATAATTGTTGCATACTCAACTTATAATATTATCAAAAATAGCGGTGCATACAATGCATGCAGAGTGCTTTTGCAGGAAGAAGACTATGCGGCTTCTCATAAAACAAACAAGGTATACAAAGCCGTTTCTTCTCTGTACTGGACAATTGTGACAGCCATATACCTGGGATACAGTTTCATAACGATGAACTGGGGAATATCATGGGTGATATGGCCGATAGCAGGTGTATTATACGGTGCCATAGAGGCAATTGCCAGACTAACGGAACATGAAAACTAAAAAACATAAGAAAGCGACATTAAAATTTACACATACTTATGACGAGCGAGGAAGGTAATGAAAAAAGGAATTATATTTGATTTAGACGGCACGCTGTGGGACTCGACCGAACAGGTAGTTAAGTCGTGGAACCATGTGATGAGCGGATGCGAAGATACCGGTTGTATCATGACAACTGAAATTATGGAAGGTCTCATGGGAAAAACAATAAAAGAAATCGCAGGAATAATTTTAAGTGATGTAACTGAGGAGCGGGGATTAGAAATTATGAAAGGGTGCTGCATAGAAGAAACGGCATATCTAAATAAGCACGGAGGAGTTTTATATCCCAAATTAGAAGAAACACTTAAAGAGCTTTCTGAAAGCTATGGACTATATATAGTCAGCAACTGTCAGGAAGGTTACATCGAATCCTTTTTAAAATACCATGGGCTTGAAAAATATTTTATCGATTTTGAAAATCACGGGAGAACCAATCTTTCAAAGGGCGAAAATATTAAACTAATAATGAAAAGGAACAAACTTGATAAAGCAGTCTATGTAGGAGATACCCAAGGCGACTGCGACGCCGCCGGGTTGGCAGGCATACCGTTTATTCATGCCAGCTACGGCTTCGGCAGTGTTAACAGAAAAATTTATTCCATCAACAATATCAATGAATTACCGGAACTGATTAAAAAGGGACGTCAGGTTGTTTAGCCTGACGTTGTATTTCATTAATCTTTACCGTATTTATTGCTGTTTTTGATAAACTTGCGGGCGTTTTTCTTGCCGCCGATGCTTTTAAACATTTCATTTATTTTTTTGCTTTCAATCTGCCTAAAATTTAAACCGTCATAACCGGCTTCCTTTTTAAGCTTCAAATAGCTTGAGAGCCTTTCTTCAGGCAGAAGTCCGCTTTCTATTGCCTCCCTGACTGCGCAGCCGGGTTCCTTTGTGTGAGTGCAGTCACTGAATCTGCATTGTCCGGACAGCTCATTAATGTCGGAAAATGCTTTTGACAAATCGGTGCTTTCAATCCCGAGTTCTCTCATGCCCGGTGTGTCGATTACAATACCGCCTTCGGGAAGAACAATGAGCTCCCTTTTGGTGGTTGTGTGCCTTCCTCTGTCATCGTTTCTTATTTCCTGAGTTTCAAACAAATTTTCACCGGCCAGCTTATTGATCAGTGTAGTTTTTCCCACACCGGATGAACCTATGAATGCAACAGTTTTGCCGTTATCTATATATTTTTTTACCGATAAATATCCGTCTTCCTTAAAGCTTGAAGTTACAATAATATCCACGCTCAAAGCGACTGTTTCAAGTTCTGCAAGCATTTGTTCCAAATTGCCGCACAGGTCTGATTTTGTAAGAACCACAACAGGAGTTGCGCCGCTGTCCCATGTTACACCGATGTAACGTTCCAGTCTTCTGAGATTAAAATCATTGTTGAGAGACATACATATAAAAACAGTGTCAATGTTTGAGGCGACAATCTGACTCTCATTGGATGTTCCTGCGGCTTTTCTTATAAACACGCTTTTTCTTGTCAGCACGTGATGAATTATGGCATTTCCATCTTCATTTTCATCAAGCATAACAAAGTCACCTACAGCCGGATAATCAGACGAGCTGACCGCATTATAACGGAACTTGCCTGAAATCTGGGCTTTTTTTTCGCCGTTTTCAGTAACGGCTCTATACATACCTTTGTCTTGAGAGATAATTCTTCCTATTGTAAGATTTTCATACAAACCGGACTCGTTAATGAATCTTTCGCTGAGCCCGTAATTTTTCATGTCAGTTTTAATCAAGTTATCCTCCTGAAATAAATTAATTATAGCGGAGGCATACGATTATAGATTATATACCTCCGATTTTGCTGCAATATCTATTAAAATTTCGAATATCATAATACAACACTCCTTTCGGTTTGAGTTATAAACATGTAAATATTTTACAATATAAAATTAATAAATTCAATAAAAATTATTTATTTATATTGCAAAGAATGGGAATTATTATAACATAAAAAGTATAATTGTTTAAAATATGGTTTTAAAGGGTATTTAATACATATTAGTTAATGAAAAAGGGGGAGCGTAATTTGAAAGAAAATAAAAGCAGTAAAAAGAGCTCTTTATTTAGCAGAACAGCAAATTCTTTTAAATATAAAGAANNGTACGGTGTCTTTGGTGTGCTGTGGATATTGCTGTCAGATGCGTTTTTAGAGAAGTTTACGGGAGATTTTGAGATTTATAAACATCTGCAAACTTATAAAGGCTGGCTGTTTGTTATAATAACAATGGTTCTGGTATATACATTGATAAACAACAGGGAAAAGAAAATAAAAGAAGCTACGAAGGCATCCTCTGAAGCCATAAAGGAGCTTAAGCACATGGCTTTTTACGACACACTGACGGGACTTCCCAACAGGGCGATGTTTGCAAATAAAATAAAAAATCTTGCCAACAATACTAAAGAGAAATTTGCAATCGCTTTCTTTGACATTGATGATTTTAAATATATCAACGATACTATGGGACACTACATAGGTGATGAACTGCTGAAATTTATAGGAAACAAAATATCACAGGAAATTAAGGCACCTGACATGGTGGCACGTTTAGGCGGAGATGAATTTGCTATTTTATTTAAAAATTTTAAATCAAAGGAAGAATCGTGTGACAATCTGGAAGTTATGAAAAACAATATAGGAAACACATGGAATGCAGGGAGCAGGGAATTCTTCATATCCATTAGCATCGGCGTGGCAGTTTTTCCTCATGACGGTTACGACTTTGACACATTATTGAAAAACTCGGACATAGCAATGTATGCTGCCAAGAAGGAAGGCAAAAATAAAATATTGTTTTATGAAAAAGACATTAATGATGAAACTGTGTGGCACTTTCATATGGCAAACAAACTGCAGAAAGGGTTGGATAATGAGGAGTTTGAACTTTATTATCAGCCGCAGGTGGAGCTTTCGACGGGAAGGATAGCAGGTGTGGAAGCCCTTTTAAGATGGAATCATTCACAAGACGGGTTTGTTTCGCCCGACGAGTTTATACCTGTGGCAGAAATAACCGGTCAGATTTATGAACTGGAAAGACGTGTTATAAGAAATGTATTATTTCAAAAGAAAAAATGGGAAGAAGAAGGATTAACAGATATTGAATTATCCATAAACCTGTCGTGCAAATCTCTCATAAGCAACTCAAACTTCATGAAAATCGAAGCTATCTTGTCTGATTTTGATGTGGATTATTCTAAAATAGTTATCGAAATTACGGAAACAGCTGCAATTTCCAATGTTGATATTGCAATCGAAAGGTTAAACATCTTAAAGGTCAGAGGACTGAAAATAGCTCTGGACGATTTTGGTACAGGCTACTCATCAATCA
The DNA here is from genome assembly GCA_003457065.1 of Clostridiales bacterium. Taxonomy (GTDB): domain Bacteria; phylum Bacillota; class Clostridia; order Tissierellales; family Sedimentibacteraceae; genus Sedimentibacter. The sequence goes on from DMJQ01000134.1 coordinate 11,359, forward strand.
CATATCTGAAGAAACTTCCAATTGACATGGTCAAACTTGACAAAAGCTATATTAATTCAAAACATAACAAAGAAAAAGATGTATCAATCGTTAAGTTCGTTTTATCTCTGGCACACGATCTTGGCTTCAGAGTAATAGCCGAAGGCATAGAAACATGCGATCAGATGGATTATCTGAAAAGCATAAACTGTGAATACGGTCAGGGATATTATCTTGGCATGCCAATGCGCATAGAAAAAATCAATGAGCTAATTAAAAATAACTCAGGTTTGCAATCTGCAAAGTAAAGACGAAGATTTACGGTAAAGCATGCTGTCGCAATCTAACTCATGATATCTTTTCTTGACCAATTTCCCGTTAAATACCTTGAAAATGAAATTAGGTAATTTGTGGCCCATCCCATTGGAACAGCATACCAGACAGCCTGTATTCCCCAAATCGGAGCGAAGTGAAAAGCTACAAATACTCTTATCCCCAGATTTACCAGATTGGCAGCCGTAAATATTATCATATCTCCCGAACCACGCAAAACACCGTCGGTTATGGCTTTAAAGCCGATTAGCGCAAAAAAATATCCCATAAATTTCAGGTAGCTGCTTCCAACAGCAAATGCCTCAGCGCCGCTTTCGGGATCTATGAAAGATGAAATAATCTGATTGTGAAACAAGGCTATGATTACGCATATTAATGTGGCAAAGGCAATAATGATGCCGTAGCCCGCGTGATATCCGGACTTAACTCTTTTGGTCTGACTTGCACCGAGATTTTGTGCGGTAAATGTTGAAATTGCATTGCCGGTTGCAATCATAGGCACGATGCAAATGGATTCAATCCTCATACCTGCTGAGTAACCTGCAAGCGCAGAGGAGCCGAACACATTTACCACCGACTGCACAAGCAGCATGCCGATAGATACGATGGATTGCTGCAGAATAGACGGTATGGCGATGTACACCATCCTTTTAAGCATGGTTGCGCTGTACAATTCCGGCTGTCCTTCAGAAGTTTTATAGTTTCTTAATGTCTTCATTAAAATAACAAATGAAATCACAGCGGAAATTCCCTGTGCTATTACTGTGGCAATTGCGACTCCGGCAACAGCCATATTAAGAGCCAGCACCATATATAAATCGAGGGCAATATTCAATAATGATGAAAATATAAGCAGGTACAGAGGTATCTGTGATTTACCGAGAGAATTGAATACAGCTGACAATACATTGTACATAAATAAAAAAGGAAGTCCTATAAAATAAATTTTTAGGTACAGAACAGAATCTGCAAGAATATTTTCAGGCGTATTAAGCGTACGCAATAATTTTTCATTTATTGCGATGCCGAATATCAGCATAACAATGCTTATGACAAAGAAACTTATCAGAGCCGTATATACAGAGGTTCTCATTTTTTTATATTCTCCGGCACCCATGTATTGGGATGTCAGAACAGAAGCTCCCATTCCGCCGCCTATGGCAATCATAATAAAAACGGTTGTCAGTGAATATGAAGCTCCAACTGCCGCCAGTGCATTCTCGCCCACGAATTTTGCCACAATAATTGAATCAGCCATGTTATAAAACTGCTGAAAAAGGTTGCCGAGAATCATCGGCAAAGCAAAAAAGAGCAACGATTTGCCTGGGCTGTCCTTTAACATATCATACTTCTGCATTTTCAAACCTCTCTTTATCTTAAGTAATTACAATTATATCTTGCTCAAAGGTGACATAGACTATTTTATTATATATTTGGTAAAAATCAATGGAAATTTTTTTGGGAAAATTCATAACTAAATAGCCTGTTCAATTTCTGACATCATATGTTATAATTGGATATGCAACATAAATAAACTATATTAGGAGACTGCGATGAAAAAAACAATCCTTACATGTATTTTGGTCATCACATTAATTTTTTCTTCTGTGNNATGTTATGGCAGGCTTTTTTGGGTTTCAGGCCTTTTTCGACGAGAATGAACCTGAGGTGATTCAATTGCTTGAGAGCTCTTCTTATTCAGAAGAAACTGCTCTTAAGATGGCGGAATTCGCCGAGAATGAAAACAGAAGCGTTCTTTCGTCACCGCAAAAATTATATTATAATAATGAACCTATCAATGTACAACTTTTAAACATCGACGGCTACAACTTTATATCTCTGGAGGATGCCGCAGAGATTTTCGGAGTGGATATCCATACCGATGAAGATACAAAAACCGTCAACATAGTCACTATCGATGATCCTCTGGTATCACTGAGCAGTGAAGAACTTAAGCCATACATTGATTATCTGAAAAACAATGTTATACATATTGACCTTGAATCCGCAGATAAAGATATCCTGAAAGAGGCTAATCTTAATGACTACAATGTCTATCTTGTGGGGGAGCATCATGCTATTGCGAAAAATTACGACATACAGCTTTATATGTTAAAGTATCTTAACAAACATCAGGGTGTGAAATATATTATCTCTGAAATCGGATACTGCGATGCACAGATGATAAACAAGTATCTTGAGAGCGGTGACGCTTCAATTTTAGAAACCATAATGGGCAATCTGAAAGGTACTTTTTCCTACGTAAAAGAATTGAAAGAATTTTATGAAGAGGTGTATGAATACAATAAGACCTTGAAAGACGGTGAAAAGCTGACTGTCATAGGCATAGACCTGCAGCACCAGACTTATACCGGAATAGACTACCTGCTGTCACTTGTGCCTGATGTGTCAGATATTCCGGAAGTCATAAAAAATGATGTGGAAGCTTTGAATTCAGCTAAGGAAGACAAGGCCCATCGTGCCGATCTTTTAAATTCGGTGCTTGAAAGCACAGTTAAAAATGAAGATACATATAAAAAGTTTATGCCGGAAAATTACGAGCATTTCAAAAGAGGAGCAAAGAACATAGTCCAGCTGTTTGAATGCAGCAGCAGCGGAGACATGTTCATGAAGGCGAGAGAAGAAAAAATTATTGAAAATTTCATGTATCAATATGAGGAAATCAATGGTTCGAAATGTTTCGGCATGTTTGGAGGATTTCATACCATACTCAATGCACGCCCTCATGACGGAAACGGAGAATATAATTTTGCCACATATATAAATGATGTGTACGATAAAACAAAAAACAAAGTGGCTTCTGCTACTGTCAATTATTATGAATGTTCTTACATGGATAAAGATACCGGAGAAGGTGTAAAAGTTCCGTATGCTACTATTGAAAAGATGCTTGCTCAAACTACGGAGAGTGATTTTGCATTCTTCCCGTTGGCAAAAAAAGGTTCAATCTTTGTACAAGACGGAAGCACAGGCTCTCAGCAGTTCATGCTGCTCATTAAGAACAGCCCCAATGCGGTTATGTATGGAAAATAATCCGAACCGTACAAAGCTTTCCGTGCGGCTGTCTTATTAGGTAATGTTAAATTTAATTTAAAATAGATTATATTTGTGCTATAATACATAAAAACATAAGTCAGGAGTAGAAATGGGTACAGAAAATTATAAGTTTTTCCAAAATTCAAGGTGTGAATATTTTCCGTGTCATAAGACTTCGGATGAAGAAAGCTTTAACTGCCTTTTTTGCTACTGCCCTTTATATATGCTGAAGGACGAATGCGGAGGAAACTATGTCATGAATAATGGCATCAAGGATTGCACAAACTGTCTTGTGCCTCATTCGAGGGGAAGCTATGAAAGAATTATGTCTAAAATGAAGGAAGTTGTAAAAAAAGGCAGCGACTTTTAATTTTATAAATCACAAAGGAGACTGATATGCAGATTAAATCAAGAAAAGTAATTATTATTGGCGCAGGTCATGTCGGCTCACATGCTGGATATGCGTTGGCAGCCCAGGGGTTGGCAGAGGAGATTGTGTATATAGACGTAGATGAAAAAAAGGCGATAGCCCAGGCATTGGATATTTATGATAGCACGGTGTACCTTCCTCACAGGGTTGTGGTAAGAACAGGAGATTATTCGGATGCAAGTGATGCCGAACTTATGGTCATTGCAGCCGGACCGCTTCCCGCTCCAAACCAGACAAGAATGGATACTCTTAATGAAACTGTGGAAGTAATGAAAGATGTGGTAAAAAATATAAAAGAATCGGGGTTTGGCGGAATTATTATTAGTATATCAAATCCGGCGGATGTAATAGCTCACTATATACAGAATCAGCTGAATTACCCTCCCGACAGAATTATCTCCACCAGTACGACACTGGATTCGGCAAGACTGAGAAGAGCATTGTCTCAGGCATTGGGTGTTGATCAGAAATCAATAAGTGCCTGCGCAATGGGCGAACATGGAGAAAGTCAAATGGTTCCGTGGTCTGCGGTTACCGTGGCAGGAAAGCCCATAGCAAAGCTTGTGGCAGAAAATCCGGAAAAATACGGCAAGCTTGATTTGAAAGCAATTGCGGAAGAAGGAAGACTGGGAGGATGGCATGTGTTGNNCTCTACGGAGTTTGGCATAGGCACATCACTTGCGGAAATTGCCCGGGCAATTTTGTGTGATGAAAAAAGAATTCTGCCGGTATCTGTTCTATTGAACGGCGAATACGGCCAGAAAGATGTGTACGCCAGCGTTCCGGCAGTTCTCGGAAATAACGGCGTAGAAGATATTATCGAAATTGATATGACAGATGAAGAAAAGAAGGCATTTGACGCTTCATGCAAGATTCTGCGTGAGAATTACCTGCTTTCGTTAAAAATTTAAATATTGAAAAATCCTTGCGTTAAGGGAAGAAATTTTTTAACAGATACAGGCGGACTTCTAAAATGAAAGTCCGCCTGTTTTAAGTATGTAAAAAATCAGAAGATGTATCGGATATGCCACATAAAACAATATTTGCAGAAATTTATTCTTCGGCCCAAGCTCTCCGTTGTAAAAATACAGGAAGGACAGTGCAAGAAGAGAAAACTGCTGCAGAACAGAAGACAGAAGATTAACCGCCAGCATGACCAGACCAACGATTTTAAACCTTTTTATTTTATCATGATTTTTTGTGAAATAGAAAGCGAGTATGTAAATGATTCCTGTCGCACCGTAATCAACGAAAAGAATTGTTGCTAAGATACAGGAAATTATAATTACGGCATTTCTGTTTATATTATATTTGCTGCCGTTGTCCAAGAAATACATTGTAATCAATCCGATAAACAATGTGAAGAATATATTCTGGTGAAAAAGAAAAATTTTGTCGTAAAATGCCAGGTCAAATGGGACTTCAGAAATAACCGCAAATAGCAACAGCCTGCCGGCATATTTTTTTATGCTGCTTGTATGTGAATATCCTTCTACCAGCAGGAAACAATAGACAGGGAATGCGAGACGTCCGATTATTCTGAAAATTTCAGCATCACTGTGAAAAATCGCTCCGTAATGATCAATTATCATCGTGCTCAACGCTATTATCTTTAATATCAATACATTCATATATTTCTCCCGTGCCAGTTTCAATTTGTATATATTATATATTGGCATTTTGCTTAAAGCAATAATTTAGTGAATTATTTAAACTGACCTTATTGGAAATATCAAAACTGAATATTTACAAGGTATCAGAAAACCGTATAATGAAAGTATAAATAAGGGGGCGAGCATATGAATGACAAAACAGGCAAATATTCAATTTACAAGATATCCGTAATCGGATTGATGGCGGCCATGGTTTTCATAGCGACAAATTTCAGAATCGAGATACCGACACCACTGGGCAAAACAATGCTTCATCTGGGCAATGTAATGTGCCTGCTGAGCGGACTTTTGTTCGGAGGAACAATAGGAGGGCTGGCTGCCGGTTTTGGATCGGCCATTTTTGACTTATTCGATCCAGCATTTGCACCGGAATTCTGGATAACATTTATTATGAAATTTGCAATGGGCTTTATAGCAGGTAAAATTTCACATATGAATAATTACGACGGAGAAAATAAGAGAATTAATATTTTTGCAGCAATAATCGGCGCGGCAGCATATGTAATTTTGTACGTTTCAAAAACAATTATACTCCAGTACGTAATTTTGGAGAGCAACTGGGAGGCAGTTATTGCAGTTGCGGGCACTAAATTCGTAGTATCATCGGTAAATGCTTTAATTGCTGTAATAGCATCAATTGCTTTATCCGTACTGATACGTCCTGCTTTAAAAAGTGCCGGCGTTTTTAATAAAATGAGCAGTATATAATATTTAAGTCCTGAAAATCAGCAGTTATTATAAATGAGTTTTGATGCTTATTATAATAATTGCTGTTATTGCTTTTTGAGAATAAATCATTTAATATATAATGAGGCTAAATGATGTCCAGGTGTGTTATGACCGCGGCATTCTCATTGATGAAACCTTAGGCTGTAACTGCTGATGCAATTATGTATGCCGCATATGAAAATCTCAATGAATTAGCAAATAAACATCAGGAGAAGCTTGTATGATTAAAGAATTTGAGGGCATACTGCCCATAATTAATGAAAAAACTTATATAGCAGAAGGCGCCCAGCTTGTGGGAAATGTAATAATGGAAGAATACAGCAGTGTCTGGCACAATGCTGTTGCAAGAGCCGACATCAACACGATTAAAATAGGAAAGTACACAAATATTCAGGATAATGCCGTAATCCATGTTGAAGATGACAAAGAAACAATAATCGGTGATTATGTGACAGTAGGCCACGGAGCAATGCTGCATGGATGCAAGGTAGAGGATCATTGCCTCATAGGCATGGGCTCTATTGTTTTAAACGGTGCGGTGATAGGAAGAGGAAGCATTATAGCCGCAGGCGCTTTAGTTAAAGAAAATGAAGTTATACCTCCATTTTCACTGGTTGTGGGTGTGCCGGGAAGAATTGTGAAACAGCTTTCTGAAAACACGGACCGCATACACGCACAGGCAGTAAAATATAAGACATTGTGGTCTAAGAGATACGGATATATGCCTGAAGCAGGCGGAGAAGTTTATAACGGAGAGCCAATAGTATAAACAAAAAGAGCTGTTGTTAAGGTGATTTATGCCGTCGGAGGATGGCATAAGTCGCATTAATTCAACAGCTTTTCTGATTTTTAGGCTAACATCTTAAGTATTGATGCCTTGGGTCTGACTCCTGCCATTGTTTTCATGATTTTGCCGTTTTTCATAACGACCAGTGTCGGTATGCTCATAACATTGAATGCGGATGCAAGTTCTGGCTGATCATCTATATTAATTTTTCCGACTTTGACATCCGGAAGTTCACTTGCAATTTCATCCACTATGGGTGAAATCATTTTGCATGGCATGCACCATGTTGCCCAAAAGTCCAATAGCACCGGTTTATCGGATTCTAATATTTCATGCTCAAAATTAGATTTTGTTACGCTGATTGTACTCATAATTTCAATCTCCTATCTTTATTATGTTTTGATTTTACCACCTTAAAATAATTAAACAGTGATTAAGTCACTATAAAAGAAATAATTTGGTTTTTTAAGGCAATACTAATAATATAATATATGCGGAGGCTTAAATGAAGGAATTGTTTTTAAAGACAGATCAGGGATTATTTCCTATAGATGATAAGTTAATTGAAAAATATAATCTTACAGAAGGCAAAATAGCACCATTCAGCAGATTCTGGGTTGTTGATAAAAACGGAAATATGGGAATTGACATACCTGAGGATGATACTTCAAGTCCCAGAGTTGACGAAATGCCTGAAGGCGAAGGCATGGAAGATGATGAAATAGAAGAATTTTCTGAAACGGGTGCTATTTTGTCGCAATCGGAAATTATTGATTTTTCCCGCGGCACGGATTCTGAATAACAGGTTTAACAGTGTAAAAAGTCGTGTATTGCATGACTTTTTTTATTTATGGAAATATTTTAAAATAGCACTTGACAATTGAACAGTTGTTCAACTATAATGTAATCATCAATTGAACAATTATTCAACTGTTAACGGAGGTGATAGAATGACAAAGGATGAAATGTTGTGCGATTGTGATGTTATTCACAGTGAAGTAGTTGATAAAGTCAAAGAAAGAATGCCAAATGACGAAATTCTTTATGATTTGTCTGACTTTTTCAAAATATTCGGAGATTCTACCCGTTTAAAAATAATATGGGCTCTGGATGAGAATGAAATGTGCGTTTGTGATATAGCCGTTTTATTGAATATGACAAAATCAGCAATATCTCATCAGCTGAAAACATTGAGACAGGAAAATCTGGTTAAATTCAGAAGAGAGGGCAAGGTTGTGTACTATTCTCTCAAGGATGACCACGTTAGTGACATCTTCGAAAAAGGTATGGAGCATATAAAAGAGAAATATGTTCAGGAGCAGTAATTTTAAATATTGATTTGGAGGACGTAATTATGAAAAAGAAATTTATACTTGAAGGATTGGATTGCGCAAATTGTGCAGCAAAAATCGAAAGAGAAATAAACGGACTTAATGGAGTAAGCAGCGCTTCAATCAACTTAATGACTACAAAGCTGATTATTGAAGGTGAAGACGAAGAGATGTCGGATATAATTGAGACCGCTGAAAAAATAGTTAATAAATATGAACCGGAAGTAATATTCAAGAGAGCATAACAAGGAGCATATCATGAAAAAACTGATTTGGCGTCTGATAATAAGTGCGGCGTTATTTGCTTTTGCACTGCTGATTGGCAATGAATCAATGAGATTAATATTGTTTATCGTAAGTTATATTCTCGCTGGAGGAGACGTTGTTAAGAGAGCAGTGAGAAATATCTTCAGAGGAAATGTTTTTGATGAGAATTTCTTAATGGCGATTGCATCCATAGGGGCATTCCTTATCGGAGCAGAACCCGAGGGTGTTGCGGTAATGCTGTTTTACCAGGTAGGTGAAGCGTTTCAAAGCTATGCTGTTGGCCAGTCCAGAAAATCCATCACAAGTCTGATGGATATCCGTCCTGATTATGCAAATGTAAAAGCAGGGGATGAATTAGTCAAGACAGATCCTGACGATGTTAAAATCGGAGATATAATTGTTGTTAAGGCAGGAGAAAGAGTTCCTCTCGACGGCAGAGTCATTGAAGGAACATCAATGGTTGACACTTCTGCTCTTACGGGCGAGTCGGTTCCGAGAGAAATAACGGTGGGAAGCGATCTATTAAGCGGATGCATCAATATAAACGGTGTTATAACGGCAGAGGTAACAAAGGAATTTGAAGAATCCACGGTGAGCAAAATACTTGATCTGGTTGAAAATGCCAGCACAAAAAAATCTAAGTCGGAAAGATTTATCACTAAATTTGCAAGGTACTACACGCCGGTCGTGGTTATAATAGCCGCTATTCTTGCGGTCGTGCCGCCGCTGGTTATTGAAGGTGCGACCTTCGGTGACTGGATATACAGGGCACTGGCATTTCTTGTTGTATCCTGTCCTTGTGCGCTTGTAATTTCTGTTCCGCTAAGCTTTTTCGGAGGCATAGGCGGTGCTTCTAAAAAGGGAATCCTGATAAAGGGAAGCAACTACCTGGAAGCTTTGGCTCAAACCGAGATTGTGGTTTTTGACAAGACAGGCACATTGACAAAGGGAGTATTCAACGTTCAGGAGATACATGCCGAGGGTATATCGGAAGAAGAACTGCTTAAATTTGCCGCATATGCTGAAAGCTATTCAAATCATCCGATTTCCATGTCCTTAAAAAATGCTTTCAACAAAGACATCGACAATGATAAAATTTCGGATGTGGAGGAAATTCCGGGTCATGGAGTTTCGGCAACAATTGAAGGCAATAAAGTGCTTGCAGGCAATATTAAGCTTATGAAAGAAAATAATATTAAGTATTATGACGGCGAGCTTGTGGGAACAGTAGTGCATGTGGCGATTGACAGCAGTTATGCCGGATATATATTGATTGCGGATGAAGTTAAAGAGGATGCTGCCGATGCGATAAGAATGCTGATACAAGCGTATATCAAACAGACAGTAATGCTTACTGGCGACACTAAAGCCGCCGGAGAGAAAGTTGCCGGCAGTCTTGGCGTAGACAAGGTTTATACGGAGCTTCTTCCTGCAGATAAGGTAGAAAAGGTAGAAGAATTAATCGAACATAAATCGGCAAAAGGTNNCTGGCGAGGGCGGATATAGGAATTGCAATGGGCGGTTTAGGCTCGGATGCGGCTATTGAGGCGGCGGATATAGTTATTATGACCGATGAGCCTTCAAAAATAGTCACAGCAATGAAAATTTCCAAAAAAACTTTGAAAATAGCATATGAAAATATAATATTTGCCATAGCAGTAAAGATAATTATTCTTGCATTGAGCGCAATAGGCTTTGCAACAATGTGGGCAGCCGTGTTTGCGGATGTAGGCGTTGCGGTAATCGCAATATTGAATTCATTCAGAGCGCTGTATTAAAAGTATACCCGGTTACAGACTTTAAAAAGGTACGTTTCCGGGTTTTTATCATCGGTGAAATAATACATAAAAGGAATACTCATTAATATAAATTATAATATAGCATTATGCGTTATATTGGGGGGATTCTTTTGAAAGAAGGCTATGAAAAAATAGGGAGGACAGTTGGAAAGTTAAAAGAGAATTATAATTTTAGGGGACTGCTTCATCTTACTGATTTTTCTAATCTTAATTCGATAATAAGCATAGGGTACCTGTTAAGCAGGGATTTGTGCTATGCAAGCAACATAGAATTTTTTGACGCTGCAGATGAGGAATCTATCAGTGCTGCACCGGGCAAGGTAAAGAGCTATACACGATTTTATTATACGGACAGAAACAATTGCTCAATGGAGCATAAATTAAATATTCCGGTGTATCTTTTATTTAACGAGGAAATTTTATATTTGGATTCGGCAATTTATTCTGACGGAAATGCCGATTTGCGCAATACTAATTTTGGAACTGACTTTGATTTTTTTAATTATGATATAGACTGGGAAGTGGTTTTCAGCAAAAAAAATGTACCTGAAAGTTTTGACGGGCCTGTGCAAGAAGAGTTTTTCGGAAAAAAGCAGGCAGAACTGCTGATTGATGAGCCTGTGCCGATTAAGCAGCTAAAAAATATTATATTCCGGTGCAATGCAGATTACAAGAGGGCGTGTAATCTTTTCGGTAAAAATAAAATGTTCATGGTTGAGCCTGAAATGTTTGTTGAAGCCATGAATTACCTGATGGATTACAATATTGTTTACAACCGATTATCAGACAGCGATGTATTCATATTTCATTTCAGTTCAAACGAACCGGTAAAAAACGATGACAGACATGAGTACAGATTGTATGATATAAATGATAAATTGCTCCGCATAGCAAAAGTTAGTTTTCTTGAGTCGGACAGCACAGATTTTCATGTTGAAGTTGAAAATCTGCCATGCCTTCCGGTGAAGTTCAGGTTTTGGTTTTATGGAATCTTATGTGTAGAAGAAATAGTAGGATAATGAGGACGGTCCCTGATGTAAATAAGAAGCGGGGACTGTTCTCATTTTTTTATAACTCTTTTCATTATGGACCGATATGCGGTATGACAATTTGTTCTTCTCGATCAGGATACGGATCTATAGCAGGCACGGGAGTCATGTTTACTTCAAATTCAGATGTAATGTTGGGAAATACCTGGACGTTATAAATTGCTGTGGGATAATAATAATTGAAGCTTACACTTAAATTATAATCGGTGTAATAATATATCGGGTCCATTCCTTCAATTTCAGGATTATATATAACGGGCAGTGTAAGAAGAGGAGCATATCCCATAGCATCGGTCGTTACGGTTGTAATAGGCTCAGAACCGCCATCGGCAGAATACACGGTTACCTTTGCACCACTTAACGGAAAATTTCCAAGATCTGTTGCAACTTTTAATTTCACATATCCGTTCTCGCCTCTGTTATCTAAAGGTGATTTTTCCGGCAATGGGTTTTCGGCATTATCAGTTCGAGCATTATTTTTTTGGATCATATTTCGCCTCCATTGTATTAACATATAATTAATATATGCATTTAACCTGCTTATGTTAGAACTTGACAGCCGATTTATCTTGATATTTTAAATATTAAATAATATTATATTACTAATATCGGTGGCACATCAGTGGCAGTGAAAATGCCGGTGATGCCGTTTATTACGTACAGATTCGGAGGATTAATGATTAACATAAAATATGATTTAAATACAATTGTTGAAAAAAGGGCATTAATAAAAAATAAGCTGTTTGAAAGGTCTGCAAGTATCAAGGCTGAAGATTTTAACAGAATTTCCGAGGAAGACTTATATATTTTATATGAACTGTATGATGAAATTTTTTTGAATGGGTGGTTTAAACAAAATTTCAAGGGTAATATTAAGTTTATACTGTCAAGGCAGCTGACAAGATCTGCGGGAAATACAAAGACAGGGAAAAACATAGCACAGCTCAGACCTGAAGATATTAAATTTGAAGTTAAGATCTCCGTAAATCACCTGATTAATTTCAATAAGGTAGACAGGAGGAAATATGCAGGTGGCATTGAAGCACACAGCGTTACGGACGGTTTAATGCTTGTGTTTGAGCACGAATTATGCCATGTAATTGAATTTCTGCTATGCTGCAAATCAAGCTGCAGGAAAAAACCTTTTAAAGATTTAATATTCAATCTGTTCGGGCAGACAGAATCGACGCATGAATTAGTAGGTGCGGATGAGCTCAATGCTCTAAAGTTCGGGTTAAAGCCCGGAGACAATGTATGTTTTAAATATAACGGAAAAAGAATGAACGGGTTTATTCAAAGAATAAATAAAAGGGCGACTGTCATGTGCCCTGATAAAAATGGCAGATATATTGATAAATCCGGGAGACGTTACAAGAAATATTACGCTTCGCCGGAAAGCTTATTAAAATCAGATTAATATGGCTTTCTTAAATTACTCTTGAAAGGGGAAAAAATTGAATTTATTTATGACGGCAATAACTCCGGGTATTGCCCTGGGATTAATAATTTATTGGTTCGACAGGCACGACAGAGAACCTATAAGACTTTTGGTCAAAGTGTTTGTAATGGGGATAATTTTTGTGATTCCGACAGTAATTGTTGAAAACATTTTGTCGTTTTTCAATGTATTTGCCGGAATTTTCGGTACTGCATACACGGCGTTCATCGTTGCGGGTGTAACAGAGGAATTTATGAAAAGGCAGGTTGTTTTAAAGTATGTTTATTTCAATCCTGCTTTTAATGAAAAGCTTGACGGCATAGTGTATTGCGTCATGTCGGCACTGGGGTTTGCGACAATCGAAAACATAATGTATGTGGTTTTCAGATTTCCTGATGTAGAGTCGATTGGACTTTACAGGGCATTTTTAGCGGTTCCCGCACATATGCTTTTTGCCATAACCATGGGGTATTATTTATCGTTGGCTAAATTTTCAACAACGTCGGAACAAAGCAGCTTCTTTTTCAAAAAATCCTTGACGGTTCCGGCTGTACTGCACGGTATTTTTGATTTTATCCTAATGTCGGAAATTAAAATACTGATGATTTTATTCATACCGTTTGTGATTTATTTATGGATAACCAATTTAAAGAAACTGAACATTTATTACAATGATTCTAAAAATAGTTTTGACGATGAATTTAGATAGCGGCTGTTCATGAATACATATTATTGTTAGATTGTCATTGAACGAAAAACGGGCGAATCTTTTCCAGCTGCAAAGAGATTCGCCACTCATGATGACAATAATTTTAATTGTCGCCTTTAAGAATTCCCATCACGATTTTTTCACCTGTAACGGGGAGACTTCGCACATTTAATTTAGTTGCGTTGTAAATCGCATTTGTAATTGCCGGTGCAGGTGTGTTAATTACCAGCTCTCCTATGGATTTTGCTCCAAATGGACCTGTGGGCTCGTAGCTTGGTTCAAAATCAACTCGTACGGTTCCGACATCAAGGCGCGAAGGTATCTTGTACTGCATGAATGAATCATTGAGCATTCTGCCTTCATCGTCATATTTTATATCTTCGTACAGAGTCATTCCGATTCCCTGTACAATTCCGCCTTCTGCCTGCATTCTTGACAGATTTGGATTTATTACGGTTCCACAGTCAATAATTCCGACATAATCAATTATATCAACTTTTCCCGTAAGTTTGTCGACTTCTATTTCTACCAGACCTGCCATGAAAGGAGGCGGGGATACGGGAGAGTAATGTGATTCGCTCGCTGTGAGATAATTGTTTGTTCCAACAAAG
>DMJQ01000110.1:0-541 GCA_003457065.1 Clostridiales bacterium
TCCCAAAATATTTTAACCGCCATATGTATGGCCAGCGCGCCCGCGGCTGTGGCAAGAGCACCGACTCCGCCTTCCAAAGCATTTATTCTTTCTTCGAATACCGATGAAGTGGGGTTCATTAAACGAGTATAAATATTTCCGTTTTCTCTCAGCCCAAATCTGTCGTCAGCCTGTTTGCTGTCCCTGAATACATACGATGTTGTGGCATAAATCGGAACTGCCCTTGCATCAGTGGCCGGATCCGGATTTTCCTGTCCTGCATGAACCTGCAGCGTTTCAAATTTTAGTTTTCTTTCTTCACCCATGTTATTACCTCTCTTCACTTAATATAGTTTTCTTATATGTTTTATATGATATTCGTTATTTTTTACATTATAGATTTTAAACTACCTTATGTCAATGACTTTTTTAAACTTTTCCGGTTTCTTTTTCAAAAATGAAATTTATAAGGAGCTGTTGCCAGCCCCTATAATTTTTTAATATCAAAATTGTCTTCAAGGAGAACCCAGTTTTGTTGGAATGGGTACCCAAGCCCCCAGTA
>DMJQ01000110.1:632-9723 GCA_003457065.1 Clostridiales bacterium
AGGATAATCGTGAGCTTCGTAGAGAAGTCCCTGCTGCTCGGCATTCAATTTTGGAGCCAGTGACGTCGAGACAAAAAAACCTTCATTGTGCAGCCTTTCAATGGTACTTTCTAAAAATCTGTTGTAGCTTTCCCTGTCTTCCGGCAGAACATATTCAAAATCAATGTTCAGTCCCTGATACCCTTTATCTCTCATTGTGTTAATAATGTTATTCTGCAGCGTATTTACAATGTCGGGATTGTTCAACACAGTGTTGGCTACATTTTCTCCGGCAGAATTCACCGTAAAATTTACAATGGACATCATGGGCACTACTCCGCGAGCTATTGCTTCCCCGATTGCAGCCTCGTCATCTATGGGTACCAGGCTTCCATCCTCTTGAATAAGATAAGCAAACGGACTGAGATATGTCAGCATGTCTCCGGTTTCACTGACTACGGGCACTGCGTCCTGGCCTAAAAAATATGTAAATGCGTTGACTTCAATCTCCGGTTTCGGCTCTTCCGGAATATTCAGCGTTTGTCCTATATATAAATTTTCCGGATTTAAAATTTTATTTTCCCATAAAAGATCTTGCACCGGAATCCCGTAGCTTTGTGCTATTTTCCAAATCGTATCACCTGGCTTTACAGTGTATTCCCTGTTGTTCGTCGGTATTAAAAGCGCCTGGCCCACCAACAGCCTGTTGGGGTCCGGTATGGCATTAGCCTCAACTATTGAATCAATGTCGGTTTTATAATAATCGGCTATCTTCCACAATACATCTCCTTTTTGCACAACATGAATGAACATATGAACCTCCCTATCCCCTGTTATATATTAATAATATATTCAGCCATATGCTCATCATGATAAAAAGTACAAAAAATACCTGATTAATATACCTAACACTCAATGACTACAAAGTCATTGACTTGTTCAGTAAAAACCTATATAATTATTTTTAACTTGAAAGTAATCACAAAACTAAACAATGCAAAAGTTTTCTAAGGTTACGCAGTATTACTGGTCTGTGACCGAGAGAAAACTCACAGTCATTAAGCTGTGTCACGGAAGGATAAAAGCCTGGGAGAGTTATCGAGATGATATCTTTCAGGTTTTATTTTTTTATATGGAGGTGGAAGCATGGCTTGGGTATATCTTATAATTGCCGGAATCGGTGCTTTAGGTGCGGTGCTGCTGGGCATTTTTCTTTTTAATGAGCCGGTTAATGCACTGCGGATTGTATTTCTCGGACTTATATTGACGGGCATTTTAGATCTGAAATTTACTTCTTAATTTAATATTATCAACCGTCCAGCAAAAAGACCGAAAGAAACGGTAAAGTTTCTACGGCTTTTTTGCTGCGTGCAGATTTCTTATTTTGCAATATCAGTTCTGAATTCCATTTTGTCGAAATGAAGTTTTGGAATGTTTACGTATATTTTTTCTCTGGCTTCCTTCAATGTTTTTCCCATTGCGGTTACAGCCAAAACTNNGTCAGTATTTTTGAATTCTTAGTTTTTGTTCCGCCGTGAAATATAATTATATCATCATCCACGTCGTCAAGCCCCGTTATTTCCATGCCCTTTTCATAATTTTCCGGATATCCTCCGGACGCAAGAACTACGGTAACACACTTCTCTTTTTTCCACAGCAGATCTTCTTCCGACAAATTTCCGTCTATGCATTTAAGCATGATGTCGGCAAGATCCGATTCTAATCTCGGCAGAACCACTTCTGTCTCCGGATCCCCAAAGCGTGTGTTGTATTCCAATACTTTTGCCTGGTTGTTCTTAACCATCAGACCGATAAACAACACGCCTTTAAAATCTATGACTTCTTCTTTTAAGCCGTTTAAAGTAGTCTTGATTATATTCTCATCAATATACTTTTTAAGTTCATCCGTATATATTGTGTTGGGAGAAAAACAGCCCATTCCGCCTGTGTTAAGTCCCTTGTCTTTGTCATACGCCTTTTTATAATCTCTTGCGCTTTCCATTGGTATGATAGATTTTCCGTCCGCAAAGCAAAGTAGCGAAGCTTCGGTGCCGTCAAGAAATTCTTCTATCACTACAGTATTGCCGGCATCTCCGAACTGCTTTTCATCCATGATGCTGTTTACTGCCGCAGCCGCTTCTTCCATGGTCTCACATATTAGTACGCCCTTGCCTGCCGCCAGACCGTCTGCCTTAACAACTAAAGGAACATTAAAATGCTTTAATCCTTTCTTTGCTTTTTCCGAATCTGTATAAACCTCGTATTTAGCCGAGGGGATATTGTATTTTTTCATAAAATCCTTGGAATATGATTTGCTGCCTTCCAGCCGTGCTCCTTTTTTGCACGGTCCGAAAACTTTTATTGCCTTTTCTTCAAGCATGTCTGTAAGACCTTCAACCAATGGACCTTCAGGTCCTATAACTGCCAGATCAATATTGTTTAAAACGGCGAAATTAACCAGTTCATTTAAACTGTCTGCCTTAATGTTTACACATTCGGCAATTTGAGAGATGCCCCCATTACCCGGGGCGCAGTAAATTTTGTCGACTTTGCTGCTTTGTTTCAGTTTCCAGCAAACAGCATGCTCCCTCGCACCGCTTCCGATTACAAGAATTTTCATAGTACCTCCATCTCTTATCGCTTTTGCTTTTCTGTTGTTTGTCTGCTGTTCTTAGTGTTTGAAATGCCTCATTCCGGTAAACAACATAGAAATATTATTCTTATCGCATTCCTCAATCGATGCTTCATCCCTGATTGAGCCGCCCGGCTGAATTATTGCGCTGATTCCCGCTTTTGCCGCTTCCTGAACACAATCCGGGAACGGGAAAAATGCATCGGACGCCAGTGAAGCTCNNTCAGGCTGTCTTCTCCCAGAAATTCCACGGCATGTTCTATAGCCTGCCTGCATGCCCAGATTCGGTTTACCTGACCAGGTCCTATTCCTATGGACTGGCCGTTTTTAACTATGGTTATTGCATTTGATTTGGTATGTTTAACTATTTTCCATGCCATCAGCAAATCTTTCTTTTCCTGCTCTGACGGCTGATTTTTGGTAACAGTCCTGATTTCTTCATTTTCAGGCAGCAGCTTGGAATCTATGGCCTGAACAAGAATTCCGCCGGCAACTTTCTTAAGATCATAGGCATTTTCGTCCTGTCTCTTGAGTATGTCTTCCATAAGCAAAAGTCTGATGTTTTTCTTTGACTTCAAAATTTCAAGAGCTTTTTCAGAATAAGCGGGAGCCGCAATTATTTCCACAAATATTTCATTGATTTCTTCTGCTGTTCTCTCATCAATTTCTCTGTTAAATACTACAATTCCTCCGAAAATAGACGTGGGATCGGCATTGAATGCTTTAACATAAGCATCGTGAATGCTGTCCGCCGTTCCTACTCCGCATGGATTTGAATGCTTGCAGGCAACAACCGCAGGNNACAGGCTCTTCAAATTCTTTTAACAGTTCAAGAGCGCCGTTGGTATCATTTATGTTGTTAAATGAAAGTTCCTTTCCATGCAGCTGCACCGCATCTGTCAAAAGTCCCTTATTATTTGAAACCTCTTTATAAAAAGCCGCCTTTTGGTGAGGATTTTCACCGTAACGCATATCCTGCACCTTTTCATAAGTCATGGTTATTGTTTCCGGAAGGCTGTGATCATGTCTTTCCTTCTTCATGTATGAAGCTATGAGTGCATCATAATGAGCGGTATGCTCAAACACCTTCGAGCATAAATAAAATTTGGTGTCAGGTGATACTTCTTTATTTGTTTTTAATTCTTCGATAACTCTGTCATAATCTGCCGGATCAACTACAACAGCAACATCCTGATAATTTTTTGCCGCAGAGCGCAGCATGGTTGGACCGCCTATGTCTATGTTTTCAATTGCTTCCTGCCTTGTTACACCATCTTTTAATATGGTTTGTTTAAACGGATATAAATTAACGACAACCATGTCAATCGTTTCAATATTTAATTCTTCAAGCTGCTTCATATGCTGCGGGTTTGAACGCACCGCCAGAAGTCCCGCATGTATTTTAGGGTGCAGCGTTTTAACCCTTCCGTCCAGGCATTCCGGGAATCCTGTCACCTCTGATATTCCGGTTACATTCAGTCCGGCTTTTTCAAGAGTTTTATGTGTTCCTCCCGTTGAGATTATTTCAACTCCCAGCTCCTGAAGTTTTTCGGCAAATTCCACAATGCCTGTCTTATCTGAAACGCTTATTAAAGCTCTCATACTGTTCCAACTCCTTCGTTACCTATTATTATTTCTGTTTTTTCAATTCTCAGAACACTGTTGTCGGCAGTCGCAATTATTCTACTGTGCCGCTTGTTCAATGATTCTGACTTTTCTTCCCGTTACCTCTAATCTGCCATCACAGAAATATTTCACCGCAAGAGGAAGAAGCATATGCTCCGTCCTCAGAACTTTTTGCTGCAAAGTTTNNTTACTGCTTCCTCATCCACGAAATGCACGGTTGCACCGCTCATTTTAACTCCGTAGCTTATGGCTGCTTCATGCACCCTCAAGCCGTAATACCCCTTGCCGCAAAATGACGGGATCAACGACGGGTGGATGTTGATTATTTTGTTCCTGTATGTTTCTATAAAACTGCCTGACAATATTTTTAAATATCCCGCCAAAACTACCAGGTTCACATCGCGGGCATTCAGCTCGTCAATTATGGCATTATTGAATTCTTCAAAATTTTCATAATTTTTCTGATTCACAAAGACAGCATCAATATTGTGCTGCCTCGCTCTTTCCAACCCGTAAGCACTTTCCTTGTTTGAAATCACCACGGATATTTCCCCGTTAATAAACCCGTTTTCCACATTGTCAATAAGCGCCTGCAGGTTTGTACCTGAGCCTGAAATCAATACACCTATTTTCGGTTGTGGCATATTTTAAGACCGCCTTCCCTTTTCACTGTCCTGCCCAGCACCACAGGTTTTTCTCCTTTATCATGAAGATATGCAATCACATCATCTGAAATTTCTGCACTCACCGCCAGAACCATTCCTATTCCCATGTTGAATGTGGAATACATCTCATCAATATCTATGTTTCCTTCTCTTTGCAGCAAATTAAATATGGGCTGCACATCAATATTTTTAGTCTCTATGTCAGCTGTTATTCCTGCAGGGAACATTCTCGGAATCTTTTCATAAAATCCGCCGCCTGTTATATTGGACATCCCTTTGATTTCATATTCTGATATCAGTTCCATTATCAGCTTCGGATAAATTTTTGTAGGAACCATTAATGCTTCGCCGAGCGTACATCCCAGTTCCTCCACATATTCACCAACATCATAATTTTTATGGTCAAAGAAAACTTTTCTCACCAGCGAATATCCGTTGCTGTGAATACCGCTTGAAGGCACCCCTATAAGCACATCACCATCAGTAATCTTTGTACCGTCAATTATTTTCTTTTTATCCACGATTCCCACGCAAAAACCTGCAATGTCGTACTCGCCCTCGCCGTAGAGTCCCGGCATTTCGGCGGTTTCGCCACCTATGAGCGCAGCCCCCGCCTTAATACATCCGTTTGCAACTCCTTTGACTATATCCGATGCCTTTTTAGGCTCCAGTTTTCCCGTTGCGATATAATCCAGAAAGAAT
Source organism: Clostridiales bacterium (assembly GCA_003457065.1). Classification (GTDB taxonomy): domain Bacteria; phylum Bacillota; class Clostridia; order Tissierellales; family Sedimentibacteraceae; genus Sedimentibacter. The sequence continues at coordinate 6,237 of DMJQ01000110.1, forward strand.
AGCGGTCTGGCTCCCTGGCACACCACATCGTTTACGCACATGGCAACCGCATCCTCTCCGATGGTATAGTGAATGTCTGTCTTGAATGCAACCATGAGCTTTGTTCCCACACCGTCCGTGCCGGAAACAAGAACAGGTTCCTCATATTCATCTTTATCGATCGCAAACATGCCTCCGAATCCGCCCAGGTCGGACATAACACCCTTCGTATATGTTTTCTTCACATAATCTTTAATTAATTTTACGGTTTCATATCCGGCATGAATATCGACGCCGGAGTCTTTGTATGTTAACTTATCAGACATAATAATCTCCTTTATATTCCATTGTTCGGCACTTCCATGGGGTAATCCCCGTTCAGACATGCAAGGCAGTAGCTGTTTGCTGAACCCGTAGAGCTTACCAGCCCCTCCATGCTCAGGTAATATACGCTGTCTGCATTGATAAATTCTTTTATTTCTTCGATTGTTTTATTGGCACCTATCAGCTTCCTGCGATCCGGTGTGTTGATTCCGAAAAAGCACGAATGTGTCACCGGAGGTGACGCTATGCGGACATGAACTTCTTTTGCTCCCGCTTCCTTCACCATGTTCACAATCTGTTTCATGGTAGTGCCTCTCACAATGCTGTCATCCACCATTACGACTATTTTATCTTTTACAAGCTCTTTTAATACGCTCAGCTTGGTTTTAACTCCCTGTTCTCTCAATTCCTGATCAGGCTCGATGAATGTGCGCTTTGCATACCTGTTTTTAATCAATCCCAAACCAAATGGTATTCCCAGCTCCGCCCCGTATCCTATGGCCGCAGGTGTTCCGGAATCCGGAACAGAAAATACCAGATCTGCTNNGCACTTAGCCAACAGCTTTCCCGCGTTATATCTGGACTGATATACATTAACGCCGTCCAGATTGCTGTCCGGTCTGGCAAAATACACATGTTCGAATATGCACAGCTTTTTTTGCGCATATTTTGTACTCTTGATGCTTTCAACACCATTTTCGTTTATAACGACTATTTCCCCCGGTTCGATATCCCTAATAAATTCTCCACCCATTGCACTTATGGCACAGCTTTCTGAAGCAAGCAGATATCCGTCATGCCTTTTTCCCAGGCACAGCGGCCTTAACCCATAGTAATCCCTCACGCCTATCAATTCTTTTTCTGTCATGAACACAAAGGCATATGCACCTTTTACAATTTCGGTAACATTTTTTATCGATTTTATTATATCGCCCTTGTAATGCCTCGCCACCATGTTTGCCACCACTTCCGAGTCGGTGGATGTCTGAAATATTACACCGTTATCTTCCAGAATATTTCTCATGGAATCAGCATTGACAAGATTGCCGTTGTGCGCCAGCGCTATGGAACCTTCCTTGTATCTCACAACAAGAGGCTGGGCGTTTTGTTTCTCGCTTTCTCCCGTGGTTGAATATCTTACATGCCCTATGGCTATGTTGCCTTTATACTTAGTTACCATATCATTGGAAAGTACATCCGCAACTAATCCCATGTCCTTGTGATATTCGATTCTTTTTCCGGTATGAATTGCAATTCCCGCGCTTTCCTGCCCCCTGTGCTGCAGTGCAAACAAGCCGTAATACATTAATTGTGATGTTATCTGGGGATTTCCCGTAAATACTCCGACAACCCCGCATTCTTCATGAAGCTTGTCGTCATCCATTAATTCAAAGCACATAATGTCTCCTTAGATTCTGTTTGTTTGTTTTTTGCTGATTCTTGACAAAACTTCCTGATACACTTCTTCGACTCCGCCCATATCTCTTCTGAATCTGTCCTTGTCAAGTTTTTTGTCTGTTTGTGCATCCCACAGCCTGCATGTGTCGGGAGATATTTCATCGGCAAGTATTACCTGATTGTCGCAAACACCGAATTCAAGCTTGAAATCTATCAGTTTGATGTTTATTTCAAGGAAGAACTTTTTAAGAACCTCATTTACCTTCAATGCGTATTCCTTAACTGTTTTTAGCTGTTCATCCGTCGCATATCCCATAGCTTTAATGTGGTAGTCATTTACCATCGGGTCTCCCAGTTCGTCATTTTTATAAGAAAATTCAAGCACAGTTTCCTTCATGGGAACTCCTTCTTCAAGGCCGAGCCTCTTTGCCAGTGAACCTGCCGCCACATTTCTCACAATTACCTCCAGCGGAAGAATGTTTACCGCCTTAACCAGCGATTCCCTGTCGCTTAAAAGCTCCAGCTGATGAGTTGGTATTCCTTCCTTTTCCAGCAGCGCGAACAATGCTGCCGACATTTTGTTGTTTACCACGCCTTTTCCTACTATTGTTCCTTTCTTTTCTCCGTTAAAAGCCGTTGCGTCATCCTTGTATTCCACGATATACTTCTTTGGGTCATCTGATTTGTAGACCTTTTTTGCCTTGCCTTCATAAAGCATTTCCAATTTTTTCATCTTTGGCCTCCGTTTAATTTATCATTTAATTTTTTATCTTTTTGAAATACTTTCTCAGCCATCTGTTTTTTGTACTCTTTAAATTTCACTCTCAGCTCTTCATATTTTACCGATAAAATCTGAATTGCAAGGAGTGCTGCATTGTCGGCTCCGTTTATTGCAACTGTTGCCACAGGAACTCCGGGCGGCATCTGGACTACGGAAAAAAGTGCATCCATTCCGTCCAGCTCAGACGACTTTATGGGAACACCTATTACAGGCAGTGCCGTGCATCCCGCCAGTATGCCGGGCAGGTGAGCTGCTTTGCCTGCAGCCCCTATGATTAGTTCATATCCATCTGCTTCCGCATTTTTTGCAAAGTTCAAAGCTGCGTCGGGAGTTCTGTGAGCCGAGATAACCCTTACGATCACATCCACTCCGAAATCTTTTAATATGTTGTATCCCTTCTCAATTATCGGAAAATCCGAATCACTTCCCATTACTATTGCAACCTTCATAATTCCTCCCTGTAATTTTATCTGAAATATTTAACGCCGGATTCAAAAATCAACTGATTCTTATTCCCGGGAATATTTTTATACAAATCATTGTCCATGCGCTCAGAATGTGCCATCTTGNNTCCAAACACTCTGCCGTCAGGGCTGGTGATGCCTTCAACAGCCTCCGCAGAACCATTTACATTGTATAATCCATCATACGTGGGATTGCCTTCCGCATCCACATATTGTGTGGCTATCTGACCGTTTTGTTTTATTTTTTTAATCCATTCTTCATCTGCCACGAATCTTCCTTCACCGTGAGAAACCGGCAGGCAGTGAACATCACCGACTTCGCACATGTTAAGCCACGGCGATAAATTGCACACGACCTTTGTGCTGACAAACGTCGATACATGCCGTGCGATTTTATTATAGGTAAGAGTCGGATAGTCTTCTTTCATATCCACAATTTCTCCGAAAGGCACAAGCCCCAGCTTTATCAATGCCTGAAATCCGTTGCATATGCCTATCATCAGGCCGTCTCTGTTTTTCAATAAATCCATGACCGCATCTT
>DMJQ01000143.1 GCA_003457065.1 Clostridiales bacterium
AAGGGTGGTCATGATTTTGAAATATTATTATACTATTTAAATCCAAACATTGCCGCTCCTATGGCACCTGCATAGCTTGAATCAGCATGGGTAACGATATTGTATCCTGTTATTTCGGAAACCGTATCAACTACCCTTTGGGACCTGGCAAGGCCTCCCGTCATTAAAAACAGCTCGTTTTTATCCGGCTGAAGTTTACTTAGCATTTGTGCTATTCTCGCCCCTATAGAACGTAATACGCCGTTTAATATTAAGCTTCTGTCAACGCTTGAAGAAACAAGCCCTATAATTTCTGACTCTGCAAATACGGTGCACATGCTGTTTATATTCACATACTCATTCGTTTGAAGAAAATTATCTATTTCTCCGATGGGGATGTCCAGGGTTTGACATGCCATATCGAGAAATCTTCCTGTTCCTGCCGCGCATTTATCATTCATAAAAAATGACATGGCTTTCTTATTCCTGATTTTTATTACCTTGCAGTCTTGGCCGCCAATATCTATAATTCCGCCGATTTCAGGATTCAGGTAGATGCCCCCCACAGAATGGGCGCTGATTTCCGTAAGAGTTTTTTCCGCAAAATCAATGCTTTCCCTGCCATATCCTGTGGAAACCATAAGGCAGTCCTCCATGGAAAGGCCATTTTTTTCAAGAACAGCTTCTACAATATTTTCGGCAATCTTTGAAGGCTGCCAGCCGGATTTTACAATTGCCCTGTCCAAAACATTTTCTTTGTCTAATAAGGCAACCTTGCAAAAGGTTGAGCCTGAATCTATTCCAATGCTGTATTTATACATTTTCACACCACCGCTACAGCATCTCTATAAATGCAGATATTCTTGTTTTAAGCTGGGCAACGTCCGAATTTGAATAATCTGTTTCAAGACTAATAAAAGGCATTCCCATGCTGTCCATAAGTCTTCTTATGGATTCGGTTTCAATATTATATCNNCCGTCTGCCTTAAATCTATCGCAAAGCTTCCTTAAAAGGTCATATCTTCTTGTATCAGGGGTCATTACAGAACAGCCGATATTTAAGTATTTTTCCGCTATGACCTCATATGGGTCTCTTGCTTCATCTTCGTCTACAAGGTCCTCCACAGATTTCGCTCCGGTGCAGTTTTCATAGGCTACAACTACGCCGCCGCCTTCTTCTATAAGAGGAACCACCTTATTCATCATTCCGCCGATAGGACAGCCTGTAATAAGTATTCTCTTGCTTTTTTCCGATACTTTTCTTACGCCGCTTTCATATTCTTCTTTTATTTTATCGATGGTTGTTCTTAAGGATTCCAGCTTTTTCTCATGGTCAAATTTAAACTGAACGCCAAATAAAACCTGGATTTGCTCCATTCCCGTCATAGGCGGCGGACACAGGGCGCTTAAACCGTAAAGCTCTTTTAGAAGCCTTCTTTCTTCATTTTTATCTTTTATGGCTTTTCTTATGTCCTCTTCGGTAATTGTTACGTTAAATTCTCTTTCAACAACTTCTTTAAGAATGCGAACTTCTTCAAGCCACATCTTTTTAGCCATTTCGGTGTCCTGTCTGTGAGGGAGATTCATAACATGAACATTTTTTATTTCGCCTAAAAGCTCGTACATTTTCTTTTTTCCATCGCAAGTAGTCTCCCCCACTACTAAATCGGAAAAATACATATACGGGCATTTTTGAGTGGCGGCAAATCCATAGCTTGCTTTTATAAGGGGGCATAAATTCCTTGGAAGAACTGCCTCAGCCTCAGGAATTGTCTCCTCGTNNGGAGTATAGGTGCAGAAAGTGCCTACGACCTTTTTCACCTGATCTTTAAGCTCCTTCATTTCCAGAAAGCCTTTTTTCCTCTGGTCTCCAAAGGTTTCAAATATCTCCGGTAAAGTATTATTTGTCAAAAATCTCACCTCTTATATATTTATATGCCGAGCATAAAGCCCTTGGAGGCATATTTAAGCTTGGTTTGTGGTATAGCCTTTAGAATTGTCCTTATGTCAAATATAAAGACTAAAGTTGTTAGCGTATTAATGGTAGCATATAAAATAATCCATAACAATTGGCTTAAGCCATCTTATCTATCACTCTTTTTTATATATTCTTATGTAAAATATATGGTTTTCTTGTTTTATATTGTATCCGTATGCAGATGACTTAATTTTTGGACAAAAGTTACCGGATTGCGGTCATAAGACATTATAGGTTTTTTTGTCATAAAAGCCTTTAATCCTATTTACAAATTCATAAAAAAGAATTAAAATTAGGTGGTAATTTTTACTAATAAATTATCGTAAATCAAAGCTTTTCAATGGATTTTGAATGCGTAAAAGAATACCGAAGCACATTGAATAGGAAAACATTATAAAGCCAAATGCTTTCCTTAAATTCCAACTTCAAAACCCATATTATTTCTTTTAATAATCTGCCGGTAATATGTTATTACATAAAGCAATTAAGGCTGAGGATTTTAAGATATCAAATTTTTAATTACGCAATTTAAGTTGGAGGGATTTTTGTGGAAATAACAACAGCCGTCGGTATAATTGTAGGTGTTATTGCAGTAATCGGTGCGATGATTTTTAAACACATCAGCTTTACTGCACTTATTAATCCTGCAGCTATGTTCGTTATATTTGTAGGAACTATAGGCTGTATTCTAAATGCCTTTCCTGGAGACCAAATAAAGGTCATTCCAGACCTGTTTCGCATACTTTTTAAAAAAAAATGAAAATAATGTGGAAACAATCATAGCCACCTTTGAAGAATTAGCTGCGAAAGTAAGGCGGGACGGCCTTCTTGCCATTGAGGCAGAAATCGGCAACTATGATAATGAGTTTCTTAAAAAGGGCCTTAGAATGCTTGTTGACGGAACAAATGAAGATTATATCGCAGAGGCAATGAACATATCTATGGAAGAAAGCGAAGAAAGACATAATATTAATGCATCAATTTTCTCTCAAGCGGGCGCTTATGCTCCTACCCTTGGTGTTCTCGGAGCGGTATTCGGTCTTATAGCCGCCATGAGAACAATTAATGACACAGACGCCATGGCGGCAGCTATCTCCGCGGCGTTTATAGCGACTATTTTCGGTATCTTTACAGGATATGTGCTCTGGAATCCCTTCGCAAACAAGCTTAAGATAAAGAGCAAGCAGGAAAGCCATGAAAAACGTATGATAATAGAAGGCGTGCTTTCTCTTGCAAGAAACGAATCTCCCGCTATGGTAAAAGAAAAGCTTATGGCCTTTTTATCCGATGCGGAAGTTAGAAGACTCAGCGGAGTGTAATCTTTTTAAATATGATAAAAAAATACATTAATTTTAGAGGCTAACATGAGCAAAGGTAAAAATCATCATCACGAAGAAGAAATGGGAGAAGCTTGGCTTCTGCCTTATTCAGATTTAATGACACTGCTNNTTGCAGTATTTATCGTTTTATTTGCAGTTACTCAGCAGGGACCTAAAAAAGTGGATAGTCTTTCAAATTCTTTTGAAAATATTTTAGGCCAAAGTTTCTTTTACATACCCGGAGTAGGCCTGACAGGCCCAGGTACTTCAACTTCCGATGGTTCCAGTGGTTCCGGCGGAAATTTCAAGACATATTATGCTTCAGAAGAAGAGCAAAAATCTGAGCAGATGCTGAACCTTGAAAACTCCTTAAAAGATTATTTTACAAATACCCAGCTGGGAGAAACCTACGAAATTACAAATACAGGATATGAAGTTGTTTTGGCGCTTCCAAGCGATATTTTATTTCCATTGGGAAGTGCCGTCCTCACTCCTTCTCAAAAGGAAATTGCAAAAGAAGTCTCCAAAATCATATATGAAACTCAAAAAGAAGGGCTTCCTGTTGAAATAAGGGTATCCGGCTATACAGATAATCTTCCTATCCNNCCTATCCATACCCGCCAATACGAATCTAACTGGCATTTGAGCCTTTCAAGAGCCGTAAGCTTCATGAGCGCCATGCGCGAAGGCTCCGACCTTGACCAGCGCTCCTTCTCGGCCATAGGCCATGGTGAGCTGGACCCTGTAGCCGCCAATTTAACAGAAGAAGGCCGCCAAAAAAACAGAAGAGTTGAAGTTTCCGTTATCTATGGCTCTAAAGCAGATACAAAACCTGAAAAAAATGAATAATATTGCTGTATAATCTTACAGTAAGTTAGAACCGGAAAGCATTGCGTTTTCCGGTTTTTAAATATTTAGGTTTTAGAATATACTTTGGTAAAAAGCATACGGAATTAAAAATCTTGTTATTTTTTTAGTATTAGCTTACAATATTATAAATAAGTTAAATTTCTATATTATATAATCTTAAACAATAAATTCTTAAGGTTATCTCTATATAAAATCTTATTTCAGGAAAGGTGATTTTAAAAATGAAGGTATTAGTAACAGGCGGCGCCGGATACGTTGGAAGCTGTATCTGCTCGGCATTAATAGATTCCGGCCATACACCGGTAATACTGGACTCCTTATTGTCCGGAAGGGATTATTTTATAAAGGATAAGATTTTTTATAAAGGTGATATTACTGATTCAAATATAATAAATCAGATTTTTTTAGAACACAGTGATATTAAATACACTATAAACTGCGCTGAAAGAGCAACCGTTGACGCTTCCGTCTTTAACCCTTACGACTATTACATTACAAATGTGGTAAAAGGCATCAGCCT
>DMJQ01000075.1:0-25384 GCA_003457065.1 Clostridiales bacterium
GATCCATTTTTTTAACGGCCTCTGCCAGGTGAACAGGTTCATGAGGATCTACTTTTTCGGCGTGACCGTGTGTTACATTGCAGAACCTGCAATGCCTTGTACAAATGCTGCCAAGTATCATGAATGTGGCCGTGTGTTTTTTGAAGCATTCGCCTAAATTGGGGCAGTTTGCTTCCTTGCATACCGTATTTAATTTAAGATCAGCCATTATTTCATTTACTTCATTTACAGCATCCTTATTGTAACTTACTTTAAGCCATTCCGGCAACTTTCTCACCATTTTGCTCTCCTTATTCCGCAGTCTGAATTTCTGCTATTGTTTCATCAACTTTAACGCTGTCCCCTTCTTCAAAAAGGATTTTATTTAATTTGCCGTCTTCCAGGCTTTCAACCTCGCTTACGACCTTATCTGTTTCAACTTCAAACAGTACATCTCCTTTTTTGACGGCATCTCCCGGCTGTTTATTCCAAGAAACAAGGATTCCGTTCTCCATATTTGCGCTTAATTTTGGCATTTTAACTGTTTTAATCATAGTACCTCCTTAGAAAAAGCAATCTGCTAAATTTTCAATATTATTTATATTAAGAGAATTTATCTCTTTAAGCCTGTCCGTAATTTCACCGCAGCTGTAACGGTAGCCGATAACGGCATTTTCGATATCACCGCATGGCAGGATATTTCCCTCTATCGTACATGCGAAAATAATTCCTTTTTTAATCTGAAGTTTGACTGTTACGGGTTCATTTAAAAGAACACTTTGTTTTTCGTATGAAAAATCAGGCGAATTTCCAAAATTCCATTTCCAGTCGGAATACTTGCTTTTTGCGAGATTTCTTACATCCTGCAATTGTTCATCTGTTAAGCTTATTTTTTGTATGCCCTGAGGGAACAAGGCATTAAGCAGGTTATTTTTAAATGTACTTAGTGTAATTTCTTCGTTCAGGTGTTCCTTAATGTTGGTGACGGTGCTTCTCACGGATTTAATCGACCGTGATTCAATTTTACCCTCTGTGGGTTTTAACATTTTTTCCAGCAGTGACAAATCCGCATCAAAAAGCAGAGTTCCGTGATGAAGGATCCTGCCTCCTTTTGACGACTGAGCGCTGCCTGAAATTTTTTTGCCGTCTATGGCAATATCGCAGGTTCTTCGTTTTTCGGCTTTAATGCCAAGAGAGTTCAAGGCTGCGATTACAGGGGTTAAAAAACTGTCGTAATCAATGAAGGAATGCTTGTCATAATTTTTAATAAAAGAATAGTTTAAATTACCCCTGTCATGAAATACAGTTCCCCCTCCTGAATTTCTTCTTGCAATTTTTATGCCTGTTTTTTCTGCTTCCTTGATGTTTATTTCTTCGAAGACGTTCTGGTGCTTTCCCAATACAATGCTGCTGTCGTTTTCCCAGAGCATGAAGTATGCATCATCGGTTAAATTTTGAAATACGTATTCCTCCAATGCAAGGTTAAAATAAACGTCATTGCTGATGCTTTCGATATATTTCAAAATGATTTCTCCTCTTCAGTGTAATGACTAACTTGTGTTAAACGTTATAATAACTTATATAATAGTATAGCTGTTACGAAAATGCAATAAAATTTATTTATTATCAAATTAAAAAGCCTATGAGCTTTATTCTCATAGGTTTTTATTGTCGGGCGTAATTTTAAATGGTTCTGTCATTGCATTTATAACGGCTTTCTTTGCCAGAGACACCAGGTCTTCGGAACTGTCTTGTATATCGGGAGCGAATTTGACATCCTCATATAAATCCCTTTTTATATTTTCTTCTTTCATAATTGTTTCAAACATAGTGAGCCCTGCAATATAACGCCCTATACCGGTATCCAAATGGTAGCCGTCACTGGTTAATTCGTTTCCGACTGCCTTTAAATACTTATTTGTTCTTGCGTTTTGTATGGCGGTTCCACAAGGTATCACCATTTTGATGCCTGTATCAAAAGCTGCCTGCTTATAAGCGAAAACTATTGTATCATACATAATTCTTTGATCGCGGCTGTAATGTGCAAAGTTATCATTTGTACTTTTGTATGAATAAGCCCAGGTCATGTTCAGTGCCAGCTTAACATCACGATTTAATGCCATTCCTTTTACATATGCAATCAGATTGTTTAAATAAGGCTGGTATGCCGAATATATTCCGGAGTATTCTGATGACTCCTGAAAAGTTATGTAATCCCATTCTTCGTCAAGTAAGGCGTCTTTCATGGTGCGGTTTTCCTCTGTAGTCATGTAAGGGGAAGTCCATTTATAATAAATGTAGGCTTTCTCATTGCTCATGGCATAATTGTAATGTCTTTCAAGAGAACAGCCGCTGCTGTACAAATTTCCTACGACTATATTAATGCCTGCCGACTGTGCTATGTCATATAAATAATAAACCGCATCCTGTGAAAAAGAATTTCCTATGGACAATATTTTAATTGTTTTTAATGAAGGGTCCGTTACCGTAATTTTGCATAGTTCGGTTTTTTTGCCATTAATGGCAGCCGATATTACGGAGCTGCCTGCTTTTTTGGCAGTCACGATGCCATCAGAGTCAACTTCTGCAATTTCCTTGTCTTCAGATGACAATTTCATTTTTTTATCGGTTTTTAATTCAACCGAAGAGTTTATATCCAGCGTTATTTTTTCGAAGCCCTTGCCGGTTGATTTTTCCTGTTCCAGCGTTGTATTTGATTTTATTGAAGCCAATTCTACGGTTGTATTTCCCTCCAGCGCAATTTTGACTTTGCCGGATTCCTTATTTGTGGTAAGCTGACTGACGCTTGAATTCTCAATTATTATTGAATTCTGACCGCCGCCTTCCACCAGCAGCTTTCCTGTAATTACAACATTTTTCAGGGTTACGTCACCGTCACCGACTTCTTTTGTGATATGTATGTCCCGTACCGTTTTGTTTTCTACCACGGTGCCCGCTTTGCGGATGGTTAAATCATCCGGATCTGATTTTGACAGCGCTCTGCTGAGGGTCTCAACATACATTTTCATATAGCTGCCGTCAATAAGCGCTTGTACTATTTTCTCCTCCGTGGATCCGGAGCTTTTTTCATCCAAGCCATATGCATATGTTGGAACTGCTGCCGTTAATATCATCATGAAAATCAGAAAAAACGATATAAATTTTTTTACCATTCTGTCATCTCCTACTGCAATTATAGCATTATATATTCCATTCGACAATTTAATTATACATTTTTTTTGCACATAAATAGTATCGGTTATGTTACAAATTTATTTTGGTCTGATTTGGATTTAAATATTTTTTTATTCATCATATTTCGGATTCCGTATGCGTTAAATTATTGCGCACTGTAAAAAATTTGAGCATTTTCACTGCGCAAAAAATAAACAGTGGATAATTTTTAAAATAGCCGAACTAATTGTGAACAAATATTAATTTTTAAACAGAAAAGTATTTGGCATAAAATTTGCTTGCTATTCACTTAATATGAATTTTGATTCATAAAAAGTTATAAAAAGGGGGACATACAATTTTCAGTATGAAATCAAAATATGAAACTTGATTATTTAATAACGGAGGAGCAACTGAAAAAAACTAAAAAAGATTATTTCTGGCTGATAGGTATTGTTGAGCCTGTAATAAAGGAACTGTGCCAACAATTTAACCATAAAAATTTCTATGTGTTGCTGACAGATAAATATTCTGACATCTTAACGGCTGAATGCAGCAACGATTCTGACAGGACTGAAATGCTGAAAAGAAACATTGACGATAATTTGCGTGATAAGAAATACAGCGGAAAAGTTGACGAGGAATGCAGATGCGAAGAAAACGAACGATCAGGCGGAAACAGGATATTCAGCAGTTCTGTGGCTGTGAGTGATAGTGATGAAACAATTGCTTACTTAATAGTAACCGGATTTGAGGAAGAGAGAGACAGCAGGTTTATATCTGTGGTGCAGCTGCTGGGAAAAGTAATAAACGTTATGGCCGAAATGTACAAAAAGAACAAGGAATTAGAAAAGCAAAAGAAGTTTCACGAGCTTTTGGTCGACGCGTCTTCCGACGGAATGCTTTCGGTGAATATGGAAGGCATTATTACGTTCATCAACCCGGCGGGCATGAAGATACTTAACATCGACAAAAACGTAATAGGCAAACATATTACCGAAGGCGTTGATTTTGAACCTACGATACTGCATGTTTTAAAGAGCCGCGAAGGATATGTTGACAGAGAATTCAGGCTTGAAAGCAAGCGTGGTACGGTTCATTTTGTCAAAACGGCAATACCGCTTAAGGATGACAGGGGAGAAATGATAGGAGTGCTGGACATATTCAGAAATATTAATGATGTTAAGTCCATGGTAAACAGGATGACCGGGGCGCAGGCGAAGTACACTGTTTCAAACATTATCGGCGGTTCTTTGCAGATACAGGAAATAAAGAAAATGATTAAGCTTGCGGGTTCAAATGACAGTCCTGTTTTAATACAGGGTGAGAGCGGAACCGGCAAGGACATAATCGCGCAAGCCGTTCATAATTACAGCGATCGCAGGCAGGGGCCATTTGTCGCCGTAAACTGTCTGTCGCTGCCCAGAAATCTGATAGAGAGCGAATTGTTCGGATATGAGGAAGATTCCTTCTCGATGAATACCGGCGGACGTCCCGGCAAAATAGAAATGGCTCACGGCGGCACGCTGTTCCTCAATAATATTGCATTTATACCTCTTGATCTGCAAAACAAGCTGACAAAAGCACTGCAGAAAAAAGGTATCGTAAGAATCGGAGGATTTAAGGAAATACCGGTGGACGTAAGAATAATAGCTTCATCACATGTTAATATTACCGAAATGACAGAAGAAAAGAATTTCAGCAATGGTTTATTTAAAGTAATAAGTAATTTTACAATTCATACACCTCCTCTAAGGGACAGGCGTGAGGATATAGAGATAATTTCAAATCAGACACTTAGCCAATACAACATGATGAACGGAACAAATAAAAAGATATCTAAAGAAGCGCTGGAACTGCTGAATAAATGGGAATGGCCGGATAACGTGCGGGAACTGGAAAATGCAATTGAATTTGCCTATTGCTTTGCAGAAGGAGATGAAATTCTGCCGGAACATCTTCAAGTCAAGCTAACCAAAGAAAAGCCCCAAATCAAGGATAAACGGCCGATGACACTTAAAGAGGCAGAAGCCGAGGCAGTGAGGTCGGCGCTGGATTTCACAAGCGGAAATGTGACACAGGCGGCAAAGATTCTTGGCATAGGGCGAAATACTCTGTATGGAAAAATTAAAGAATATAATATTTTGTAGACTGTTCGAAATTGATACAAAATTGCCGGCCGGAAAATACAGGAGCGCATGAAAAGATACTTGGCATAAATATTGCTAAGGATATTATTACAATGACAAAAATCAGAAAGGTGGTATATATTTTGCAAAAGAAAAAATATTCAAAAGAAATGCTTCTTGACTTATACCAGACAATGGTCAGAATTAGGAAATTTGAAACCAAGTTGACTGAATATTTCACAAAAGGCATGCTTTATGGCAATATTCATACATCCATAGGACAGGAAGCAGTTGCGGCAGGCGCAAATAAAGCTTTGGAAAAAACAGATTTAATAACTACTACACACAGAGGTCATGGTCAGATCATAGCAAAGGGTGCTGACACTAAAATAATGATGGCCGAACTTTTCGGAAGAAAAACAGGATACTGCGGCGGCAAGGGCGGCTCAATGCACGTTGCCGACGTATCATTGGGAATACTGGGAGCAAATGGCATCGTGGGAGCAGGCATACCAATAGCTGCAGGTTCAGGGCTGGCTTCAAAAATAATGGGAACAAAAGAAGTATCGGTTGCGATCTTCGGTGATGCCGCATCAAATCAGGGCGTGTTCCATGAAGCCGTAAACATGGCTGCAGCATGGAAACTTCCGGTCGTGTTCTTGTGTGAAAACAATAATTACGGTGTGTCGGTAAATATTCACACTGTTACAAATACAGACACCATAGCTGAGCGTTCCAAGGCATATGGTATTCCGGGAGTGACTGTGGAAGGAAACGATCCGCTGGCTGTTTATGAAGCTGTTAAGCAGGCGGTTGAATATGCCCGTGAAGGAAACGGACCGTCAATCGTAGAATGCATGACTTGGCGTATGAGAGGCCACTACGAAGGTGACCCGGCGGCGTATCGTCCGAAGGAAGTAACAGAGGAATGGGGTAAAAAAGATCCAATAGATAATTTCAGGGCTCATCTTGTAAAAGAAGGCATTGAGGAAAAAGAACTTGTTTCTATTGAAGAAGCGGCGGAAAAAGAAATAGAAGAAGCGGTACAATTCGCGCTGGATTCGCCTCTGCCGGATCCAAGTGAAGTTACTGACGACGTATATTCCAGTGATAATGAGAGGTGTGTTGCAAGATGAAAAGAATAACTATCAGTAAGGCTATCAGCGAAGGCATTCATGAAGAAATGCTAAGAGACGAAAATGTAATAGTTCTTGGTGAAGATGTGGGAAAGATGGGGGATGTGTTTGCCATCACACAGGGTTTTCAGGAAGAATTCGGACCAAACAGAGTAATAGACACACCTATAAGTGAAGCAGGATTTTTAGGTATGTCTGTTGGAGCGGCAATGCGAGGAATTCGTCCGGTTGCCGAATTGATGTATGTCGATTTCATAGGTGTTTCAATGGATCCAATCATGAACCAGGCGGCAAAAATGAGATATATGACAGGCGGTCAGGTGCATGTTCCAATGGTTCTCCGTGCTCCAATGGGTTCAGGAAGAAGAAATGCGGGACAGCACTCACAGTGTATAGAAACACTGTTTACACATATTCCGGGATTAAAGGTTGTTTGTCCTTCTACGGCAAAGGATGCAAAAGGATTGATTAAAGCAGCGATTCGTGATGACGATCCGGTAATATTTTTGGAGCACAGACTTATATATGCCAAAAAAGAAGAAATCCCTGAAGAAGAATACATCATTCCTCTGGGAAAAGCAGATGTAAAACGAGAAGGAAAAGACATTACAATAATCACGTGGTCACGTCAGGTATACTTTGCTTTAGAAGCGGCGGAAGAACTTGCGAAAGAAGGCATAGATGCTGAAGTGCTTGATCTTCGTTCGCTTGTTCCTTTAGACTGGGAAGCCATAAAAGAATCGGTATGCAAGACACATAATGTTGTAATAGTTCACGAAGGTGTAAAGAGAAGCGGATTTGGCGGCGAGCTTTCGGCGCAGATAACAGAGGATATGTTTGATGAGCTTGATTCTCCGGTAGAACGTGTAGCTGCCTTAAACGTGGTGCCTCCATTTGCTCCTACTCTCGAGGATGCATTTTTCCCGCATCCGGAGGATATTGTAAAAGCAGTCAAGAAAGTATTAAATAAATAGGAGGTCAAATAATGGCAACAGAAGTAAGAATGCCTCAGCTGGGTTTAACTATGGAAGAAGGAACCATAGGCAAGTGGATTAAACAAGAAGGCGATAAAGTTAATGTAGGCGATGTGCTGGTAGAAATTACGACAGACAAGCTTTCAAGCGAAATTGAAAGTGAGGCTGAAGGAGTTTTATTAAAAATTGTTGCACAAGAAGGCGAAGATATTCCGGTAAAAGGATTAATTGCAATAATAGGCGAAGAAGGCGAAAAGGTAGATGTGCCCGACGCTCCGGCGGCAAAAGAAGAAGTGAAGACAGAAGCGGCTCCGAAAACAGAAGAAGCGCCGAAAGCAGCGGCAGTTACCGAAAGCGGAAGAATAAAGGCATCACCGCTGGCAAAGAAAACGGCGGCAGATTTGGGAGTGGAGCTGGCAGGCTTGTCAGGCTCGGGAACAAATGGACGCATTATTCAGAAGGATGTGTCTGAAGCGGCCGAAAATCAAAAATCACAGGCTGCGCCAGCACCGGCTCCGGTACAGGCAGCCCCTGCGGTTCAGCCGGCAAGTGCTGACATTGTAAAACCGCTGTCCAACATGCGCAAGGTAATCGGAAAGAGAATGCAGGCGAGCAAGCAGAACGCTCCTCACGTTACACTTACAACCGAAGTAAATGTGGACAAGACAGTTGCATTAAGAAGTAAATTAAATGCAAAGAATGCGGATGTGAGATTCAGCTATACGGATATATTGGTTAAAATGGCGGCAACAGCTTTAAGGAATCATCCTATAATCAATTCATCAATTACAGATGATAGCATTATAATTCACGACAGAATCAATGTTGGTGTAGCGGTTGCTTTAGATGAAGGACTGATCGTTCCGGTTGTGAGAGATGCGGATCGCAAAGGACTGAAAGCAATCAAGGCGGAGACCAAAGATCTTATTTCAAAAGCAAGATCAAACACATTATCACCCGATGAAATGTCAGGAGCCACATTTACCATAAGCAACCTGGGAGGATATGACATAGACGGATTCACGCCTGTAATAAATCTTCCGGAATGCTGCATTTTGGGCGTGGGCAGAATTGTGAGAAAACCGGTAATCAACGAAAATGATGAAATAGTTCCGGCTTCAATGATGGTATTGAGCCTGTCATTTGACCACAGAATTGTGGACGGTGCAACGGCAGCGGAATTCTTAAAAGATATAAAGAGCTATCTTGAAGATCCTGACAACATGTATGTTTAATATTAAATAAAGAATGCCGCTGTCTCAGTGCCACAGCAGGGATGGCGGCTTAATGTTAACAAGGAGATAACATGAGCGATAAAACAAAAGTAGCGGTAATAGGCGGAGGTCCCGGCGGTTATGTGGCTGCCATAAGAGCAGCGCAGCTGGGAGGAGAAGTCACATTAGTAGAAAAAGAAAATTTAGGCGGTACATGCTTAAACGTTGGATGTATTCCCACTAAGGCATTGCTCCATTCGGCAGAGCTTTATGAAGAAGCGAAGGAAGGAGCAAGGTACGGTGTAATAGCAAGCGATGTTAAAGTAGATTTTGCAAAAGTTCAGGAAAGAAAAAAAGCAGTGACAAAACAGCTGGTAAACGGTGTAAAGGGGCTTCTGGCAGCTAATAAGGTAAAGGTTGTAAACGGCGAAGCGGCTTTCATCAGCAAAGATACTGTTGAAGTAAAGACACAAAAGGGAACCGAAACAATAAAGGCTGATAAATTTATAATTGCCACAGGTTCCATACCTGCCAAACCTCCGATTCCCGGAATAGATTCAAAACAATGCATTGACTCAACAGGAGCACTTGAACTTCAAGATGTGCCAAAGTCCATGGTCATTGTGGGCGGCGGAGTAATAGGTGTTGAAATAGCCACACTGTACAGTGCCCTTGGCTGCCAGATAACTATCATAGAAATGTTAGAAGAAATACTTCCTATGATGGATGGCGAGCTCACAAAAATGATCAGAGCCAAACTTGCGAAGAAAGGCGTGGAAATATATACAAGCACAAAAGTTATGTCTTTTAAAGACGCAGGTGCCAATGTGGATGTAACTGTCCAGATGAGTGATGGCTCGACAAAGGTATTCTCGGGAGAAAAAGCACTGATTTCCATAGGCAGAAGAACCAACACAGCAGCCATTGGCATGGATAAAGCAGGCATTGCCAATGACAGAGGCAGAATAACGGTAAACGATAAAATGGAAACGAACGTGCCTGGAATATATGCCATAGGAGACTGCATAGGACAAATTATGCTTGCACACATAGCTTCCGCACAAGGAGAAGTTGCCGCGGAAAACGCATTGGGACACAACAGCATATTTGACAGCAAAACCAATCCTTCCTGCGTTTACACAAAGCCGGAGTTTGCATCGGTCGGCTTAACGGAAGAAGCCGCCAAGGCACAGGGAGTAGAATACATTGTGGGCAAATTCCCGCTGGCTGCAAACGGAAAGTCAATGATAATGGGTGAAGACGGAATGATTAAAATCATAGCCGGCAAAAAATACAAAGAAATTTTAGGAGCTCACATACTCGGACCGAGAGCCACCGATTTAATAGGCGAACTGGCGCTTGCAATCGGAATGGAAGCTACAGTCGATGAGGTAATAGCAGCCATACATGCGCATCCGACAGTTGCTGAATCCATAAAAGAAGCAGCATTGGCGGTCGAAAAAAGAGCAATTCATATTCCTAACAAATAACGGCGGAGATTTGCCGGTGAGCAGCAGATGAACAGGTGGAAATGACAGATAACATAATACTCAATGCTTTGTCTGCTGCTTAATTTGCATTTCCTTAATGAGGAGGATATTTCATGAAACAGATCGGTTTTATAGGCATGGGAATCATGGGACTTCCTATGGCAGTTAACCTAGTAAACAAAGGCAAGTTATCGGTGAAGGGATTTGACATTGCAAAAAGCAGAAGAAAAATATTTGAAGAAAACGGCGGAAGTTCTGTTGATAATACGGAATCAATCTATGAAAGCTGTGATGTTATTTTTTTATGCCTGCCAACCAACGAGCTGGTGAAATCAAACATAAAGCAAATACTGAGCAATGGAATAAAAGGAGCTTTGATTGTTGATTTAAGCTCGACGGCCCCAAGTGTCATAAGGAAAATGTACCAAAGATGCAGACAGGCAGGTATGAGTTTGCTGGATTCTCCCGTCAGCGGAGGTGAAACGGGAGCCGTTGAAGGAACTCTTGCCATAATGTGCGGAGGAGACAAGGAAGCATTTGATGAGGCAGAGCCTTTGCTTAGCTGCATCGGCAGGACAGTGACATATATGGGAAGTACGGGCTGCGGAGCTGTGGCAAAGCTTGCCAACAACATGATAGTAGGCTGCTATATAGGTGCGGTAAGCGAGGCATTGGCTTTTGCGGCAAAAGCTGGCTTGGATCCGTCAACTCTTTACAGAGCAATAAAGGATGGATTTGCCGGAAGTGCGGTGCTTGACTTAAAGGCACCTAAAATCATTGGCAGGAATTTCAAACCAAGTGCGAGGATTGCCGTTCATCAGAAAGATTTGAAAAATGCGGTGAAGCTGGCGGAAGAATTAAATATTGAAATACCTTTGTCAGAAACGATATTGAAATATATGGATGAAATAGAAGCAGACGGCATGGTAAATGAAGATCATTGTGCAATTGCTAAAATATATGAAAAGAGAATGGGTGTGGAGATAAAATAAATTCCCGCACAATCCTTCAATAGAATGTTCAATAATTGTACATTAATATGACAATTGTTGACAAATAATGATAAAAATCGTTAAAAAACTATCTAAATTGACTTCCAAGCATAGGCAATGTATAATAATTAAACAATCGGTGAGATGTATTATAAAGTATTAAATAAGGAGTAAATTTATGATAGAATTATTGCCCCAAATTTACGCTGATTATGTCGTAAGCGGTTGGGAAAGATGTAAAAAGTCAAAAACAAATACTGACAGCAATATGTGTTTTTTCAACGTATCAGCATTTGATCTTAATACGCTTTTAACCGAAAGCAAGGAGCTGATATACCATTCTGAGCATGTGGTAGACAGCATCGGTGAATACATGAATTCATTCATATCTGTTCTTCTGGTCAATAAGGACGGATACATATTAAAAGAAAAGAAAAACAGGGAATACGGTGCACTGCTCAGTTCTGCCGTAAATTTGCCTGTAGGCGGCAGATTTACAGAAAGATTCAACGGCAATACTGCCATGAGTACATCAATCTTTGAGAACAAACCAATTTGTTTAATCGGTGAAGAGCATTACTGTAAAGTGTACAATGAATATTCCACACTTGGTGCGCCTATTTACATTGACGGTGAAATAGTCGGTGTATTATCGGCCATAGGGCTGAAAGCAAACATGAACCGCCATTCCTTAGGAATGATTGCGGCTGCGGCAAAAGCCATAAGCATAGGATATGAGTCGGACAAACTCAACAAGCAGATAATAGAAAAAAATAAATGCGAAAGTGCCATAGTCGAAACACTGACAGACGGTGTGCTGACGGTTGACAAAGACGGTTTTGTAACATTTCTTAATCAGGTGGGGGCGGAAATACTTTGCGTCGGCAGAGAAAACTCCATAGGAAAACATATTTCTGACGTGGTTGATTTCAAACCGGTGGTCCTTGATGTTTTGAAGACAGGAAAAGGTTATATAGACAAGGAATTTCTGCTGACAAAGAAAACCGGCGAAAAGATACACTTCATCAAAACAGCGGTTCCCATAAAGGACGAGAAGGGCAGCATCGTAACGGTTGTGGACACTTTCAGGAAAATAAAGCGTGTTAACAAGATGGTTAATGAACTTAACGGTGCTTATGCGAATTTTAGCTTTGATGACATTATAGGCTCAAGCATTGAGCTGCAGGATTGCATAGATAAGGCAAGGGCTGCGGCACAGAGCATGTCAAATGTGCTGATAACCGGTGAAAGCGGAACGGGAAAAGAACTTATCGCACATTCAATCCACAACTACAGCGACAGAAATATGCAGCCGTTTGTTTCCATCAACTGCGGAGCCATACCCAGAGAACTTCTGGAATCCGAGCTGTTCGGATATGAACCAGGCTCTTTCACGGGTGCTTCCAACAAAGGAAGAATGGGAAAATTTGAGCTGGCTGACGGGGGAACCATATTCCTTGATGAAATAGGGGATATGCCTATGGACATGCAGGTTAAGCTTCTAAGAGTTATTCAGGACAGGAAATTAACCAGAATCGGCGGCAATCACATATTTGATTTAGATGTGAGAATTATTGCGGCTACAAACAAGGACTTATTTGAACAGTGTCAAAAAGGAGTATTCAGAGAAGACTTATATTACAGGATCAATGTCCTGCACGTAAATCTGCCTCCGCTCAGGGAGCGCAAGGGAGACATCAGCGAGCTCATACAGCATTTCATAAATAAGCTGAATATTAAGCTGGATAAGGAAATACTTGACATATCTCCCGATGCCATGAAGAAAATCATGAGCTACAGCTGGCCGGGAAATATAAGAGAGCTGGAGAATGCAATCGAGCGTGCTGTAAATTTAAGCAGCGGCCGCATAATTACCGAAAATGATATATTTATCGAAAACATGTGCAATAACGTCAATGATTCGTTAAATAAAAATTATCTTGATGATAAAAATATTGACATTGTTTCCGAAAGCGAAATAGAACCACTGGAAGTTATTGAAAAAAGAGCAATTGAAAGAGCACTGAACATATCGGGAGGCAACATAACAACGACGGCTAACCTGCTGAAGGTTACCAGAAATACAATTTATAACAAAATGAAAAAATATAACATAGCTGAACGCTGATATTGTCTTTGCTAAAAAAATAAGCAATGTTAAAAAAATGAGCAGTTATATGCTCATTTTTTTAACATTCGGCGAAAAAGCTGTTTATCATTTAACAAATCAAAAATTGACAGATAAAAAACTATGTTCAAATAGAAAGGTTTTCACGGTATAACCTTTAAACTGGCATGCCAATTGCAAGTATAAAAAAGCAAATAATTTATTCGTAGGAGGAATATAATGAAAAAGGTAGTATCCTTAATTTTAGTAGCAGTAATGATTTTAAGCTTGGGCTTAACAGGATGCTCTTCAGAAAAAGTGTCCGGAGAAAAAGGACAGGCATCCGGACAGAAAGTAACTTTGAAATTTAGCACTACTACAGCAGACACATCCACATGGACACTCGGAGCTAAAAAATTTGCTGAAATAGTTGGTGAAAAATCAAACGGAAGAATTGAAGTAAAAGTTTATCCAAACGAACAGTTATCCGGCGGAAACCAAAGCAAGGGTATTGAAATGCTTATGTCAGGTTCAACAGACATCACATTCCACTCCAACATAATCTATTCGGTAATGGATGAAAGATTCGGAGTTGTAAGCTTACCTTTCTTAATCAATGATACTGAAACAGCCGATAAAATCCTTGACGGAGCCGGCGGAGAAGAACTAAACAAAATTTTGCTTGAAAAAAACATCGTAGGACTTGGCTTTGGTGAAAATGGATTCAGGCAGATAACAAACAGCAAAAAACCGATTGAAGTTCCGGCTGATGTGGAAGGGTTGAAGATCAGAATACCCGGAATTAAAATGTATGTATCCCTATTCAAAGCTTTAGGTTCAGATCCTATAACGATGAACTTCGGTGAAGTGTTTACAGCATTGCAGCAGGGAACAATTGACGGACAGGAAAACCCGACAGATGTTATTTCATCTTCTAAAATCAATGAAGTTCAAAAATATATGACAGTGTGGGATTATTCATACGACACAATCATTCTTGGCATGAACAAAGCTAAATTTGAAAGCTTAAGTGCTGAGGATCAGCAGATAATAAGAGATGCAGCCAAAGAAGCAGTTGCATATCAGAGACAGATAAACAGAGAAGCTTCGGCAAAACAAACACAGGAATTTATTGATGGCGGTATGAGCGTTAATACATTGACAATTGAACAAAAAGCAGTATTTAAAGATGCAGTTCAGTCAGTGTATGATGAATATGAACCGATTATGGGCAAAGAATTAATCGATGCCTTCAGATAATGAACGCAGATATAAATTTTTCTAAGTCTTAATGCAAGACTTAGAAAAATTTTATGGAAAGTAACGGAGGTACAATTTGAGAAAGTTTATCGACAATTTAGAAAAACACGTCATGGCGGTCGGACTGACGGTTATGACGTTTATAACAGTAATTAATGTAATTTCAAGAAAGTTCATGGGATTGTCAATGTCATTCCTTGAAGAAATAACAACTGCGATGTTTCTTCTTATAACGCTTTTGGGAGCTGCTGTGGCGGCAAGACAGGGCGGGCATCTTGGATTAAGCGTGCTGACAGATCTGTTTCCAAAAAGATTTCAAAAATATGTAATACTTATTACCTGGGCAGCATCGGCGTTATTTTCAGTGCTTCTCATAAAGTATGGCATTGATATGGTTCAGAGTGAAATTGCAATGGGTGTTACAACACCGTCATTAGGATGGCCAGAAGCCATATTCGGTTCTTTTGTGCCCATTGGTGCTGTTTTTATACTTATAAGATTTACACAGTGGGCTGTAAGTGCTTTCAAGCAATCAAACAAGGAGGCAGAATAACATGAGTATAGCTTCAATATTATTTATTTCATTTGCTGTGCTGCTATTGTTGAATGTTCCAATAGCTTTGAGCCTTGGTGTATCCTCTTTAATTGCCATGATAGCAGCAGAACTGCCTATGGATATGTTTCCTATGCAGATATATGCCAATATCTCTAAATTTACGCTTCTTGCAATTCCGTTTTTCATGCTTGCAGGAAATACAATGGAAAAGGCCGGCATATCAGAAAAGTTGATTAATTTGGCCAATGCGTTTGTTGGTCATAAACGCGGCGGTCTCGCAATAGTAGGTGTTATTACTTCTTGTTTCTTCGCGGCAATTTCAGGTTCAGGTCCTGCAACGGTTGCGTCTTTGGGAGTTATAATTATTCCGGCAATGATTAATGCCGGATACAGCAAGGGTATGTCTTCGGCTTTGATGGCTACGGCAGGAGGTATAGGAGTAATTATTCCTCCAAGTATTCCGTTTGTTATTTACGGTGCCATCGCAGGCGTTTCAATAGGAAAAATATTTATGGCAGGTATTGTTCCAGGTTTATTAATGGGTGCCGCTTTAATTATCGCCAGCTTGCTTATGGTTAAGAAGATGGATATCGAGCCTCAGCCAAAAGCTTCGTTCAAAGAGAAAATGACAGCACTGAAAGATGCATTCTGGGGTCTGATGATGCCTGTCATCATACTCGGCGGTATCTACGGAGGTTATTTCACACCGACAGAAGCTGCTGCAGTTGCGGCTGTTTATGGTATATTAGTTGGAATGTTTGTATACAGGAAATTAAAAATAAAGGATTTACATGCATTGATGGTAGAATCGGCAGTTGGCTCGGCAATCGTAATGTTCATAGTTGCGTCAGCAGGGTTGTTTGCATGGTTCTGCACGACTACAGGTATTTCTGATATGGCAAGTGATGCGCTGCTGTCAGTATCAGGCAGCAGAACGGTATTCTTATTGCTGGTTAATGTAATTTTACTTATTGCAGGATGCTTTCTGGATGCTCCGTCGGCACTTTATATATTCACGCCGATCATGCTTCCGGTTGCAACTCAGTTAGGATATGATCCGGTGGCACTGGGTGTCGTAATGACGGTGAACCTTGCCATAGGTATGATCACTCCTCCTGTTGGAGTAAATCTCTATGTGGCATGCGGTGTTTCAAAAATATCTCTTGCAAATATATCAAGGTCGGTTGTTCCATATTTGGTAGCTTCACTGATAGTGTTGTTCCTGATAACATATGTACCGGAAATAATTTTATTCCTACCAAATTTGATGGGATTATAATTTGTATGAATTGAAAAATATTTTAGNNAACATTTTAAAGAATCAGGTATTAAGCGCATCATTGCCGGAAGAATTCCGAAGGATGTTGATTTAATAACAGGCATTAAGGAAATATGCAAAGAGCATAACGTAAAGTACGGATACATTCCGATGTGCATAGGAAGTCTCACTACGGCAAGAATTATCTATGCCATTCCCGACGAAAAATCTCCAATAGGTTTTGCATACTGCAACCCCGTTGATATACAGGGACCTTTAGAGCTGCTTTACATGCAGGGGCTCATAGGAACAGAGGACAGCGGCGAACAGTCGGTCCACATGCACATGCTCGTAAGTGACAAAGATATGAGAGTGTTTGGAGGCCATACGGTTGAAGGCGGCAATATCGTGGCAGCAACAGGAGAAATCATAATTCACGAGCTTGATGAAGCGGAATTTATCAGACAGTATGATGAACAGACAGGTTTTAGGCTGTTTAAGATAAAATAATTATTGACTGACTGAAAAGGAGCAGACAATGAAAGCAGTAGTTAAAGAAAATGCCGGCGTTGGTGCTGTTTTAAAAGATGTTGAAATGCCGATACTCAATGAAGGCGAAGTTCTTATTAAAATAAAAGCAGCTGCAATATGCGGTACGGATCAGCATATTTATGTCTGGAACAGCTGGGCTCAAAACAACAGCATCAGTCTTCCCGCAATATTGGGACATGAGTGCAGTGCCGAAGTTGTAGAAGTTGGTCCCGGAGTTAAAAATTTAAAAGTCGGCGATTACGTTGCATGCGATACGCATATACCCTGCGGAGAATGCTATCAGTGCAGAAACGGCCAGCAGCATATATGTCAGAATTTGAAACTGTTTGGAGTTCACACGAACGGATGCTTTGCCGAATATTCAAAAATACCGGCAGTTTGTGCCGTAAAAATCCCGAAGTCGATTCATCCGAATGTTGGTGCGGTTTTAGAACCGCTGGGAACTGCTGTGAGAGCAAATGTGGAAGTGCAGTCGTCAGGCAAAAATATCGCGGTAATCGGCTGCGGTCCCATAGGCCTGATGGCAGTGAGCGCCGCCAAAGCCTTTGGTGCAGCCGGTATTTTTGCTGTGGATATTAATGACTACAGACTTGGAATTGCCAAGAAACTTGGTGCAACAGAAGTAATCAACTCATCTCAGGTAAGATCCGGCGATAAATTAGTTGAACTGACAGACGGAACAGGCGTAGATGCATTTATAGACGCATCAGGAAATACATCTGCCATACTGGACGGATTCAAGGGGCTCAGAAAAGGTGGAAAGGCTGCATTGATAGGTCTGCCATCAAAACCTCTGGAAATTGATTTGGGCTCTCAGGTAGTATTTAAGGAAACAACGATAATAGGCATTCATGGAAGAAGGATGTTTGAAACATGGACTGTAATGTCCAACCTGCTTGACAAAGGACTTCTGAACATTGATCCTGTAATAACACATGTTCTGAAGCTGGAGGAATTTGATAAAGGGTTTGATATCGCCCGAAAAGGAGAAGGCGGGAAGGTTATACTTGTTCCTTAAGATGTAAAATATTTAAACAGTGAACCGTGCTCAAAATTTTAGCATTTTGCGAAAATTTTGAGCATCTTTTTATGCGTATCATTATTTGTACGAGCATCGAAGAGCATAAACAGGTGAGTATCAACCGCAGCTAATTGTGATTAAATGCTATGTAATGAGCGACATCATTGGTGAATGAAGCTTTGCACTGTCAGGTTATATGTGTGGTGATACATAAGATCGGCGGCATCGGTTAATCATGGAAATTGGCACAAATATTGCAAATATATAATATAACATCTGTTGCATACAAGAAAACGTTACACAATGTGATTTAATATAAGGAGGCAAAAATGAAAAGGTACAATAAGGAGTTACTTAAAACATTTTATTACAAAATGGTCAAAATTCGCAGATTTGAGGAAACTATTGAAAGATATTTTTTTGACGGTGAAATCCCCGGATTTGTTCACTTATACATAGGTGAAGAAGCAATAGCATCGGGCGTATGCGCCAGCCTTACAGACAAAGATTATATTGCCAGCACCCACAGAGGACATGGTCACACAATTGCCAAGGGAGCTGATTTAAACAGGATGATGGCAGAAATATTCGGCAGGAAAACAGGATTTTGCAAAGGAAAAGGTGGATCAATGCACATTGCGGATTTTTCTGTGGGGATGCTTGGTGCTAACGGCGTGGTAGGCGGGGGCTTTAATTTAGCTGTCGGAGCTGCACTTGCCATCAAAAAACAGAACAGAGACAATGTATCCGTGGTATTTTTCGGTGACGGAGCATCAAACAGAGGGACATTCCATGAAGCGCTGAACATGGCATCAGTCTGGAAGCTTCCTGTTGTATTTGTCTGCGAAAATAATCAATGGGCGTCCACAACTCCTTACAGAACAACCACATCTGTGGAAGACATTTCTGCCAGAGCGGCCGGATACAACATGGCTTGCAAAATAGTGGACGGAAATGATGTGTTTGCGGTTTACGAAGGATTTAAAGAAGCAATGGAACACGCAAAATCAGGAGAAGGTCCGTTTTTCCTTGAAGCCAAGACGTACAGAATCAAGGGACATTTCGTAGGAGATCCGGAACTGTACAGGACGAAGGAAGAAGTTAATGAGATATATGAAGAAAATAACCCAATAACAAGGTTTGAAGACAAGGTATTAAGCAAAGATTTAATGTCTGAAGCCGAACTGGAAGAAATAAGGAACAAGGTGGAAAAAGAAATTAAGGAAGCATTGGAATTTGCAATGAACAGTGAGTTTCCTGATCCATCCGAAATATTTGATGATTTGTATGTATAGGAGGGCAAAATGAGAAAGATTACATTTGCGCAGGCTACATTGGAAGCAATGGCCGAAGAAATGATAAGAGATGAAAATATATTTGTAATGGGTGAGGACATTGTCAGACAGGGAGGAATATTCGGCCAGTTTAAAGGACTTTCCGACGAGTTCGGTGACAGGATAATGGACACACCAATATCCGAGACAGCCATAATCGGCGCTTCAGTGGGAGCTGCCATGGCAGGCATGAGACCGGTGGCTGACATGCATTTTGCCGACTTCATGGGAGTAGCAATGGATGAACTGTTCAACCAGATGGCGAAGATCAGATACATGTTCGGAGGACAGACAACGGTTCCCATGGTTGTAAGAGCTCCGGACGGATTGTCTTTGAGTGCGGCAGCACAGCATTCGCAGAGCATTGAAGCATGGTTTATGAACATACCGGGGCTTAAAGTTGTTGCACCGTCCAATCCGGCCGAGGCAAAAGGACTGTTGAAATCGGCTCTGAGAGATGACAATCCCGTAATATATTTTGAAAATAAAATACTGTACAGAGAAAAAGGTGAAGTTCCCGAAGGCGAATTTCTGGTTCCAATAGGAAAAGCAAATGTAGTGAGAGAAGGAACTGACATAACAATAATATCCTATTCGATCGGCATGAAAAAAGCGTACGAAGTTGCCGACAAGCTTGAAAAGGAAGGAATACACGCGGAAGTTATCGACCTTAGAACTCTTGTTCCATATGATAATGAAACTATACTTGACTCGGTTAAAAAGACACACAGACTCGCCATAATACACGAAGCTGTAAAACAAGGCGGAGCAGGTGGCGAAATAGCTGCATTTGTTGCTGAAAATGCCATAGAATATTTAGATGCGCCAATAATGAGATTTGGAGCTCCGTTTGTGCCTGTACCGTTTTCACCGCCATTAGAAAAAGCGTACAGATTGGATTCGGACAAAATAACCAAGGAAATAATAGAAAAGTTTTAGCTTAGTACGAGGAGGTTGAAAATGGTCAGAGAAATATTAATGCCCAAGCTGGGGCTGACAATGGTGGAAGGCACAGTTACACAGTGGTTCGTAAAAGAAGGTGACCACATTAATGTCGGAGATAAATTACTGGAAGTTGAAACTGACAAGCTTACGAATGAAATAACAGCAGACGAAGAAGGAATATTGAGAAGCATATTGGTCAAAGAAGGGGAGACAGTTGAAGTTCAGGCACTCATGGGCATAATAGCGGACGCCGGGGATGATATTTCGTCACTGCTGAACGGTTCTGAAAAAAATATGCATGATGAAGATGCGGAAGCGGTTGTAGAAGAAAAGCCAGTGCCGGAGCAAACCGTGCGCTCTAATTCAGGATATGCGGCTGCTACGCCATATGCTAAAAAACTTGCAGTGGAGAGAGGCATAGACCTGAGCAAAGTTCCGGCAACGGGATACAACGGTGTAATTGTTGCAAGGGACGTAGAAAATGCGGAGATTGATGAAGTAAAAATAAAGGTGACGCCAACTGCAAGGAAGATGGCAGAAGATAAAGGCATAAATCTGTCGGATATTTATACGGGAACCAAGATAAGAAAAGCCGACATACTTGCATTGGAAGAACATCAGGTTTCAGAAGACGAATTTGAAACCGAAAAAGCAAGTTCAATGAGAAAAATTATAGCCCAGAGAATGAAAGCAACATGGGCAGGAACACCTATGGTCACATTCAACATGGAAGCGGATATGACTGAGCTGATCAAGCTCAGAGAGAGGTTAAAGCCTGTTTATGCAAAAGAAGGACTGAAGCTCACATACAATCACATTATAATGAAAATACTGTCAAAGCTTTTAGTCAAATACAGATACCTAAATGCAAGCTTTGAAGACGATACGATAATTTACCACAGGCATGTGAATCTTGGAATTGCAGTGGATATGGAAAGAGGGCTGATGGTTCCCAATGTTAAGGGAATCGAAAAAATGACAATGAAAGAAATTGCGGGAGAAACCGAAAGATTAATCGGAGATGCAAGATCAAACAGATTAAGTCCCGATTATCTGACTGGAGGCACATTTACAATCACAAACATCGGCATGTTCAGAATGGAATCCTTCTCTCCTATTATCAACAAACCGGAGGTAGCAATTTTAGGCATAAACAGAATTATCGACAAACCGGTTGCCATAAACAAGGAAGTAGTAATACGTCCAATGATGAATCTCAGCCTGACAACCGACCACAGCCTTGTGGACGGTGCGTTGTCCGCCAGATTCCTTAAAGAAATTGTCGACACAATCGAAAATCCCTATTTATTAATAGATTAATTATTTTTCACAAATATTGTGAACGGCAAAAAGACTTCGCCCAATATCCGGATGAAGTCTTTTTCTGACTTTTCTTTCCGAAGCAATAATCAAAAAGAAGCTGCTGTACTAAATTTTTCGCAACAGCAGCTTTTTGCCTATCCGTTTATGACCGTTACTGGGCAGGGGGCGGCGGAAACTACTTTTTGGGTCGTGGAGCCTACAAAGAATCTTTCTATGTTGGAAAAACCATGCCTGCCCATTACTATCATGTCAAAATTATCACTTGCGGCCATTTTGACAATTTCCTCCGCCGCCTTTCCGACAATTACTTTTTTGTCAACATGCAAATCGCCGTAATCAAGGTTTCTGACAATTATATCAAGCATTCTGGTTTCTTCGCGGATGAGTTTTGCAAGCATTTCTTTTCTGTTTGCGGCAAATGCGTTTTCAACGTTCATACCGAAGTATGAATACTTATCTTCTGACGGAAGATTTACAACAGTTATAAAAGTGAGATCGGCATTTACAAGCCTGCCCATAGCCACGGCTTTTTCGGCAGCATTCTGAGATGCCTTGGAGCCGTCTACGGGTATTAAAATTTTTTTCATTTTTCCTCCTTTAGTGAAAGTATAATTGACGATATTTATGTTATTTTATTTCTGTACTTGTTATTCATGGACTATCAATACCGGGCAGGCCGAATCCGAAATAACTCTGTAGGTTACGGAGCCGACAAAGAAACGTTTGATTTTTGAATAACCGAGCTTACCCATCACAATTAAATCATAATTGCCTTGATTTGCTTCCTTTAAAATTTCTTCATATGCGATACCGGAAATTATTTTTCTTTTTATTTCCACTCCTTCGGTATCCATGCCGTTAATAATGGAATCCATCATCTTTTTTTCGTTTTCTTTCAGTTTTTCTTTTAATTTTTTTAAATCCGGATCGATTAAGACACCAAATTTGTTGTACATATTAATATCCGGCTCGTGCATTACATGAATAAAGGTTACTTCGCTGCCATACTTTTTAGCTACATCTAAAGCTTTTGATGCCGCTTTTTGGGAAGCGGCCGAACCGTCCAGAGGGACTAATATTTTTTTCATGGCTTCCTCCATATTATTTATTAAGCAGTAAAACTTTATCCTTATAGTATACTTATACCTTAATTTATTTTAAATAAACAATTTTGTTCATGCAAAATAAATAATATTATGCGGGAATAAAGCAGGGCTTGGCTATTGTTAGAGATAGGCCTATGTGGTATAATTTATAGGACCTTAGGAATCGTGAAAACAGATTCAAATGGAGGAATTATGGACTTATTAAACAAATTAAATGAAAAACAAAGAGAGGCAGCTTCTCATGACAAAGGGCCCATACTTGTTATTGCCGGTGCGGGAACAGGCAAGACAAGGGTTCTTACTCACAGAATAGCATATCTGATAGAAACCGGAAAAGCGATGCCGTGGGAAATCCTCGCAATTACATTTACCAACAAGGCTGCCAATGAGATGAAGGAAAGGATAGCACAGCTCATAGATTATTCGATTGATAAGATGTGGATTGGGACGTTTCACTCTGTCTGCGTGCGAATATTAAGGAGAAATATTGACAGAATAGGGTATGATAGCAATTTTGTCATTTATGATACAAACGATCAAAAGATATTGATTAAAGACTGCATTAAGGAATTGGACCTAAATTCAAAAAAATACAATGTCAATGCAATCAGAGCCATAATAAGCGGCGGAAAGAACAACAGGATCTCTCCTGATAAATTCATTGCCGAGCATTATGTGGATTTTTACAAGCGAAATGTGGGAGAGGTATACGCACTTTATGAAAAGAAATTAAAAAGTGCCAATGCCCTGGATTTCGATGACCTGCTTTTAAAAACCCTGGAGCTTCTTGAGAGAGAAGAAGATATAAGAGAATCGTACAGGGAGCGCTTCAAATATATACTGGTGGATGAATATCAGGACACCAATCTGATTCAGTACAGCCTGGTTAAAATTCTGGGACAGAAACAAGATGGCGAAAATAACGTGTTTGTGGTTGGCGATGAGGACCAGTCTATATATGGATGGAGAGGGGCCGACATAAACAACATCCTCAATTTTGAGAAGGATTTTGAAGGTGCCAAGACTGTAAAGCTTGAAAAAAACTACCGCTCTACTAATGTTATATTGAATGCGGCGAACGGAGTCATTAAGAACAACTCTCAGAGGAAAGGCAAAAGCCTTTATACGGATTTTGATGGCGGGAGCCTCATAAGGATTTTGGAAACGGACAATGAAAAGGATGAAGCCTTTACGGTTGCCGCATTAATGAGAAAAGAGCGAAGAGAAAATAACACAGATTACTCTGACATGGCGGTTTTATACAGGACAAATGCCCAGTCCAGAGCCATGGAAGAAGGACTCATCAGAGAGGGAATACCTTATAAAATCGTGGGAGGTCTGAAGTTCTACGAAAGAAAAGAAATCAAAGATATAATGGCATATCTTATGCTTATTTACAATCAAAAAGATATCATGAGCTTTGACAGGATCATCAACGTACCAAAAAGAAAAATCGGCCAGAAAACAATTGAACTGATTACAGAGCGTGCGGATGAATCCGGCGTTTCAAAATTTGAAGCATGTTTCGAAGCCGGAGAATTAAATTTGTCATCTGCAGCCACTAAAAATATAGAAAGCTTTGTTTCCATGATGGAAATGCTGATGATAAAAAAAGATGTCCTGCCTATTTCCGAATTCATACAGGAAGTTTACGAGGATACGGGATACAAGGCAATGCTTCTTGAGGACGATACCGTGGAAGGAAGAAGCAGAGTCGAGAATATTGATGAATTTCTGTCTGCAGCTAAGGATTTTGAAGAAAGATATGAGGAAAACAGCCTTGAGGATTTCCTTGCACATGTGTCACTGCTTGCGGATGTTGACAAAACCGATGAAACCAAGATGGACACAGTCACCATGATGACGGTGCACAGCGCGAAGGGACTTGAATTTGATACAGTGTTTATTACGGGACTTGAAGACGGCATATTTCCCATCATTCATCAGGATGATTTAGATGATGACATGGAGGAAGAAAGAAGATTGTTCTATGTAGCGATCACAAGGGCGAAAAGAATGCTTTACATTACGTATGCCAATGAAAGAATGCGTTTCGGAAACCATGAAATGAAGTCCAAGTCAAGATTTTTAAAAGAAATACCTGCTGAGTGCATAGAAGAAACAGAGCCAATGTCTTTTGCTGCCAAAAAACTTAATATGCTTGAAAAAGGTGAGTACTCTTCCAACAGGAGCAGCAAGATGCCTCCTTTTGTTAAAGACAAATTTTTCAAGGGTGGATTTGGCCTGGAAGAAAAAGAAAGCAAGCCGAAGCTGAAATCCGACAACATACAGCCCGGTGACAAAGTCATGCACAAGGCTTGGGGCGTGGGAACTGTCGTACAGATTAAAAATGATGGCGACAGCAGCGTCATAGTTATAGCATTTGAAAACAAGGGACTTAAAAATCTCAATTTAGAATATGCTCCTATAGAAAAAATTTAGGCTGAAAGGAATATATTTATGGAAGATAAGCTTCTTTTAATGAAGGAGAAAATAAAGCTTTTAAATGAAGCCGGTAAGGCATATTATCAGGAAAACAGAGAAGTAATGTCAAATTTCGAATACGACAGGCTTTATGACGAGCTTGTAGAGCTGGAAGAAGAAACAGGCACTACCTTATCCAATAGTCCCACAATTCATGTGGGATATGAACTGTTGTCAAATTTGCCGAAAGAACCCCACGAAAAACCCATGCTTTCATTGGACAAAACAAAAGGAGTCATTGCATTAAAGGACTGGCTTGGAGAAAATGAAGGAATTCTATCATGGAAGCTTGACGGACTAACCATCGTGATGACTTATCTTGACGGAAAGCTTGTCAAGGCGGTCACAAG
>DMJQ01000075.1:25418-29423 GCA_003457065.1 Clostridiales bacterium
TCAAAAGGGTGGATTCATCAAATATAGAAGAAACAGTCAAATGGTTTGAGGAACATGTGGCAGACAATGATTTGCCTTCAGACGGTCTGGTGCTGACGTATGACAGTATTTCATACGGCGAGTCACTTGGTTCAACAGCTAAGTTTCCGAGAGATTCAATAGCGTTCAAATGGCGCGATGAAATAAAAGAAACAAAGCTGCTGGAGATTGAATGGAGCGCGTCAAGAACAGGACTGATAAATCCTATTGCAATATTTGAGCCTGTGGAGCTTGAAGGTACGACCGTGAGCCGTGCCAGCGTTCATAACCTGAGCATTATGGAAAGCCTGGAACTTGGAATCGGAGATACAATAAGCGTCTATAAAGCCAACATGATCATTCCTCAGATATCGGACAATTTAACAAGAAGCGGCAATGTTGAAGTACCTCACAGCTGTCCGGTATGCGGCGGAGAAACACTGATTAAAAATGAAAATGATATAAAAACATTGTACTGCATCAACGATGACTGCCTCGCAAAGCAGATAAAGTCGTTCACACTATTTGTCAGCAGGGATGCACTCAACATAGAGGGATTGTCGGAAGCTACGATTGAAAAACTCATAGCCAAGGGGCTGGTAAAAGAGCTGGCAGACATATTTCACATTGAAAATTTTAAGGATGAAATAACCGAAATGGAAGGCTTCGGAGAAAAATCTTTCAGCAACCTGAAAGACTCAGTCAACAGGGCAAGAAAAACAACTGCTTCGAGACTTTTGTACAGCCTCGGAATACCTTCCATCGGGCTGTCAAACGCAAAACTCATATGCAGGAAATTCAATGATGACTGGGAAAGAATAGAAAACGCAGACTTTGAAGAACTGACCGAAATATCGGGTATCGGCGATATTATGGCAAAAAATTATGTAAGTTTTTTCAAGGATGAAAAAAAGCAGGAAATTATCAATGACATTCTGAAAGAGGTCGAACTTGAGGCGGCGCAGGAAAATACATCCGAGCAGATATTTGATGGCATTAACTTCGTCATTACAGGCTCGGTTGAACAATTTAAAAACAGGGATGAAGTGAAGGAAGTTATTGAGCAGAGGGGCGGAAAAGTCACGGGCTCGGTTACATCCAAAACGAATTACCTGATAAATAATGACAGCATGTCTAATTCATCAAAGAATAAAAAGGCCAAAGAACTCGGAGTCAGAATCATTACTGAAAACGAATTTGCGGAATGGCTGAATAGCGGTACTTTGCCTGAATAGTAAAAGTCAACTTTACGATGTTTATGAAATATGGTAAAATACCTTAGATAATTAAGTGCGGAGGCAAAAATGGCGTTAAGAGTTTTATTGTATTTCGGACTGCTGGCCGTGGGATGGCTCTTAAGCAGCAAGGGAGTTATAAGTGAAAAATTGACAGGCGGGATCTCACATATTCAGACAGCAATTTTATTCGGGTTAATATTTA
Organism: Clostridiales bacterium; assembly: GCA_003457065.1. Classification (GTDB taxonomy): domain Bacteria; phylum Bacillota; class Clostridia; order Tissierellales; family Sedimentibacteraceae; genus Sedimentibacter. The sequence goes on from DMJQ01000075.1 coordinate 26,877, forward strand.
TAATGGGCGTTAAAGTCGGGATGGACGAGCAGGTGGTTTCATCAATCGGACAGATAGGTGTTATGGCGGCGGTTTTTGCGGTTGTCACGGCAGGATTCAGTATTCTTTTTGTTTATATTGCAAGAAGAAAATTCTTTACGGACAAAAGGATTGCAGGTGGCGAAAATGACTAAGAAAATACTGCTTGTTTTAGCTGCGGGCATACTTGCCGGATTGTTCGTAATGCCGGAGTCGGTGTATGACAAGACCGGGCTGCTTATGGATATAGGGTTATGCCTTTTGCTGTTTTTTGTAGGGATAGATTTAGGCGGCAATGAAGAAATTTTCAGCAACTTAAAAACGGTGGGATTTAAAATTCTTATTGTGCCGGCTGCAACCATAGTCGGAAGCCTGTTGGGAGGCATAGTCTGTAGCATAATATTCAAAATAGATATGTTCGGCGCTCTTGCCGTCGCTTCGGGCATGTCGTGGTACACGCTGTCTGCGATAATTATAACACCCGTATCATCTCAGCTCGGTGCGGTTGCGTTTCTTACCAACGTATTCAGGGAGATACTGGCTTTTGTCAGCATCCCATTTATCGCCAAACACATAGGATATCTGGAAACCATAGCGGCAGGTGCGGCAATAAGCATGGACACGGGATTGCCCATGGTGACAAAAAATACAAATCAGGAAGTTGCGGTGATTTCATTTATCAGCGGAGTGATTATTTCACTGTCCGTAACAGTATTGGTGCCAATTTTTACAGGGCTGATGTAATCCGTTTCGTGACTTTGAAATTGCCAAATTGCATAATTTAAAGAAGGAAGTGATAAGATGACGAGAATTTATTTAACCAGACATGGTGAGACAGAATGGAACAGACAGAGAAGATTTCAGGGAAATCAAAACTCCGAACTTACAGATAAAGGAATACTGGCTGCCGAACTTTTATCGGCACGCATTGAGGATTTAGATCTCGACTGCATAGTTTCAAGTCCGCTCAAAAGAGCGTACCACACTGCGGAAATAATCAGAGGAAAAAAGAAAATAAATATCATAAAGCATGATGGCTTTAAGGAAATAAATCTGGGAGACTTTGAAGGAATGCGCTGGGATGAAATTGAGGAAAAGTACGGCGAAATTCTCCACAGGATCAAAGAGAACCCCATTGACAACCGTTATCCGAACGGCGAAAATCTGGCTGAATTTTACAGCAGGGTTGAGAAAGCCATGAAAGAAGTAATCGAAAAATGCAGGGATAAAAGTATTTTGATCGTGGCTCACGGAGGAACCATAAAATGCATAGAATCCTACATGAGAAAATTTAAAATAAACAATGACTGGATGGGAAATGTTGTGCACAACTGCAGCCTGTCATACTATGAAGTAGATGCTAACAATGAAATAAAAGAAATATTTTACAATGATACGGCGCATTTAAAAGGAAGAGTCGCTTTTGGATAAGTTTTAAAGTTCCAAAAACGAAATATTACTTAAAATTTAATAAATAGTATAACACATTTAATCAATTTGCTGTTTTTATTATGGCAGATTGATTTTTTTTAATCAAAATTGCATAATAATAAAAGGTTGAAAACGATACCTCAGGGTATTTAATTAAACAAAACACAAAAAATAAAGTCTTTTCTATTAAAATCTAATTTTATTAGATTTATCTGTTGAAAAATTAATAATATAATGTTAAACTATTTTTTATAATGATTAACATTGAATATGTTTGTAGTAGATGGAGGGTCAGATGAAAAAATTTAAAAGAGTCCTGGTAGCAAACCGTGGTGAAATCGCCATCAGGGTTTTCAGAGCATGTGAAGAGCTTGGCATAAGAAGTGTTGCAATTTATTCGGAAGAAGATAAAAATTCACTTTTTAGAACAAAGGCTGATGAAGCCTATAAGATAGGAAAAAACAAAAAACCTGTTGATGCTTATTTAAGCATTGATGAAATAATAAGTCTTGCTAAATCCAAAGGTGTCGATGCAATCCATCCGGGATATGGATTTTTATCGGAAAATGTTGAGTTTGCCCGCAGATGTGAAGAGGAAGGCATTGTATTTATAGGCCCTGACCACATAATGATGAGCAAGCTCGGCGATAAAATAAGATCTAAAATAGTAGCTAATTCTGTAGGTGTGCCTACGATTCCGGGAATTGAGGAAGCGGTAAAATCAGAGGAAGATGCGAAAAAATTTGCCGATTACTGCGGGTATCCTGTAATTCTTAAAGCTTGNNGGAGGAAGAGGAATGCGTATTGTGTGGCGTGAAGAAGACCTGCTGAGGGAATTCAGAAGCGCTCAGAGTGAAGCGAGAAAAGCATTCGGTATTGATGATATATTTATAGAAAAGTATCTTGAAAGACCTAAGCACATTGAAGTGCAGGTGCTTGGAGACAATTTCGGAAATGTAGTTCATTTATTTGAACGAGACTGCTCTATCCAGAGAAGACACCAGAAAGTGGTTGAATTTACTCCGGCCTTAAGCATCACAGAAGAGCAGAGGGAAGATATATGCAGAGATGCACTTAAACTTGCAAGAGCAGTAAAAT
>DMJQ01000016.1:0-4926 GCA_003457065.1 Clostridiales bacterium
AACTTTTCCATCTATTATCACTAAGTTGCAGCGTCCGATGTCTGGAACGGCAACTCCAAGTCCGGCATTCTTCATGGCCGAGGCAATTCCAACGTAATAATCCGGATCTGCTTCATACTTGTCAAAATCTTCTTTTAAAACTTCTAAGGTTTCGGCAATCCCCGTTCCCTTATCTGCAATTTGTCCGTTAGGCAGAGATTGTCCCGGTCTTACGGCATTTCTGTGTCTGATTTCCCAACCTGACAAGCCTGATTTTTCGGCAAGACCGTTAATTAGACATTCAACAACAAAGGCTGACTGCGTCACTCCGAACCCGCGGAAGGCACCGGCGGGAGGATTGTTTGNNATCAACATTCTGATAGTTGTAAGGACCACCCGCATGTGTGCACGCTCTTTGAAGTACCGGGCCTCCCAACGAACCGTAAGCGCCTGTATCGGATATGATTCTTGCTTTCATGCCCTGCAAAATTCCGTTTTCATCACAGCCTATTTTACAGTAAATTTTCATGGCATGGCGTTTAGGATGGTAATTGATGCTTTCCTGCCTGCTGAAATAAACCCTGACCGGACGCTTGGTAAGATATGCACAAAGAGCAGCCTGATGCTGCACACTCATATCTTCCTTGCCTCCGAATCCTCCTCCGACAACGGCGCTCTGAATTCTTACCTTATCCTGAGGTATGCCAAGGTATGCACTTATTTCACGATATTCGTCATAAATACCCTGTCCTCCGGTAATTACTTTGACGCCGTCTCCATCCGGCATAGCCACTGCCGTTTCAGGCTCCAGAAAAGCATGCTCCGTCGGCGGAACTTCAAATGTTCCTTCAACTACGTACTTGGAATTCTGCAGTGCCTTTTCGGCATCGCCTCTTCTAACCTCCTGGTGGTCATATAAATTATTTTCAGGTATTCTGAACTTTCCGAAATGCATGAAACCTTCACCATGAATCTGGTGTGCTCCGGGTTCCGCCGCCTGTTCGGGCGTCACAATTGGTTCAAGTTCTTCGTATTCAACCTTTACAGCCTTAACCGCTGCTTCGGCCTGCTCTCGTGTTTCCGCCACCACAATCGCTACGGTATCACCTATGCACTTCGTTTCTTCACCTATATCAATCATGCCGGGCCAGTCATGTGCAAGATGACCGATGTATCTGCTTCCCGGAATATCTTTAGCCGTAAATACCGCAACAACTCCCGGCATTATTTCTGCTTCGCCTGTATCAACAGACAGCACTTTTGCTCTGGCATAACTGCTGAATACATTCTTGCCGTAAAGCATTCTGTCAAGATAAAAATCATCTGCATATTTTGCCTTTCCCAGTGCCTTGTCCTTTGCATCAACCCTGAATATATTTTCACCGATTTTCACGGAAGCTTCTTCTGATGGTACTTCCAGGTTATTTCTGAAAATCTCGGCCGCCAGCAAAATCGCTTCTTCTATTCTTGCGTAGCCTGTGCACCTGCATATGTTGCCTCTTATGGCTTTTTTCACATCATCCTTTGTTGGAGAGTTATTTTGATCAATTAGGGCCTTGGCGCTGATGACCATGCCTGGTATGCAAAAACCACACTGCACGGCACCTGCCTTGGCAAATGAATAACCGTATACTTCTTTTTCCCTGTCTGACAGTCCCTCAACCGTCACTATATTTTTGCCGGCAAACCTGGATAACTTCATTACGCATGATTTGACAACTTTTCCGTCCACAAGCACGGAACATGCTCCACAGGCTCCCTCGTTGCACCCGTTCTTGACAGATGTTAAGTGTAAATCATCTCTCAGATAATTCATAAGACTTTTATCCTGTTCTGTTTCATAAACTTTGCCGTTTATATTTAAAGAATACATATCAGTCTTCCTTTCTTTGTTTGCATTTTCTTTTTAAAAATTCACCGGCGCCTTTACAGGCCGCCAATTTTCCGTTTCTTATCAATATGCTGCCCCTTTGGACAACAGTATCCACAACATAATCCACTTCAAATCCTTCATATGCTGTGTAATCTGATGCGCCGTGCCTGTTGCCGCCCTCAATTGTTTTCTTGTCCTTCTTCATAATTACCANNATAACACCTTTTTTAGGATATAAACCGTAAATTTTAGCCGGAATAGCCGATAATTTATTCAGAAGCTTATTAATGGAAATTCCTCTTTTGGTGCCTTCGGTCAAAATGATTTCCATTCTTTCTTCGACTCCTGAAACCCCTCCCGGAGCAATTTTAAAATCGGTTCTGCCTTTTAATTTCTGCTCTGAATTGAATGGGCAATGGTCTGTTGCAATTACGTCAACATCATCATTTTCTATCCCTGCCCACAGGGCTTCAACATCTTCCTTCTTTCTTAAAGGAGGTGACATAATATATTTTAAACTTACGTAATTTTCTTTTTTATAACAATCATCGGTCAGAGTCAAATACTGAGTGCATGTTTCACAATATATGTTTTTAACTCCTCTCTTCCTTGCAGCAATTATTTCGTCAAGTCCTTTTTTAGTAGATACATGAACAAAATAAAGATGCGGACAGCCGGCAATTTCACTTAAGTATATCATTCTGTTTATAGCTTCTGCTTCGGCTGAATCCGGTCTCGACAATGCATGATATACAGGTTCTGTTTTTCCCTGTTCACCGTATAACTTCCTTAAATACTGTATTGCTCCGTTGTTTTCCGCATGAACGGCAATTACAACGCCCAATTCCTTTGCCTTTATCAAAACTCTCAATATGTCCTCATCATCCAGCATATTGTCGTATGTCATATAAATTTTAAAGCTTGAAATTCCTTCATCTGTAAGCTCTTTCATTTCATTTAAAACACTCTCATCAACATGCTGAAATACTCCGTGGAAACCGTAATCCACGATTGACTTTCCGTCTGCGAGCTTATGGTATTCGTCTATTTCATAATGAAGGCCGCATCCTTTTGGTCCAAATGCGATATGATCCACTATTGAAGTTGTTCCTCCGAAAGCCGCTGCTGCGGTTCCGGTATAAAAATCATCAACAGTCCTGAAGTTTCCAAGATCCAGATCCATGTGGGTGTGTACGTCAACACCGCCGGGAAGAATTAAATTACCACCTGCATCAATAACTTTATAATTATTTTCATTTCTTAAATTCAAACCTATCTCTTTTATTTTTCCGTTTTCAATCAATATATCAGACTTGAAGCTGTCTTCACAATTATTTATAACGCCGTTTTTAATAATTAAATTCAAAGTAGCCTCCTTGAATACCCTCGGTTTAAAATATAAACCAGAAACTGTCGTGCCTTGCGGCACATAATAACAACCGCTTGAGACTGCTGATTGAGATTTCTTCACCAACAGCAGCCCCATTTGTAATTTCATTCAACAGCTATTTTCTGTTTTTTTCTATAGCCTCTCTTTCGGCTTTTTCTTCTGCTATAGTCTTCTTCGGCAGTACAATATTCAAAACAAATACTACAACAGTAGCAAGCACAACCGGTGAGCTGGCAAATACCATTGTGAACCAGTCAGGCATGTACTGCAGCCCTTCTGTCGGAATTTGCGTGATGCCCATTCCTAAAGCGATGCCAAGGCCGATGATTGTTGTATTCCTCACCGACATTTCATCCTGGACGATTAACTTCATGCCCGTCATTGTTATCTGTGCAAATACGGAGATTGTGGCTCCTCCTATGACACATTGAGGAATCGAAGTCATTAACGCAGCAAATTTCGGAAGGAATCCTGCAATTAAAATCATAATGGCTGTAATTTTTATAACGGCTCTGCTCACTACCTTTGTCATTGCCACTATGCCCACATTCTGGCTGTATGTGGCGGTAGGAAGCGCACCGATTAAAGCTCCTAACACGCTTACAATACCATTTGCTTTTATGCCTCCGGAAATCTCATCATCCGTTGCTTCTCTGTCCATGCCTCCTACAGTGGTCCCTGATAAGTCGCCTATTGCCTGAACTGAATTAACTACATACATAACCGACATGGTGATGACGGCAGCCAGCGGGAACTCAAGTTTATAAGGCATGAACGCAGGCAGGTTAAACCATGAAGCGCTTGCTATTGAATCAAAAGAAACTATTTTTGCAAATATACTCGCCACATAGCCTGCAATTATTCCTATTAAAATAGCGGCAAGCTTAATATATCCTTTGCCAAACATATTGCACAGCAACACAACCACAAGAGTAAGCACGGCTATGCCCCAGTAAACCAGCCCTCCGTATCGAGGGTCTGTTGACTGAAATCCTCCGGCCATATAGTTGACAGCCACTCTGTACAGTGAAAGTCCTATGGTGAATACAACTGTTCCGGCAACCATCGGCGGAAATAACTTTCTGATTTTTTTAATATATAAGCCTACTATAAATGCTACAATACCGCCTATCAGCTGTGCTCCGAAAACCGCATTGATTCCGTATTGAAGTCCTATTGCCAGTATTGTGGGAATATAAGCAAAACTTACGCCTACAACCACCGGCAGCTTAGCTCCTATTTTCATAATAGGATAAAGCTGAAGCAATGTGGCAACCGCCGCAATAAACATACCTGACTGTACAAGCTGAATCTGCTGATCCGGCGGCAGCTGCAGCGTATTTGATAACACCAGCGCCGGCAGCACGTTACCGACGNNCTGTATTATTGTTTTTCATTGATTGTTCCTCCTATGATTTTTTTAACATGTATGCTTTGAACAATAAAGTGTGCGGCTGCATATAAACCTCATACATGTAAACAGATATTCCGCATGGTCAACAGAATAATCTAATATGCATTACATTAACGGCCATATTTTTTTTGCTCTTTCTCTTGATTTTGCCTTGATTTCTTTTACATCAGCTGTTTGGATTTCTCTGTTTTTCATAACAAACTTTCCGTTTATTATTGTATCGTTTACCAGTCTTCCGGTCATTCCAAACAGTGCGTGGCCAAACCAGTT
>DMJQ01000016.1:4941-14012 GCA_003457065.1 Clostridiales bacterium
AGATCATAGTCTATGGTAATTATGTCCGCATATGCACCCTTTTTTAATATTCCTAAATCTTTTTTAAAATATTTACCCAGAATTTTCGGATTGTTGTCAAACTGCATTTTTTTGGTCTCCTCAAATCCGGCTGTTGGGTCGCACAGGTGATGGCTCTGCAATATATTTGCAACCTTCATCGATTCAAACATGTCATTTGTATAAGCATCCGTGCCCAACCCTACTCTAAGTCCCTGTTTCANNTACCACCGGAGGGCATCCAACCGCATTGTTCATGTTTGATTCCGGATTATGAACCACACTTGTATCAGTTGCTTTCAATATCTCTATTTCTCTCTGATTCGTGTGGACTCCGTGAACAGCAATGGTATGTTCACCCAGTATTCCAAAGTCATGCAGCCTCTCCACAACTCTTCTGCCGTATTTTTTCAGGGAATCATACTGGTCTTCTATACCTTCCGCCACATGAATGTGGTAGCCGTCATATACTCCTTCCATGGTTTCTTTGACTCTGTACAGTGTTTCATCAGACAGTGTAAAGGATGCGTGAAGACCAAACAAGGCTTTTATCATATCATCGTTATTTTTTTGACATTCTTTGATAAAATTAACATTTTCCTCGATTTCTCTCAAAGCAATACCTTTTCCGTCCCTGTCTGACACCTCATAGCAAAGCGATGTCCTCATTCCAAGTTCCTTTGCCGCATCTGCTATTGCAGACAGGCTTCCGGTAACCGAATTAGGCCCCGAATGATGGTCAATAAGTGTTGTTACTCCGTTTTGAATCGATTCTATATAGGTTGTCAGTGCATTAAGCCTCACATCCTCTAAAGTAAGCTTCCTGTCAAGGCTCCACCACAGGTTTTCAAGCACCGTGAAAAAATCCGCGGTTGGCTTTGAAACAGACATGCCTCTGGCATAAGCGCTGTATATATGACTGTGTGCACATATCATACCCGGCATTATTACTCTGCCTTTAACATCAACAAATTCTTCATCCGGATATCTGTTCTTAATATCTTCGCAATTTCCTATATCTTCAATAACATTACCCCTTATGAGAACAGCGCCGTTTTCCATGAATGTGTTAAGCGAATCATTGGTAATAACCTTACCGTTACCTATAATCATTATCTGCTCCTTCTGNNACCTCGGCAAATTCACTGTCTGCAATGTATTTTTCCGCCTGATCTGCGGATAAGTCGGATAACCACTGCTGATCCGGTTTGCCGAACTTTATTGCAACCTTCTCAACAGCCGTCAAAACAACAAAACTGTCTGCATCTATTTTTTCAGCCATTAAAGCACTTGCAAAGTCCTTGTCTATAACGGCACCAACGCCCCTTAAGTGATTTTCTTCTCTCACAACGGGAATTCCGCCGCCGCCGCAGGCAATAACAACTTCACCTGCTTTAATTAAAACTTCCACTGTTTCGATCTCAACTATGTCCTGCGGTTTAGGAGAAGCTACCACTCTTCTGTATCCTCTCCCTGAATCTTCAACAACCACCATGCCCATAGCTCTTGCTGCTTCCGCTTCCTGCTCTGTCATGAAAGGTCCTATTGGTTTCGTAGGTCTTTCAAAGGCGGGATCTTTTTCATCCACGACTACCTGAGTTATTATGGATGTAACATCCTTTTTAATCCCCCTGTTCAGATATTCTTCACGAAGTGCATTCTGCAGATCATATCCAATATATGCCTGGCTCATGGCAACACACATTGACAACGGCATATAGGGAAACTTACTGTCTTTTTTTGCATATTCGGCAAATGCGTTATTAATCATTCCTACCTGCGGTCCGTTGCCGTGAGCTATAACAATGTCAAATCCTGACTCAGTCAGATCCGCTATTGCTTTTGCGGTATTTCTGACGGCCGCCATCTGTTCTGCCAATGTGCTTCCAAGGGCATTTCCGCCCAGTGCTACAACTACTTTTTTGTTCATTTTTCCTCCTATAACATAACGGGTGCTGCTATTTTACTAAGTACGGATAATCACTTATCATCTTTTCAAGCAACTTTTCAATCGATTTCTTATCTTTACCCGACTCATTCATATCATAAACATATTCGTTTTTATCTTCGTCCCTCAGCTGGAACTTGCCGCCTTCTATTTTAAGAAAGCCTGTGTTATCAGAATTTTCAAACTCTTCTGCGTTTTCAAATAAAGTTACTTTCTTCAGGTACGGGAAACCGCCTCTTGTGCAGAATGTATGGCAGTTATCGCACTCATTGCACCTGTTCTCTATATGGACAATCTGATATGCGGAGCTGAATCTGTCATCATAGACTCTCATGTTTGCACGGTTTGGACAAACGTCAACACATATTCCGCAATTAACCTTGAAGCAGTCGTATGTTGGCAATGTATCTTTTAGGTACCTGCCGTCACCTTTATTTTTGTAGTTACCATCGTTTTTCGCATGATCTGCTACCTCTTTGACCGCATCCACATCAATCTTATTGAATTCCATATGCTCTTGGGATACTTTATCCAATATAGATTTCAAATTCTTGTATCCGCCCGGCTTCAATAACAGCGTTGAAATCGTAAGCGGTGCGATGCCTGTTTTCAGAACAGATGCAGCATTGTTCTTATCGATTCCGCCCGACAGGGATATGTGAATATCTCCGTCAAAACTTTCCGCAAACATCTCCGCTACGCCCATGGCTATAGGATACAATGGTTTTCCCGATAAATACATGCTCTCGCCGGGAAGAATCTTTCTTGAATTATATACAGGCAGTGTGTTTGTTAATTTTATTCCCACAAACACCGAATTTTCTTTCCCGAGCCTTTTCAATTTCCTGACAATTTCAACAGCCATGTCAAATTTTAAATCCTGCTCAAAATCCTCTTTTCGTATGACTATATCATCATACCCTGAATTGTCCAGAACTTTCCTCACATTTTCATATCCTAAAAGTGTGGGATTGCATTTTATAAATGTATTTATTTTTTTATCAGTTATTAAATATTTTACTATATCTAAAATTTCTTCGGGTTTTGCACCATGCATTGTCGAAAGTGTTACGGTATTGGTAATTTCAGAAGAAATCTTATCTATGTCTTCAAGTCTGAATCTTTTAAATTTACTTATGTTTTCCTTTAAAACTTTTTTACATTCCTTAAATATTTCTGTGTTTTCTGCATTCTTTAAATTGTCTATAAATTCAGATATTTTTTTAGACTGAATTCCTTCAAGCGTGTATCCTACGCTGATATTGAACACGAAATCCTTTATGTCTGACAATCCCAGCTCAACAGCCATAACCTGGAGCAAAACCGAACCCTTTATATATTCATCTGCAGCCTCTTCCACGGTAAGTTCCGTAGACCATTCCACATTGTAGCCCGCATTTTTTACGTCAATGCATGGTTTTTCAATCATGGAACGCATTTCTGCACCGTCAATGACCTGTACCGTCTTAAGCTCAAAAAATCTTGCGCCTGTCAGATACGCAGCTAATAAATTCTGAGCCAATTGTGTGTGTGGTCCTGCAGCGGGTCCCACAGGATATCTTAAATACTCATTGTTAAAAGTCATTTTAAGATTATCATCCACATTTACGAAAAAGTCCTTTTTGTCTATTTCAAGTATTTTCCCCTTCGTGTAATAATCCTGCAAGCAATCCTCAATAAGGTACTCNNTGGGACGGAGTTTCCGTCCCTGGTATCTGTTTACTTATTTTCTGTATATATTGCCGGAAGTGCGGCATAAACGGCAGCACATCTCACCAAATCTGATTTCCATGTTTTTTCGTTCGGCGCATGTGCCTGAGCTTCTGCTCCGGGTCCGAATCCTATGCATGGAATACCGTTACGTCCCATTATTGAAACGCCGTTTGTTGAGAACGTCCATTTGTCAGTAAGCGGACGAACTTTTCTCATCGCAACTGTTTCTTCAGAGCCGACGCGTGCTGTGCCGTAAAGGTTTGTGTAAGCTTCTTCCATCGCTTTTGTCACAGCATGATCCTCAGGAATTACCCATGTCGGGAAGTAGCATTCAATCGGATATACCAATCCTGTGTAGCTTGGTCTTTCATAGTTATACATGCTGACTGTAGCATTGTATTTTTTTACTGCCGGAAGAGCTCGGATTTCATCCAGACAGCTTTCCCATGTTTCACCTGCCGTCATGCGGCGATCCAATGAAATTGAGCATGAATCTGCCACTGCGCAGCGGCTCGGTGATGTAAAGAATATTTCGGATGTGGTTACAGTGCCTCTTCCTAAGAAACGTGCTTCTTTCCAATCCGGGTTGTATTTTTCATCAAGCATTTTAATCAGGCCTTTGATTTCCTTGTCGTCAGCACCGTCATTTTCGTTAAGGTCGCGAATATTCGTAAGAATTTCAGCCATCTTGTAAATTGCGTTGTCTCCTCTTTCAGGAGCAGATCCGTGGCATGAAACTCCCTGAACATCAACACGAATTTCCATACGTCCGCGCTGTCCTCTGTAGATGCCGCCATCAGTCGGTTCTGTAGATACCACAAATTCCGGTCTTACTTTGTCTTCTTTAATAATATATTCCCAGCATAATCCGTCACAGTCTTCTTCCTGGACAGTGCCAACTACCAGCGCCGTATATTTGTCACTTAAAATGCCTAAGTCTTTCATTATTTTCGCACCATATACAGACGATACGATGCCGCCCAGCTGGTCTGATGTTCCGCGGCCGCCGATTTCAGTTGCCGATTCAAAGCCTTCATAAGGATCAAATTCCCAGTTGGCTCTGTTTCCAATACCTACAGTATCAATATGTGCATCAAAACCAATCAGCGTTTTGCCTGTTCCCATGTAGCCCAGAACATTTCCCATTGGATCTATTTCCACCTTGTCAAAACCAACGGCTCTCATTTCTTCCGCTATGCGGTCAATATGGCCTTTCTCGTCGCAGCTTTCACCGGGTATACGGACTAAGTCACGTAAGAATTTAGTCATGGCTTTTTCATAACCCTGTGCGGCTTCATTAATTTTCTTAAAATCTAAATTTGCACTCATTTTCTTCCTCCGGTTTATCTTTCTAATCTTGCCTTGTTTTTGTCAACCAATTTCTGCAGTGTTTCTTCCGGGTTTTTAACTTTTTGCATGAAGATCATTGCAGCTATGATGTACGGCTTATAGCTTGCTTCTTTGTAGAGAGGAACTCTGTATCTGTCAAATACGGTTGCATCAACTTCGCCTGTCTCACAACTCACTCCCGTAATATCTGCCGGCAGGCAGTGAAGGTATAAAGCTTTGCCGTCCTTTGTCAATTTCATCATTTCTTCAGTGCATGCCCAGTCTTTGTGCTCTGCATTTTGTGCAAGAAGTTTCTTTTCCAGCACATTAATTTCATCGAATTTTCCTTCGCCGTATAGATTTGTTCTTTCTTCCATTGCAGCAAACGGAGCCCAGCTCTTTGGATATACTATATCGGCATCTTTGAATGCTTCTGCCATATCATTTGTCTTTGTAAATTTTCCGCCGTACTGCTCGGCATTTTTTCTTGCGATTTCCTCAACTTCCGGCATAACCTCATATCCTTCGGGATGAGCCAGCACCACGTCCATTCCAAACCTTGTAAGAAGACCGATGATACCCTGAGGAACCGACAACGGCTTGCCATATGACGGTGAATAAGCCCAGGTCATGGCAACTTTCTTTCCTTTAAGATTTTCTATTCCGCCGAATTCATGTATCAGATGCAGCGTATCGGCCATTGCCTGTGTCGGGTGGTCAATATCGCACTGAAGGTTTACTACGGTTGGTCTTTGTTCCAATACACCGTCTTTGAAGCCTTCTTCAACATATTCCGCAACTGCTTTCTGGTATGTGTGGCCTTTTCCGATATACATGTCATCACGAATACCGATTACGTCTGCCATGAATGAAATCATATTAGAGGTTTCTTTTACTGTTTCACCATGAGCTATCTGTGACTTTCCTTCATCCAGATCCTGAATCTCAAGTCCCAGCATGTTGCATGCCGAAGCAAATGAAAATCTCGTTCTTGTGGAATTGTCTCTGAACAGTGAAATTCCTAATCCAGAATCAAATATTTTCGGACTGATGTTGTTTTCTCTTAAATATCTGAGAGTATCAGCAACAGTAAATATTGCTTCCAATTCTTTCTGAGTTTTATCCCATGTTAAGAAAAAATCGTTGTGATAAAGATCTTTGTAATCCAATTTTTTTAACTTTTCCAATAATTCATTGAAGTTCATGTTCTTTCTCCCTTTGCATATACTTTATTTATTTGGGTATAATCCATTCCAAACTATGTCTCTGTAGCCTTCAAAATAAGTGTCGCCTTCCGTGCTGAATAATAATACTACCGAATTTTCGTCAAGCTTCAATGCCTCTCTGATGTTCTTCAGCTCTTCCAGTCTCATCACCTGTGAAACAACTCCCATGGTTGCTGCTCCGCTTTCTCCGGAAATTACTCTTTCATCTCCCTTAAGCGGATTACCGAGAACTCTCATTCCGTGAGCTGCCGTTTCTTCGGGTATCGATAAGAAGTTTTCGGCATTTGCATTAAGAACAGGCCACCCGATTGTAATAGGCTCACCGCACGCAAGACCGGCCATTATGGTATTCATTTCACCTGTCACAGGATGAAGTCTTCCGTCATCGGCTTTTGCCGTTTTAAAAAGACAAGCTGCCTTATCAGGCTCTACTATTGTGATTATCGGCTTGTCGTCAGCATATACTGCTGAAAAGAAACCGCATATTCCTGATGCCATTGAACCAACTCCTGCCTGCAGGAATATATGTGTTGGCTTCTTGTTTTCTTTCTTAAGCTTCAGGTAGGCTTCATATGCCATTGTCATATATCCCTGCATAATCCATCTGGGAAGCTCTTCATAGCCCGGCCACGATGTATCCTGAACCATTACATAACCATTCTTTTCAGCTAATTCATTGCAGTATCTTACCGTATCGTCATAGTTCCATTCTGTTATTTCACATTTGGCACCATGTGCCCTGATTCTGTCACGCCTCTCAAGAGCACTTCCCTTCGGCATGTAGACAATTGCGTTCTGCTTTAACTGCTGGGCAGTCCAGGCAATTCCTCTTCCGTGATTCCCGTCTGTTGCCGTAATAAATGTTAAATCACCTAATTCTTTCTTGACCTCATCCGAAATCAATGTCTTGTATGGAAGTTCGGATATGTCTTTTCCTAACTTTTTAGCAATATATTGACCGATTGTATAACTTCCGCCTAATACTTTAAATGCGTTAAGGCCAAATCTGTAGGATTCATCTTTGATAAAAATACCATTTAAACCCAAATACTCTGCTAATTCCTTCAATTCAACCAAGGGAGTTTCCGTATACTGCTCAAAGCTTGAATGATATTTAAGAACTTTTTTAGCTACATCCTCATTCAGGAAATCCAGATTGGTTTTTTTTCTTTTTGAAATATCATTTTGTACTAAATCATATTTAACAGCCATTTTTATTACCTTTCCATAGAAATAATTTTATACTATTTACATAAGCAATTTTCATGCCAGTTTTTTTATCTTTCTAAGTTAGTTTTATTTAATATCAAAAAATTATTCATTGAAATCTCAACGTTTTTTTATTTCTAATTTTTAATAGATTTTTTTATTTTTTGCTTTTATTCATTCAAAATTATCATTTTGATAAACATTATCAAAGTGATAATTTAAAAATAAACAAATTTTTAACATATATGATATTTAGGCATCCGGAAGTTAATTGCTTGATATTACAACGTTTTTCTCATTAAATAAACAATTTTAAGCAACGATAAAAGACTTTTTTAATGAACACGAATTACATTAGTTAAAAAAATAATTATCATTTTGATAATTTTATAAAATAAAAAAACTCCCTGCCTCTTATTTCCTACGGGAGTTTTGTATGACTTTTATTGTAATTTTCTATACAATGTTGCAATACCAATACCTAACGCATTGGCAGCTTCGATTTTTCCTTCTGTTGTGTTTCCAAAATATTCGATCGCTCTTTGAATTTCTTCCTGCTCGGTTTCCTTCAACGTCTTTATTTTATCGCTTTTTATATTCCTGCTGTAACTTTTTTTTCTGATATTTATAGGCAGTGCACTGTCGTTGATAATCCCCTGCTCCATCATATTGACCATGAACTCAACCGTGTTTTCCAATTCTATCACATTCCCGTACCATGGATAATCCATGAGCTTGTTCATGGTTTCATCCTCTATTTTTATGAAATTCTTGCCGAACATCTTCCTGTAATAATGTACGAAATGATATATCAGATCTTTTATGTCTTCTTTTCTTTCCCTGAGGGGCGGAATTTCTATTGGTATAACGTTAAGCCTGTAATATAAATCCTCACGGAACTTATTCTCATTAATCATCTGTCTTAAATCCTTGTTCGTTGCGGCAATTATCCTTACATCCAGCGGAATAACCTGATTTGAACCAATTCTTATCACTTTCTTGTCCTGAATCACCCTCAGCAATTTAGACTGCAGGTAAATAGGCATATCTCCTATCTCATCCAGAAATACGGTCCCGCCTCCGGCAATTTCAAAAATTCCTGCCTTTCCCTCCTTCCTGCCTCCTGTAAACGTTCCTCCTTCATATCCAAAAAGTTCACTCTCCAGCAGCTGGTCCGGAATTGCCGCACAGTTAATCGCAATAAAAGGNNAAAAACCGTTGAAAATGAATTGGCCACTTTTTTGATTTCTTCCTTAAGCTTAATTGTTTTTTCGCTGCTGCCCACAATTTTATCCGTATTGACCGCATTTACCGTAGACGTCATAGCATAGATATTGGACTGAACATTATTTAAATCTTTAAACAGCATGACCTGCTTATATATTGGATTTTCAGGCACATCATAAATATCNNCGATTCTGACTCTGTATTCCTTGCTGTTGTTTACCGTGTCCCCCGTTGGTTCAATATATATTTTTTCATTATTGATAATTCTTGTAATTCCAAGCTGCTTCTTGGCACTTACATTGATTGTATCCACATTTCCTTCATTGTTGATGATGATTGCACCTTCATCCATGCTCCTTGTTATTAATTTCAACATACTTATGATGGCAATTTTATTTTTG